>CAVRZU010000217.1:0-10323 GCA_963725365.1 uncultured delta proteobacterium | reverse complement strand
TCTCCCGTTCCAATCCGAGCTTCAGATCGTCAGCCCAGCCGTCAAGTTTATCAGCTTCGGCATCGAAAAAGTGGGCATTGCGCTCGGAGATGTCCCGTTGGATCGCGACCTGTCGCTGTTGGACCAGCGCATCAAGCATTGATTCTGCATCGCCACTAACTACAGTCTCACCAAAAATTCGCCCCGGCAGGGTAATCAACCGGGCGGCGGTCTCCTCTTCCAAGACTGCCCCTCATCCGTAGTCGCGGCAAAGATCAAATGATCCTCGGCTTGGTCGAGCGACTCGACGCTGAAAACGAACAGTAGCCAGCCGGAGCTGCCGATCAAAGGCTCCAGGATGGTAACCTTACCCTCGTGACACTGTATGTCAAACTCAATCTCGACTGAGGGTAGTTCGCGATCTTTGGCTTGCGCGATAACAGCTTCGGCCAAGGGATGGTTCAGGCGATAAAGGTGTGCATCACCCTGACGGCGCGGGAGTTCGTAAAGCCCAAGCGGAATAACGTGCGGATTTTTCTGGAAAAGGGTAGCAGTTCAGCCGAAAAGTATGAGTCGTTGAGGAAATCGGCATGACCGTTCAACTCGTGCTGGGTGAGCTGCATCAGCGGCGCTCGTAACGATTGAGGTAAGCCTTGGAGGCCTCGTCACGTACCCTGAGTTTTTCCCGCACTTCGTCGTCGAAATTTTCCAGCAGTTGCTGGCGGGTCGGGTCATCGCCTCGTTGATTTCCAGGCTCAGTTCGAGCTGGAGCTGGTCGAAGGCCGCTGGATTTCCTCGCGCTTGCGGCAACGCTGATAGATGCCGGCGATTCGCTTTTCGAAATCCACGCCGGACTCGATGGCGCCGAGGACTTCATCACTAGCGCCGAACACGCCTTCGAAGAGCTTGGAACTTCTCGGAAAGGAGCTGGAAGACGCGCTGGTCGGCCGCATTTTTGCGGTTGAGAAAATTGACCACCACCACGTCATGCTGCTGCCCGTAGCGGTGGCAGCGGCCGATGCGCTGCTCGATGCGCTGGGGATTCCAGGGCAGATCGTAGTTCACCACAAGCGAGCAGAACTGGAGATTGATGCCCTCCGCGCCCGCCTCGGTGGCGATCATGATGCGGCCCTCCTCGCGAAAATAATCCACGAGGGCCGAGCGCATGTCGGCGGTGCGTGGAGCCGGTGACGCGGTCGGTGCCCTGTGGCGCTGGAGCCAGTCCGCATAAATCGGCTTTAGAACGATCATCAGTGTTGGAGCCGTTGAACAGGACGATGCCTTCGCGAAGGGCTGTCCGCGAGCACGCGTAGCAGATAGCTTTGGGTGCGGCGCGATTCGGTGAAGATGATGGCTTTTTTCGCTGCGCCGATTTCGGCGGCCTTGGCGAAGGCGATGTCCAGGGCCTTGAGCAGTGCCTTGCCCTTGGCGTTGTGTTCGATGGAGAGTGCCAAGCTGGCAAATCTCAAGGTCGGCGATTTCCTGTTCGATGGCGGCGCGGTCAGCATCGGAGAGTCAGTTCGCTCGGGCTGGTCCTCGTCCCATTCCTCGGCAGTTTCATCGAGGGCTTCATAATCCTGATCCAGTTCGTTCTTCGAGCGATTCGGCCGGTTCCTGCTGTGCGTAGCTTTGTCTTTGAGCCGGTTGGAGATCGAGGTAAGCGCGCCGGCGATGGCGAAGGTGGACGAGGCCAGCAGTTTGCGCAGCACCAGGTCATCAGCGAGCGCTGGCTGGCGGGCAGTGCTTGAAGGTTTTCGCGTTGCAGGTAATCGGAGACGAGGTGATAAAGCCGATCTTCACTTTCTTCCGGCGTGAACTCCTGAACCAGTGGCAGGCGCCGGGTGAACTTAATGTAAGGCAACACCTGACGGCGAACGTGCGATGGCAGATGGGCTTAGCCGCGCCTTTAGCGTTTGAAAGACTTGCTCCTGGTTCAGATTGGCGAACTGCTCGCGAAAGCTTTTCAGGTCGCCGAAGGTGTGCTCGTCAATAAAGCTTATCAGACCGAACAATTCGAGCAGAGAATTTTGCAGAGGCGTCGCGGTCAGGAGGAGTTTGTCTTTGCCTGCGAGCGCCATTTTAGGGTGTTGGCGATGATGTTGGTTGGCTTGTAAACATTGCGGAGACGATGGGCCTCGTCAATCACCACCAGATCCCAGTGCGTGCTATTGAAATCGCCCGCCTTGCTCCGGGCGAACTGGTAGGAGCAAATGACGATATCGGTCCCTCGAACGGTGGAAGAGTCCCTGTTTGATGGCGGCATTGTAGGACTTTGTATTCCAGAATGCGGCAAGGGAGGAAAATTTTTCGGTTCAGTTCCTGATACCACTGCTTACGGAGATTGGACGGGGTGATGACCAGGATGCGCCGTTTGCGCTCGGCCCATTTTTGCGAGAGCACAATACCGGCTTCGATGGTTTTGCCCAGACCGACTTCATCGGCCAGCAAGGCGCCCTTCGATAGCGGCGATCTGAATGCGAACAGGGCGGCGTCGATCTGATGAGGATTTAGATCACCTGCGCGTCCGGCGACGCCCCGGTGAGCTTCTCGACGCTGTCGGGCGGGCACGACGGGTCAGCTCATAGGCAATATACTTTGCATGGTAGTCGGTGAGGTTCAAAGTTCCGGCTCCGCTTCTCAGTGGTTAAAAAGAGCGTAAGCTTCCGGCTCGGGTATTTTTAAAGGGATTTTTAAGGCGTAGAATGGAACAATAAGGGCGCAGTGTCAATGGAATGATCGACTTTCTGAACAGCGATATTACCCTTGGTATTTTAAAGAAGTTGGCCTCAGAAAAAACAACACAGCAAGGATGCCCGGAATTGGCCGATTTGATTGCTCACTGCTCACTGCTGTCTCTTGAATTTTCTATTTTACGATCTGCGCAATCTGTGTCATCTGTGGATGGAGTTTTGAACTGACAACTTCTTCGGAGGAGGTACGTTATGAGCAAAAAAAGCGACATTGCCGTGGCAAAGTTTCTTGCCGGGTATAACTGTGCTCAGGCGGTTCTCTACCCTTTTTGCGATGATCTGGGCCTCGACAAGGATACCGCCCTGAGATTGACTTGCGGATTAGGGGCGGGGATGGCGCGCATGCAGGAGGTTTGCGGAGCGGTCACCGGGGGAATAATCGCTTTAGGACTCAAGAACGGCCGAGGCGAGGGACAAGATAAGGCGCGTACAGAGGAAACGTACCGGAGGGTCCGGGAACTCATGTTGCAATTCGTGTCAAAGCACGGCTCATGCACCTGCCGTGAACTGCTGAAAGGCTGCGACCTGTGCACGGCAAGCGGACAGCAATCTTTCAAAGAGAACGATCACTTGAACAAGATTTGCAAATGTTGTGTGCAAACGGTCGTGGAAATACTGGAGGAAATCCTTTGACCCGCCGGTAAATACGGAGGAAAAAGATTATGGCATCTATTTGTGCTTACAACCCAGGCTTACGGTCACGACCCTGCTGATCTCTCTTTGACGGGTAAACCGAACATCCAGACTACCAAAGGCAGTAAAGCGGAGTTGTTCATTCGTAATTCCTAATTGCCAATTCCTAATTGCCCTAAATCGTCCCTTTGGACGAAGGTATCCCGCCGCGGCGGGGATCGACTGATACGGCCATGCTCAGCGCGCGGCCAAGCGCCTTGAAGGCCGCCTCTATCATGTGATGAGTGTTGGCGCCATACAAAATCCGGATGTGCAGGGTAATCCCGCCGTTCTGGCAAAAGGCCCTGAAGAATTCGGGCACAAGCTGAGTTTCAAATTCACCGCTCCGCTCTGCCATCGGCGGCGTATCGTAGACCAGGAAGGGACGGTTTGACAGGTCGAGGCAGACCGAAGCAAGCGCCTCGTCCATTGGGACCATAAAATGTCCGTAGCGGACCAGGCCTTTCCGGTCGCCCAAAGCCTTCGAGAGCGCCATGCCCATGCATATTCCGATGTCTTCGACGGTGTGGTGGGCATCGACTTCCAGGTCGCCGGCTGCCGTTATCTTCAAATCGAAAAGCCCATGGACGGCAAAAAGAGTCAGCATGTGGTCAAGAAACGGGACTCCCGTATTGAGCTCGGCCCCTCCGGTCCCATCCAGAACTATCTGTGCTGAAATTTGAGTTTCTTTAGTGCTTCTTGCCACAGCGCCAATTCGTTGGTCAGCCATCAAGAATACTGCCTCCCCGGTCAACGGCCGAAACCGGCCCGTTGGCGTTGACCCGAGATTTGCCCGCCGCTTATTTCGGATCGATGCCTGTTTTGTAGAAACCTCTTCGGTTGCTCCTACAATACAAGCAGAGAAAATACAAGGGAAATGGAGGCCTTGGATAATAATGCGCCGGCTGATGGGAATTTACGCCGCAAAAAACCGATAGTGCCGGGAGTCCGGTCTTTCAGCTGCCGTACTTGCGGCGATGAACGAATTTGAGGTAGATGCGATAGTCTCCGGAATTAACGCCGCGAGGAATCTTTTGCCCTTCCGGAACCAGAAGCGTGATGATTCGACCCTGAGAGCTGCCCGAACCGGCGGCCTCCCCTTTGTCCTTGATTTCCAAAAACTTTGCCTCCACCGAAGGTGATTCGGCATCGGGCCTGTATTGCCCTGTGACGGTTGCGCCTATCATAATGTCCATCGCCTGCTCCTTAGCAATAATGTCCTAACGGAGCAATCGGCCGGATCGGGCGTTTACTTAAACTGTTTATTTGTTTTCCTGAAGACTGGCCACTGGCGACTGTTTTACTGTTTTATTCCTTCTGCTTTCTTCACCCTTGCCCAGGTATCGCGAAGCGTGACCGTGCGGTTGAATACCATTTTTTCCGGCATCGAATCCTGATCCACACAAAAATATCCGAGCCTCTCAAACTGGTACATGCTGCCAAGGGGCGCTCCCGAAAGACTCGGCTCCAGTTTGGCGGCGTCTATTATCTGGAGGGAATCGGGATTGATGAAGTCTTTAAAAGTCAGGCCCTGCTTTTCTTCCGACGGATCGGCGCGATTTAGCAGGGTGTCGTAGAGCCTCACTTGCGCATCCATCGCGTGAGACGCAGATACCCAGTGCAGCGTTGCCTTGACTTTGCGGCCGTCGGGGGAATCTCCTCCTCTAGTGGCCGGGTCATAAGTGCAGCGCAACTCGATTACCTCGCCCTTTTCGTCCTTGATCACTTCGACGCATTTAATGAAATAAGCGTAGCGAAGCCTTACTTCCCGGCCAATAGAGAGCCTGAAAAACTGCTTGGGCGGATTTTCCATGAAATCATCGCGTTCGATGAAAATCACCTTTGAGAAGGGAACCTTTCTGGCGCCGGCGGCGGCATCTTCCGGGTTGTTTATCGCATCGAGCTGCTCAACCTGGTCGTCGGGGTAGTTTTCGATGACTACCCTGAGCGGCCGCAGAACCGCCATCACCCGCCGTGCTTTCAGGTTCAAATCTTCCCGGACGCAGTATTCGAGCAGGCTGTAGTCAACAAGGCTCTCGCGCTTTCCAACCCCAATGCGTTCGCAAAAATTCCGTATCGCCACGGGCGTATATCCACGCCGTCTCATGCCCGCCAGTGTGGGCATCCTCGGGTCGTCCCATCCCGTCACATAGCCTTCCTGGACGAGTTGCAGGAGCTTGCGCTTGCTCATTACGGTATAGTTGAGGTTCAGACGCGCAAACTCTATCTGCTGAGGATGGCAGGGAACGTCGAGGTTATCCAGAAACCAGTCGTAGAGCGCCCTGTGGTCCTCGTACTCCATCGTGCAAATGGAATGAGTTATGCCTTCGAGTGCATCCGATTGCCCGTGCGCATAATCGTACATGGGGTAGATGCACCATTTGCCGCCGGTCCGCCAGTGATCCATATGGCGGATCCGGTACATTACCGGGTCTCGCAGGTTGATGTTCGGAGAAGCCATGTCGATTTTTGCCCGAAGCACGTATTCGCCGTCGGCAAACTCGCCTGCGCGCATGCGCTGGAAAAGGTCCAGGTTTTCATCGACCGAGCGGTTTCTATAGATGCTGTCCCTTCCCGGCTCGGTGAGCGTCCCCCGGTGTTCGCGTATTTCATCGGCGCTAAGGCTGTCCACGTAGGCCTTGCCGGCCTTGATGAGGTCAATCGCCCATTGGTAGAGCTGCTCGAAGTAATCGGATGCGTGATAGAGCCGCTCATCCCAATCGAATCCGAGCCACCGCACGTCATTCATGATGGAATCGACGTATTCCATCTCTTCCTTGCCGGGATTGGTGTCATCGAACCGAAAGTTGCAAAGCCCCCCGAATTCGGACGCAAGCCAGAAATTAAGGCAGATGGATTTGGCATGCCCGATGTGCAGGTAACCGTTGGGTTCGGGCGGGAACCGGGTCAACACCTTGCCACCGTTTTTGCCACTTTTGACATCGTCCGCAACTATATTTCGAATAAAATTTGGCGGGACCTTCGTTTCGACGTCTTTCATTCTAGTTTTCTCCCCAATTCCAATCCTTCGAACTCGGTCCGCCTCTAATCTATCAGAATGAATCGGCTCACTTGCTTGTTGACGCTGGCGTAAATTTCCTCGTCGGTCCCGAAGATATCCACTATGCACTTGTGATCGATAAGCTTTTCCACGACATAAGCCGTCACGAACAAGCTCACGAAATTGGGGCGAGCGACCAGGGTCCTGAGGTTAGCCGTCTGGTATTGGACTTCGAATTCTTCCAGGTCGAGGATCTGTTGAAGGGCTGATTGAATCTGGTCCTGTAAGTCCGCCTTGCTGGTAGTCTCGATCAGGCGTTCTTCGATCAGCTTCATCGAGATCCTGTCTGCAATCTCTTCAATATTGTGGCGAAGCTGGTTCATTGCGTGATACCGCTGGGATTCTTTCTGATGATCCAGTTTCGATATCACAGCGGATTCTCTTACGTTCGGCCTATATTCTCTTCCCACGCCATTTCCTTTCGATTTGTTGATCCCGCCCGATTTAACCCGGGCCTACATCCACTCACGACCATGCATCGCCGGCCGATTATCGCCGGCCGCATATCCGGCCCCGAAGCTATTGTCAATATTTACAACGCAAACGCCAGGAGAACAAGAACTATGCATATGCCGGGCAGGGCGGCGATACCGCCATGACTCGCATAGTGTCCTTTAAAGAAATTTAGTGTCCCTCAGCCCGCCTCGCCATTTTTTACACTAAGTTGCGCTCATGATAGCAACTTTTTCCAAGTGAGGCCTCTAAAAAAACAGCTTTTCATCCCGAATTGCGTTCGCGAATGCCGTATCAAAACTCCGTCAGTTCCCGTATAAGTGTTGTTCACATATTGTTTAGAGATTGTATAAAACCATCGAAGCCGCCGGGCGAAAGCCCACTCAGCACACGAATCGTCAATGGATTGTTAACTCGTATCTGTTGAAATTTCGAGCGGTTAATAAACTTTTTGACAATCTGTGTACCCCTTATTAGTATTATGAATCTTTTATAGGTTAAAAGAATAAAAACAATAAAAACATCGAATCGAGGGATATCATGAACTTCCAGGTCGAAAAGGCAATCCTTGTCCAAGTGCTTCAAAGAATCCAGAGCGCTACCGAAAAAAAGACCACGATGCCCATTCTGAATAATTGCCTTATAAAGGCTAGCGCGGATGGGACCGTAGAGTTTTCGGCAACGGACCTGGAACTGAGTCTATGGACAAAAATCGAGGCGCAGGTGATTACGGAAGGCAAAAGCACCGCCTCTGCGCGAAAGCTTCTGGAAATAGTGCGCGAAATACCCCAGAACAGGATATCTTTCGAATCAACGCGCCGAGGGGCAGGCTGCTCGTTCAAAGCCGGACGCTCCCGATTCGAGCTTTCGACCATCCCGGCCGAAGATTTTCCAAATATAAATCTCTATCAGGACTTGCCGCTACAAGCTGTGATACCGCCCTCCTTAGGCGCGCGCTGCAAAAGACACTCTACAGTATTCCGATGGAAGAAGAAACATTTTCCGCCCCCGGGCTTCTTTGGCATTTTACGGAAGAAAACGATTTGCGGTTCGTATCATCGGATGGGCACAGGCTGGCCTATTACGAGGTCCCTGCCGGAGCGTTCCCCGGACTTGAAATTGCCAGAGAGATCATTGTGCCCCGAAAGGCGGTCCAGGAAATTCACCGTCTGCTTGAAAAAGAGACCGAGGCGTCCATTGGAGTGGATGACAGATCGCTCGTGTTCGAACCCCGAGCACGTTTCTTGAGCACTCTTCTGCTCGATGCGGAATTCCCGGAATATGAAATGATTATTCCGGCCGAAAGGCCGTTTGGAATTACCTTGGCAACCGAAGTCCTCTACCCGGCCCTCAAGAGGGTCGCCGTGGTAACCGACCCCACCTACAGGCACGTAAAATTCAACATTACCAAAAACTCCCTGGAACTCGAATCAGGCAACCCGGAGCTCGGAAACGCCAACGACATTATCGACATCGATTATGACGGTGAAGATTTCAGCGTAGCCTTTAACGTTAAGTACGTTATGGACTGCATTTCAGTCATGGAAAGCCCGACAATCAGGTTTGAATGGGTGGACCAGTTCCATGGCGGCATCTTCCTGGCCCCCGAAGATCAGGGGTATCTTAGCCTGATTATGCCGATGGTTGTATAACCATGCAGGAGGTCCACTTCAAAGGAAGTCGAACCATGAGATCAAAAGCGCTGTGCGCGGTCTTTTGTCTGTTGCTGGCCATCTCGGTGTTCATGCCCGAGGCGCATGCACGAAAGAGTTTCGGCGGCGGATGGGGCAATAGTTCTTCCTCGCGCAGTTCTTCTTTTGGGTCCAAATCCAGTTTCCCTGCTCCAAGAGGCTATGGAAACTCACAGACCAATACCGATAGAAGCAAAAATCCATTTACCGGCGGATATGGCAATTCGGGCACAAGAAATCCCGGTGCGGCTGCAACGTCGCAGGCAGGCCCCGGTCAGTCCAGAATGACTCCCCTGCAGCAACAGATGAACAGGAGCTTTTCAAAGCAGGAAAGCGCCAGGGCATATGAAGATTACAAGGCGCAAAAGAGCAAATTTCAAATGAGTTCCAATCCGGGCGGCTACAAACCCTCATCGCGCGAAACGGCCACTATAAACTCAGTTCAGTCCAGGAGCGGCTATAGCTCCGGTTCGGATTATTACGCGAGGCGAACGGTATTCTACGACACCTACAGATGGTCCCCGCCTGTTTATATGTACGGCAGCTACAGCCGCTTCGGGATCTGGGACGCCATGATGCTGTGGTTCATGCTCGATCACATCAATGAAGCGCAATACGCTGCCATGTACTACCATCACCAGAACGATCCAGGGATGCAGCAGTTCAGGGGGGAAGTCGAACGTCTTTCCGCCGAAAATGCAGATCTCAAAGCGAAGGTGGCGAAACTGGACCAGTCGTCCAGGTCATTAGAGCAGCAGGGCGTCAAAAAGGACCCTGCATTTATGCCTCAGGACGCTGACGGTATAGCGTTTGCCGCTGATATTGCCTCAAAGGAACCCCCGAAATCGAATGGCTCCCAGTGGATATGGTTAATTGGACTAGCGGCTATTGCCGTGGTAGTTGTCCGTATGCGCAGGAGGGGCTGCTGATGGGGGTCGTGTCCAAAATTTTGGAAAAAAAGGGCAGGCAGGCGGTCAGCCGCATAAAAGATGTTTTTTCCGCAGGCCCTGAAAAGGAGCCGGACTATCCATTGGGGCTTCACCAGAACGCCATCCTCAGGTTCGATCCCACCGACTTTATCCTGGCCGCTGAAAACTTTAAAATCGGTCTCCCCTCCGGTGATATTTCAGTCATGGCAATCGGAGAATTCAATTGCCTTGGGACTTCTTTCCATAGGGCCTACCTGAAAGACCTCAATGATGAGGAATGGATTCTCCAGGTGGCGCATACAATGGCGGGGCCTGCCCAACGCGATGAGCCGGCGCGGCGCCGAATGGCGGCGGCCGGCAAGCAGGAGCTGGAAGTAATTCTTTTCCAGACAATCGATGAGGTCTATCCTGACGATTGGGACCTTTGGCTCAATGAGAAAACAGGCCTCATCGGATATAAGGATTTTCACTCGCCCGACCAGGTCGAATATTATAGGGTCTTTCAAAATCCAGGCCCGGATTGGGCAAGTCCGATCGAGTTCCGGGAATGCGTCAGGGGCTGTGGGGAGAAGTTTTTCATCAACCATGCCATGATGCTTTACAGCCGGGGGGTCCAGGCCGCCGCAGGCGAAGAATTGACGGAATATCTGCTGGTTTCCAGGGAAGAAGATGATGAGGGGGTCCTGGTGCGGATAATGGCGGGCATGCAGGTCAGCCCGATGTCGCTTACGATTTTGTGAAAAGGAGTCTCAGATGAGTTTCTTGGGAAACCTGTTTAAAAAGCATGC
>CAVRZU010000216.1:0-9173 GCA_963725365.1 uncultured delta proteobacterium | reverse complement strand
CAGTTGGTGAGCAGGATGCCCATTTACGGTGTTGGAATAGACCTGGTGAGGGTGGACCGGATTGAAAGATACTCGACCGCTGGGGGGACGATTCGAGATCCGGGTGTTGCACCGAATTGGAAAGAAAGCACTGCTCCGCAAGGAAAAACCGCGCCGGCTGCCTGGCATTGAGGTTCGCGGCTAAAGAGGCCTTCGTAAAAGCCCTCGGTCTTGGAATGAGAAATCCGGTGCTCTGGAAGGATACTCGAAGTCAGGCAGGACACGCTCGGAAAACCGATATTTCCCTCCCCGCGCGCCCTAATATTGCACCCGGAAAGATCCGCTCCTGGCACCTGAGTTTCACGACGAAGGCGAGTATGGAGCGGCGGTGGTGGTTATAGAGACATAATGGAAAGAGTAGAAAGTTCCGCCCGCGTCGCCAGGCTATCTGAAGGCGCGTTCCTTGCCGCCTCCTCGGCATTTTCCGAGTAGGTGTAGAGTTCCACCGTGACGTAGCCCGAAAAGCCTGTATTTTCTATTGTTTCGAGTATACCAGGTATATCTATGGCCCCCTCGCCAAGCATTAGATGGTGATGCTTTCGCGAAGAGGCGATATCTTCGAGATGGAAATGCGGCGCGCAATCCTTTAGCTGCAATATAAGGGCAGCCGGGTCTTCCCCGACGCAGAAAAAATGGCCGATGTCGAAGTTCAACCGAAAACCGCCGGGTCGAGCTTTCCATAAATCTCAGAAATTGCGAGCTGTTTTCGATAAGGAGCCCCGGTTCCGGTTCGATCAGTATCCTTATTCCCTTCTCGCGCGCCCTGCCCTCCACCGCCCTCAGGCCATCGAGAAAATGCGAGATCCCTTCTTCACGGGAAATCCCGTCCAGGGGCCCGCCGGGTTCAGTCGAGATGTGCGGCGCGCCCAGCTTTTCGGCCAGGTCGATGCACCTGAGGGTATATTCGATTCTTCTTGCCCTCTCGGCCGGGTCTTTTTCTATCCAGGAAGGATGGTAAGTGTCTCCGTCGGCGTTGTGCATGAAGGCATTCACATTCGAGATTTCGATGTGCTTTCGAGCGAGGAGCTTTCTGGCCTGCCTGATGTCCTCCTCGGTGAAATAGAGCGGGTAGGCATGAGGGACATCGGCCATGATTTCAATTCCCTCGTAGCCGATATCGGCAAGAACTGAGATGGTTTCCGAAAAGAGTGCAATGGAGAAATGCGTTTGAGCTGAAAGCAAATTTCATTTCACAGTCCCATTCGAAAATATGTTCTTAAGATAATCGAAAGCCTTCTTGGCGCCTCCCTGGGGATTTTCCGAAACAGGTGTAGAGCTCGACCGTTACGAACTCCTTCATATCCGATACCTGTCAAGCGCCCGGAAAATCTCTTCGAAGTCGATGTCCCCCTGCTCCTGGAATAAGATGATAATGCTTTCGACCGCAGATATCTTCCAGGTGAATATGAAAAATCCTTGAACCAAGCTCCGCGCCACATCAATGGGGGATCCTCCCCGGCAAGATGGCTATGGCCGAGAGTCGAGGTTTGCGCCGAAGTTCTCCGCAGCCGACTTCCCGGATCAAGACCGCCAGTTCTTCCGCCCGTTCGACAAGAAGCCCGGGCTCATATTCCATACCTACCCGGACATTTTTGGCGGCGCGCATATTCGACTATTTCAAGGAGCGACTGCTTCAGCAACGCCAACGATCTCTCGGGCCTGACGCCCGGGACCATCCTCCCGGAAGTAACGCTCACATTTCGGCACGAGAAAACCGGCCATGTCGATACACTTTTTGGTGTACTCGACCCGCCACTTCCGGGCATCAGCTTCGGGGTTGGCAAGCGAAGGTTCGAAAAGAGGCTCCCAAAACTTCGCCCCATAATAGCCAACGAGCGGTGTTGGCGTTTATGTTGGCTGCCCGGATCCGGTTTTTTTCCAGACAGGAGGCAATTTCCGCAAGCTCGGCCCGTTGTCGAGAACGGATAGAAATGCGGCACATCAGCAAGTATCTCCACACCCGAATACCCGGTTTTGGCGATGATCTCAATCGCCTCGGGAACGGAAAACCTCACGAACGCATTGGTGCTGAAGGAAAGTTTCATAATAGATATCCATTCACCCCGGACCTGATCTGGGGTGAACTCTACTCCCTTCCTCCCCGGTAGTCGGTTTTGCCCAGGGGCAAAAGAGTACAAGATGGAGGCAGGATGCCGCTTTCCACCACGACGTCTATGGCGATTCCACCCCTTGCATTCCAAATACCGGTCACCCGGATGAACTCTGGCGACATGGCTTCCTTCAGGCGATTATGAATGTAGACGGTGCAATCTTCGTGAAAGGCGCCATGGTTGCGGAAGCTCCCTAAAAAAAGCTTGAACGATTTACTTTCCACCAGCAGATCGGCCGGCACATAGTCCACCACAATTGTGGCAAAGTCAGGCTGGCCGGTTATGGGACACATCGTGGTAAACTCGGGGGCGCTCAGCCGAACCACGTACACGGTTTCGGGATTTGCATTTTTAAATGTCTCCAGGACAGCCGTTTCCGGGGTCTTGGGTATTTTGGCTTTTTTCCCGAGCTGGGTAAGTCCGCTGGCATCTCTTGGCATTTTTCAGTCCGTTCGGGTCATGGAGCGTATTTAGTCGGATCGGCTATTGCCGCTTCGTCAAAGCCATGTCTTCGCAAAATACAACTGTCGCATCTACCGCATGCCCTGTCAAATGGATCGGGATCGTAGCAGGAATGGGTCATTGAAAAATCAACCCCCAAGTCTACTCCTCTTTTAATGATCTGCGCCTTTGTCATTTTAATTAGAGGCGTATGAATTTGCATGTGCATTCTGCCTTCGACGCACTCTTTGAGGGCCAGGTTTGCCATTCTTTCAAAAGATTCGATGTATTCAGGCCTGCAGTCGGGATATCCGGAATAATCCAATGCATTTACGCCGATAAAGATGTCCGATGCCCCCAGCGTTTCCGCCCATGCAAGAGCCAGGGAGAGAAAAACAGTGTTCCTGGCGGGTACGTAGGTGACCGGGATACGGCTTTGCATCTCCTCGAGCGCAACATCCTTGGGCACTTCGATCTCCGATGTCAGCGCAGAACCTCCTATGGCATCCAGGGGAACCTTTAAAATTAGATGCTCCCTTACATCAAATGCCTTTACCACCCGTCTGGCCGCTTCAAGCTCGGCTCTGTGACGCTGCCCGTAGTCGAAGCTGAGCGCAAAGGTTATGTAGCCTTCATGTTTGGCGATCGCAAGGCAGGTAGACGAATCGACCCCTCCGGAAACCAACACTATCGCTTTTTTATATCGGCTGCTCGAATAAATACATGTAAAAATCAACTACGTCCACCAGGGCGAAAATCCTGTCCTCAACGACTGAAATGATCCCCTCATCCGCGGTAACGAGCAGGACCTTTTTGTCTTTTCTTGCAGTTATTCGTTCAATTATAGCTGCGTCGGCCGAACGCTTGGTCTTATCCGTGTAAATGATCTCCGTATTGGCGCGAAGGTCCCTTGAATCCTCGACCCCATCAAATACCAGGTGGACTTTCGCAAAATATTTTCCTTTGGCCGCCACAGCCTCGATAAACTGTTCCCTAAATTGCGTGAAGCCGGGCCGTAAGGAATTTTCTTCTCCCTCCTGCACCCGCAGCAGGACGTTATATCCATCAATAAACAGCTCATATTGCCTGCTTTGGCCGGAACTGATAAAATCTTCAAGAAATCGGGGATCAGGGTCCCGCTTTCTCCTTTCCGGTTCAAACTTCGAATAAAGCCGCTCCAAAATTTGACGCCTTTTATGGCGCACTGCCTCTTCCAACTGGGCCGTGTCGCTTACAAGACCGATTTCACAAAGGGACTGGGCCATTTTACGCAGATTATTCATTTTAGGCAAATTGGCAGGAATTGGATCTAAAAGGTTTATTCGGGCTACGATATCGTTCCCATTCCCATGCGGGGTCCCGAGAACTTTCCGGATTCCGGGCAGTTTCGACAGAAAGCTTTTTTCGGTCAAAAGCGCCTCTTTGACCTTTTCCACTTCCTTGTGAACCACGAGGGAATCAGCGTATACGGCCTCTATCCGGTTCAGCGACAAATCGATCTCAAGCAATTTTGCCCTGATATCCGAGATAACGCCATACTCCTCATCGGCCTTCTTCTGCAATTCGAGCGCACGCCTGGTTCTCTGGAGAAGCGATTCGAGTCTTTCCGCTTCCTTGACCGCCCCTTCCCTGTCAAAGTGCTGATAGCGGTCGAACCATTCCCTTCTTATCCGCCTAACCGTCTCACCCAGCTTCTTGTCGAACTCGGTCTCATATTCCTTTATCCTCTTCCTGAGATCTTCGTTTTCACCTCTGGCGCCGCTCAACTGCTCGCCGATATGGACCAGGTCCAACTGAGCCTTTTTCAGCTTCTTCTCGACTTTTTTGAACGGCTCCTTCGATTCGGCCCCCGGCTTTTCCTGCTCGGCCTGACCGCCTTCGATATCGAAGAGGAAGCTGTTTCCCTCCTGACTTTGGAGGAAGTCTGCGGAGAGGCCGGGATGTTTTTCGATAAATTCTCCCCAGACCGTCAACGCAGGCACGAGCAGTTCAAAAAGATCGGCATCGGGTAACTTTGACCAGAAGTCTTCTTCTACCACGGTCTCCGCGACACGCTGCACGGCCTGCAAACCGAGTGCGCAAAGGCCGATGCAAAAGCGCTCCGGGCCGAGCAGGTCTCTTAGCTTCCATATGTTTCGGGCAATAAAATCACTGTCGAGCATCCCAAGATAGGAAACCACGGCAGACTGTTCTTCTTTCCATTGGGCAAGAATTTTTTCGAAAAATTTCTCATTCGTTAGAAGCTCCCGGCGCAGGCGGTTCATTATCGGGGGCTGTAAGACCATCCTGGAAAACTTTGCCGGTTGAAGCGAAAAGCCTTCCAAAACCACCTTTTTTAAAATAGGATCGGAGGTCAAAATAAGGACCCAGGCCGATGAGGGGATGTCCCTGATTATGCGCTCGTAGAACCGCGCCGGTAATTTGGAAAGAATATCATTGGTCTTCAGACCGGACTCCATGAGTTTTCAGTTTTGAGTTTTGAGTTGCAGTCAGGGAAGTGGTACCAACTCCTGCTCATCTTTGCTTACGTAAAATTAACAGCTTAAAACTTAAAGGCCCCAAAAAGCAACAACTAACAAACCAGAAGTTCGCGGGGGGAGAGGCGAGCCTTCCGGAGGAAAGGAGCGAGTGACCATGAATGAAATATCCATCGTCCTGGTAACCGCCGGAAGCGAAGAAGAAGCTGCGGCAATCGGACGAACCCTTGTCGAGGAACGTCTGGCGGCATGCGCAAATATAGTGCCTCACGTACGGTCGATTTACCGGTGGAAAGGAGCAATCCACGACGAACAGGAGTTTCTTCTAATTATCAAAACCAGAACGTCACTGTTCGAAGCTGTACAAAAGAGGGTCAAAGAACTTCACAGCTACGAAGTTCCCGAAATCATAGCCTTTCCAATCGCACGGGGGCTGCCGCAATACCTTGAATGGGTGCAGGGGGAAGCTGGAGCGGGGAGCGAGTAGCGGGAAGCGGCCGGATGCGAGCATCCGTGAACGCACGCAAGCAGGATTAACAGCGGCGCTCATTAACGGCCGCACCGGCGGTCGCCGGTTCGCTGCCTTCGGCGGCGACAAGAAAGAAAATCCCTATTATCCTACTGTGGGTTGCCCTTTGAATCAAACATCCGAATAAGACTTTTACTGCGCTCCATCAAGATTGTTCTAATTCCATAGAATGTCCCCTTTGTTCGAAGTCTATTCTATTTTTTGACATGATCTGCAATAACTTGACAGCTATTGCGTCTTAACTGTCGAGACCGGCGTTCATAGAGGATAAATGGAATGGATCACGGCAAAGAGAGGCTGGCCGAAGTATTTCGGACGGAAAAAATCCGCTTTCTGCGGTTCGTCAGGCGAAAGTTCCACGATATTTCCAATATGGACGCCGAGGATATTGTCTCCGAAGTGACACTCAGCCTCTTCCGACGGGCTGATATCATCGGAGAGATCGAAAATCTCACAGCTTATATTTATCGTTCGCTGCAAAATCGCATTTTGGATCATCGGCGCAATCGTGTCTCTGAAGTTTCCCTTGATGAGGAAACCGTAGCGCCTGGAGCACCGGAACTTCATGCCCGGGGTCCGACACCTGATATCGCTCTTGATCAGCGCGAGATGCGGGAGCGGTTGCTCAATGCGATTGGGCGGCTCTCTGCCAAGGAACGGGCCATTTTCCTGGCAACAGAGATGGACGGCCTCAGTTTTCAAGAACTGGCGGAAGAATGGGACGAACCGATCGGGACGTTGCTGTCCCGGAAAAGTCGTGCGAAAGCGCACTTGCGCGAAATGCTAAGCGAGTACAAAAAATAATATAGGAGCTGACTATGATGAACCATTACCCCACGGACGCGCCGTCGAAACACGGACGCGCTTATCGGATCTTTATCCATGTTGCTTTCGGATTGCTCATCGCCGTTTCCTTGTCGTTGTTGCTCGGTTTGTTCGTTAAGTTGCTCTGGAACGGCATCCTGCCCGATCTTTTGGGCGTCCGGCCCCTGACTTATCTGCAAGGTGTAGGGCTGTTGCTTTTGACCAGGATTTTGGTGGGCGGCTTGAGACATGGAAGAGGATGGCATGATCGCCGCTCTCATGGCGGCCGGTGGCGCGAATATGACGAGTGGTGGAAAGAGAAGGGCGAAAAATCCTTCCGCGAGTCTTCGAACGATCAGCCGTCATAGAAGCTAATGCGGCCTTTGGCCCGAAACCAGTATAATGTGGAACAAATTCCCTGAGCCGGTCTTGCTCGCACAGTTCTTGCCGTTAATCACCTGGCGCAGACAGCAGGGGTACAGCCAGGGATTAAATGTTTTGCCCCGAAGTAAGCCGTAGCACGGGGAGGGCTTCATGCCCTCCCAGATCACCCGATTTGAACGCAAATCGGTATTACTTCTCTCCTTTTGCTCCCCGCCTCCCGCTACCCGCTTCCCTTTGCGAGCCGAATCCTCACCGATTCGGCATGCGCCGTAAGCCCTTCGAGTTCCGCGAGACGGATAATCGATTCTGCGTCCCGGTCGAAAGCGGCTCGCGAATAGGCGATTACACTGGTCTTTTTCAAGAAATCATCCACCCCCAGCGCGGAAGCGAACCGGGCGGAGCCGGCAGTGGGGAGCACGTGATTTGGGCCGGCAAAGTAGTCTCCGACAGGCTCAGGAGTGTGGTCCCCAATAAAGACGGCGCCCGCGTTTTCGATCCTGCTGTAGCCAGGGAAGCGGATCTTGCAGATGCAGTTCGAGGTGTTCGGGCGCTATCCGATTTGCAAGCTCGAAAGCAGCATCCAGGCTCTTTACGGTAAAAACTGCGCCGTAGCGCTCGATTGAGGCTGCCGCTGTCTGGGCTCTGGAGAGCGAAGCCAACTGGCTGGACACACTGAGCGTTATTTCGCCTGCAAGGCTTCTTTCGGTGGTTATGCAGATTGCGCTTGCCATGCTGTCATGCTCGGCCTGGCTGAGAAGGTCAGCCGCAATATAGTCCGCCCTTGCGCTCGAGTCCGCCAGGACCAGCACTTCACTCGGGCCTGCGATCATATCTATTCCCACCTCGCCGGATACGAACTTTTTGGCGAGCGCAACGTAAATATTTCCTGGACCTACGATTACATCGACCGGGGCGATCGCTTGCGTACCGTATGCAAGGGCGGCAATTCCCCAGGCGCTCCCGGCCCTGTAAATCCGGTTGACCCCCACCTCGCGGGCAGCGGCCAGAAGGTAAGGGTTTATGCTGCCGTCCTTTCGGGGGGGAGTAACCATGGCGATGTCAGACACCCCTGCAAGCCGAGCGGGTATTACATTCATCAGGACCGAGGAAATAAGGGGAGTTTCACCCCCCTGCCCGCCCGGGATATATACCCCGGCGGCCCGGACCGGCCTGACAATCTGCCCGAGAAATGTCCCGTCCGGTTTGGTCATGAAATGAGAATAGCGCATCTGCTGTTTATGAAAATCCTCGATATTTTGGATCGCCGCCCGGATGATCGACAAAAAATCAGAATCCACCTCGGCGCATGCGTCATCGATCTCCGCGCCGGATACCTTCAGCCGCCCTTCTTCCAACCCGGGAGCGTCAAATTGACGCGTATAGCGAAGCACTGCTGCGTCGCCTTCCGACTTGACCGCCCCGATTATCTCCAAAACTTTAGCTTCAAGCATCGGATCGGCCCCCGGCCTGCGCCCGGCGATTGCCGAAATCTTTCGTTCCGCCTCATCCGAGGGGTATTCAATTACGTCGATCACCTTTATTGTCCTTCAATAGCTATAACAAATGCATCCGGGAAACCGTTCGATCTGAACCGTTCCAATTCCGCCTTGGCGACAACCAGGTCCTGATACGAACCGACCTGCACTCTATACCACAAACCGTTTCTTACCGGCTTGTCCGTAATCCTGATCTCACGGTCTTGGCGAGCCATTTTCTCTTTGAGCCTGTAAGCATTGGCCTGATCTCGGAATGCCCCGATCTGAACGGCAAATTTGCCGTATCTAAACGAGGGAACGGGGTCCACCTTCCAATAGGTGGCGTTGCCTACCACTTGCGCTGTCGCATACTGGACCGCCTCCACTCTCACCTTTGCAAGCCCCTTCCTTCGGCAACCCAGGTCCTCCAGGAGCGACTCCGCTCATCGCCCCTCCGCAGGTCCCGTGCGGCACGGCCGTCCCGGTCGCGGGAGTCGATCCCATGACGGGGGGAGGGTTCCTGGTATCGAATCTGGTGCTTGGCAGCGCCCCTCAGCTTCCAGACCGGTGCCGTGAGCGCTTCGCCTGCGGCGGGCGTGCCTCAATCCTGGGTGTATCCGACGCCCACCACCCTGCCTCTGCCTCCCGCGAATCAATGGAGCTATCAGGCCGGGTCGATTTTCTCCATCGATGGCTCGCTGGGCAACTTTGTGGTCCGCAGCGTCACGACACAGTTCGGCTGCCATGACTGTGCGAGCCAGACCTGTACGACCGTCAATGGCGCCCAGGGGGTGGGGCCGGGGCTGTATCCGGGCGGCACCGGCTGCGGTCTGCAGCTCAACGACTGCACCTTGTACGTGAACGGAGACCTGAATCTGGCCGGCATCACCACCGCACCGGCGACCTGACGGCA
>CAVRZU010000215.1:0-14703 GCA_963725365.1 uncultured delta proteobacterium | reverse complement strand
AGGAAGGGCCTGTGCCGCACCGGCTGCCAGGCACGCTCAAACAATAATAGACAGATTCGCTGATGGCGGGAGTTGCGATCCAAAGCTCATGGGACGCCTTACCCGTTATGGGGAAGCCAGGATAAAGAACTGTATCAAGTTCGATCTCGTCCGGGGCTACCGTCTCGTGGGTATGATGCTGGACCAGGGGATCGTGTTTCTCTATGTGGGCAGCCATGATGAATGCGATCGCTGGATAAGCAATAACGCCGGCTTGGAGCCAATTCTGGACAAAACGAGAAACAAAGTGGCGCAGATGAGGGGAAAGACCGCTGTGAAAACACCGGCGCCGGCCGAACTGGAAATGGATGAACCCGAATCCGACTATGATGAACTGCTGCTCCGTGATGTGACCCAAGAGGAGCTGAGGAAGATTTTTTGTGGACTGTTCAGAAAAACTTTAACCGGAAAAGGAGACGAAAATTGCTGAAGGTAAAGGAAGTTGAAAAAAAGATATCGCCCGCCCCGGCAAGCTGTCATGCGCCGGCCTGTCATGCACCCTCATGTCTCAATACTCGAACAGTTTTCAGTTATTAGTTTTTAGTTTTGAACAGGTCCTGTGGCAACTGCTTTTTACTTTGTTGATTCAAGGACTTGCATGAAAAGACGCTGGATTCCAGCTTTACGCGGGAATGATGGAATATTAACATTTCCCGGTGTTTTGTATGCCCAAAAGCCTTTTTCAGCACCCTGCCAAGGTCTGAGCCACGTCAAAACTGAAAACTGAAAACTCAAGACTCATAAGCTTCCACGCCCGGTCGCCGGACCACTCCCGGATTACGGCACGTTTAAACTTTGATGCCCCCACTTGAATGGAATCGTTTTGCCCTTTATTATCATGAGGATGCGTTGTGAACGTGTGCCGCACAGCGGCTTACGATAGCCTGCTGAAATTTTCCCAAGATATGGAATCTCACAAATGTCTGATTTAATCAAAGCGTTCCGGGAGCTTGCATCTCCTTACTGGAAGTCGGATGACAAATGGAAAGCCATCGCGCTTCTTGTTGTGATAATCGCGATAAACCTGGGTATGGTCTATATTCAGGTGCTGGTAAACGTCTGGATCAGGGAGTTCTACGACATTCTGCAGAACCTCGACAAGGCAAAATTCCTACACCAGGTCCTTCGCTTTTGCGTGCTGGCTGGCTCATATGTAGGCATGGCCGTCTATATGCTGTACCTGACCCAAATGCTTCAAATCCGATGGAGAAAATGGCTGACGGACAAGTACTTGAAGGGATGGCTGGCCAATCAGGCATATTATCGGATCAATTTGGACGGCGCCTCCACCGACAACCCCGACCAGCGTATAAGCGAAGATCTTAATTTATTTACCGAGTTAACGATCGATCTGGGGACGAACCTTTTGAATAAGGTTGCCATGCTGGTCTCTTTCCTCGGTATCCTCTGGGTATTGTCGGGAACGCTCACAATTCCCCTTGGCCCTCACTCAGCCATCAAATTTCCGGGATACATGGTTTGGGCATCCCTGTTTTATTCCATCCTGGGCACCTGGCTGACCCTCCGTGTAGGCAAGCCACTTATTCTGCTCAATTTCAATCAGCAAAGGTTTGAAGCCGATTTCCGTTTCAGCATGGTCAGGGTTCGTGAGAATAGTGAGTCGATTGCGCTCTATGGTGGCGAGAACCAGGAAGAGGTTCATCTGCGAAATCGATTCAATATCCTGATGGACAACTTTTGGAGAATAATGTGGCGGCAAAAGAAGCTTTCCTGGTTGACGAACTCCTATAACCAGGCGGCGGTGATTTTCCCTCTATTAATGGCGGCCCCTGCTTTCTTCGCGGGCCAAATGCACCTGGGTGGACTCATGCAGACGGTCGGCGCATTCGGAGCGGTGCAGGGAGCGCTTTCCTATCTTATTAACAGTTATACGACAATAGCCAAATGGAAAGCAGTGATAGACCGGCTGCTCGGTTTTACCCGTACAATGGAAAGGATGGAGAGTTCGGAATCTCCGCGGGGCATCAAGCGAATTCACTCTTCCGAAAAGGCTATAATAGCCAACTCCCTGAACGTTTCTCTCCCGAATGGAAAGGTCCTGGTCCGTGATCTCGATCTCAATATCGCGCCGGGAGCACACCTTCTCATCACCGGGCCATCCGGGTGCGGGAAGAGTACTTTGATACGCTCATTGGCGGGCATCTGGCCCTACTGTCATGGAACTGAGTCCCTGCCGGGCTCATCTTCGATAATGTTTCTGCCCCAAAAACCCTACCTGCCCCTCGGGACCCTGCGCAATGCGCTTTGTTATCCGCATTCGAACGGCCACCGGTTGGAAGAGCTGGAAGAAGTGCTGGAAAAATGCGGGCTGGGCCACCTTGGCGCGTTCCTGGAAAAGGATGAGAACTGGTCTCAGGCGCTTTCTCCGGGCGAACAGCAGCGCCTCGCGTTTGCAAGGGTCTTACTCACCAGGCCCGACTTCATATTCCTCGATGAAGCTACGGCATCAATCGATGAAACATCAGAGGCAGTCCTCTACGAAATGCTTCAGAGCAATCTGCCTCAATCCGCTGTGACCAGCGTTGGACACAGAGGGACACTGCGCGCCTGGCATTCGGAAAGACTGACCTTTGAAGGAGATGCCAACTGGGTAAGAGCCGCGCTGGAGAAGGACAAAGGAATTCATGCGGGCTGCTGATGCCGGGCGGTGGGACCGCCTGCCTGGTTCGCCGCTGCCTTCGGCGGCGGCAAGAAATCGGCCCTACTTGAGCCCGGCCAGCGGCATCAAAACGAGTGCGTAAAAATCGATGAGCATATGGAGCACGGTTGGAGCAACCAGGCTTTTCCTCCGGATACATATAAGGGCCAGGATTATGCCCAGCAAACCAAGTGTTACAAGGTTGGCAGGTCCCTCATAACCATGGCCGATCGAAAATAAAACCGATGAGATGAGGATTGAAGCTGAGATGCTGCCGGTTAGATTATTGAAGCGCAGCAATAGATAGCCGCGAAAGATGGTTTCTTCAACAATCGCAACAACGATAACCAGTACGCAGGCAAGCAACATTTCCAGGGGGCCCACAGCGGTCAGGAATTCAGGCAGGTGGGTCATATGGGTAGATAATCCAAGCTTCTGGAAGACCCCTTCGGCAAGCGACAGGCCAACCATGGCCGGCAGGAACAACGCAACCCCCAGTGCGGTTTCTTTTTTTAGACCGTTTAATTTCCACCCGATGCTTGCAAGCGGTTCACCATTTCGCCAAAGAAAGAAAAGGACCAGGCCCATGAGGGCCAGGTCCTCGGAAAGGACTGAGAAGGCCAGGGACGGAAAGTGTAGATTATCTCCCGCTGAAACAAAAAAGGAGCCGAGCATCGGGGGCACAATGAAAAGAAGCAAGACGAGGACCTCAAAGAGGTCCCTTCTTCGATCTACTCCAGCTTTTTCGCCACGATCATCTAAATCCTGACTGTTCACGATTACCCCCAGCCGCTGTTAAGCACTCATTTGCGAAGCGTCTTGTTCGACCTTCCAGGATGAAATCCGAAGATAATGAAGATTTCTATGATTGAAAGAGCCGGCCAAAAGAGTTAAGATAAAAATACGTACCGGGAGTTTGGTTGTTAGCCGTTATTTCTCTTCCACTTGCTGATGCGGAAGCTGTTGCTGATGGGACAACCAGGGCAAACCGATTGCATTATTGACGAAGCCTCTGTTTTTCGCCTTCTCGAGAAGGTGCGGGACTCCGATCCTGTTCGGGTTCGGGAGGCCCTGGCCAGGGCGCGGGAGCTTAAGGGGCTGAGCCTCGATGATATAGCCTCGATCATTCCGGTAGACGATCCGGAACTTCTTCACGAAATCCATTCCACCGCAAAATTTATAAAAGAATCCATTTACGGCCCGCGGATTGTCCTTTTCGCTCCTCTTTACATATCCAATCTTTGCCGGAACAATTGCCTCTACTGCGGGTTCCGCGCGGAGAACAAAAAGATCGAGCGCCGGGCCCTGACCCGCCGGGAAATTGCACAAGAGGTGAAGATCATCGTCGAGCAAGGGCACAAACGTGTTCTGATGGTGGCCGGCGAAGGCTACCCCGATGAAGGTTTTTCTTACATTCTCGATTCAATAGCGGCAATTTACGAAACGCATAGCGGAAAGGGCGAAATCCGTCGAGTCAACGTCAATATTGCGCCGCTCGCACTTGAAGAATTCCGGCAGCTCAAGGCTTCCGGTATCGGGACCTATCAACTCTTCCAGGAAACTTACCACCGGCAGACCTATGCTCGCATGCATCCATCCGGGCCCAAGCGGGACTACGCATGGCGGATCGGCGCACTCGACCGTGCGATGCGCGCGGAAATCGATGATGTTGGAATGGGCGTCCTTTTCGGCCTGTACGACTGGAGGTTTGAAATCCTGGCTCTCCTTCAGCACATCCGGCGCCTTGAAGCTGCTTTCGGGGTTGGGCCTCACACGCTAAGCGTCCCCAGACTGGAGCCCACAATCGGCTCGGAAATCTCGTCAAGTCCGCCGAACGCGGTAAGCGACGGGGAGTTTTTGAAAATGGTCGCCATCCTGCGAATGGCCGTCCCATATACCGGGATCATCATGTCAACGCGTGAAAACAGGCAGATTCGAGCAGCAACTTTGGCGCTTGGTGTTTCCCAGATTTCGGCAGGCAGCAGGACTAATCCCGGCGGCTATTCCGAGGGGATACGGGATAACGCCGCCCAGTTCCGGCTCGGCGAACACAGGTCGCTCGATGAGGTAATTTGCGACCTGGCCGGTCTCGGATATGTTCCCTCCTTTTGCACCGCATGTTACAGGTCGGGACGAACCGGCCGGGATTTCATGGAAATCGCCAAACCGGGCGATATCAAATTTCGCTGCGACCCGAACGCCTTATCCACCTTTCTCGAGTACCTCATCGATTATGCCTCTCCACGGACCCGGGCCGCAGGCGAGGCGATGATAGCCGATCAACTGGACCGCATGCCCGGCAAGGCAAAGGCCACGGCCTCGAGGATGCTCGAACGGGTAAGGGGCGGCAGGCGGGATGTTTATGTCTGACGGGGATCGAGTGGAGACGGATTTTCTTGGCGAACTACTCATACCGAAGGGCAGCCTTTACGGTATCCACACAGCTCGTGCAGTCGAGAATTTTCCTCTTTCGGGCAGGCCCCTTCATCCGGAACTCATACGCTCGTACGGTGAGGTAAAACTTGCATGTGCCCAGACTAACCGATGGTTGGGGGTGTGGAGGGACAGTCCCGCGAAGGCCGATGCTATAGAGCGGGCCTGCCGGGACATGGCGGAAGGCGCTTTGCACCGGCACGTGGTCGTAGACCTTTTGCAGGGCGGGGCCGGAACGAGCACAAACATGAATGTAAACGAGGTGCTTGCCAACCGGGCGCTTGAACTGCTGGGGCAGGAGCACGGCAGCTACATACAGGTGTCCCCGACGGAGGATATAAATCTACACCAGTCAACAAACGATACCTATCCGACAGCCCTTAAGCTTGCGGGCATTCGTCTTCTGCGGTCGCTCGATCCCGCTGTAGTATCGCTTCAGGAATGTTTCCAGGTTCTTGAGAAGCGCTTCGCACACATTGTCAAGGTAGGCCGAAACCCAGTTCCAGGATGCAGTACTCACTACGCTTGGCCGGGAGATGGGGGCCTATGCGGAAGCACTGAGCCGTGACAGGTGGAGAATATACAAGTGCGAGGAACGGCTCCGGGTGATAAATCTTGGCGGAACGGCGATCGGCACGGGCCTTTGCGCTCCGCGGGAATTCATTTTTCGCGCAACGGACGTTTTGCGTGCGAACACTGGAATCGGCTTTGCTCGAGCCGAAAACATGATAGATAATACGCAGAACGCCGACGTATTCGTGGAGATTCCGGTATTCTAAAGGCCTGCGCCGCCACCCTGTTTAAGATTTGCTCCGACTTGCGGCTCCTTGCGAGCGGACCTGAAAACGGCTTTGGCGAGATCAGCTTACCCCGGCGCCAATCCGGATCGTCCATAATGCCCGGCAAGGTCAATCCGGTCATACCGGAGGCTGCAAGCCAGGCGGCGATGATGATTTTCGGCCTGGATGCTTCGCTTACCTTCGCCTGCGCCTCAGGCAGCCTTGAGCTCAATCCTTTCCTTCCACTCGTTTCCGCATGCCTTTTAGACAGCATCGATCTGCTAACGAGATCCTGCATTATACTCGATCGGTTCTGTGTCTCCGGTATCGATGCCAACGAGGAGCAGTGCAGGAAACAGGTGCGCAGCGCAACGGCAACGGCCACTGCCCTGTTGCCCGCCCTCGGCTACGAGTGTGTTTGCCGGATAACCGCCCGTGCCCGGTCGGAAAACAGGAGCGTACGGGAGATTGTACTGGATGAAAAACTTATGACGCCCGAGCAGTTTGAAAAGCTCATCAGCCCGGAAGCGGTGTGCGGCTTGGTCAGCATCCGAAAGCACGGGGCGTAAGGATGCTGAAGACCCCACGGAGCATGCGCATTCATATCGGCATTTTCGGCCGGCGGAATGTAGGAAAATCCAGCATTCTAAATTTCATCACGCGCCAGGATGCAACGATCGTCTCGGAATTTGCCGGAACTACGACAGACCCGGTCGAAAAGCCAATGGAAATGCTTCCTCTGGGACCGGTGCTGTTTATCGATACGGCTGGAATAGACGACGAAGGGGCGTTGGGCCGCCTGCGTGTCGAGAAGACAAATCAGGTCATGGGCAGGACCGACATCGGAGTCCTGGTGACGGAATTTTCGATCTGGGGTCCTTCCGAGGAGTCAATTGTCGAAGAACTTCGCAGACACGAGGTCCCGATTATCGCAGTATTCAACAAATGCGATCTCGGCTCGCCGGATGCGGCCACTCTAAAGATGCTGGCCGAGCGAAACATGCACCCCATTTGCCTAAGCGCTGTATCGGGCCTGGGATTTGCCGATCTGCGCCGAGCCATTTTCGAGAAAGCTCCAGCGGAATTGATCGACAACCCGACGATAGCGGCTGACCTGGTCGGGGCGGGTGAATTGGCAATCCTGGTTGTTCCCATTGATAAGCAAGCGCCCAAAGGCCGCCTCATCCTGCCCCAGGTCCAGACTATCCGTGACCTGCTGGACAGCGATTGCCTGTGCATGGTTGTCAAAGAGCGCGAGCTGCGGAGGAGCTTCGAAAGGCTCAATGAACCTCCACGGCTGGTAGTGACGGATTCGCAGGTTTTTTTGAAAGTTTCGGCCGACACACCTCCTGATGTGCCAATGACAAGTTTTTCCATTCTTTTTTCGCGCTTTAAAGGCGATTTGCTCACCCAGGTCGCGGGGGCCCTGGCAGTCGATACACTCGCGGCCGGAGACCGGGTGCTCATCGCGGAAGCGTGCACCCATCATCCCATAGCCGAGGACATCGGGAGGGTAAAGATACCCCGCTGGCTCACTCAATACGTGGGTGGGAAGCTCCGGATCGAACATGTTCAGGGGCACGATTTCCCGCTGGACCTTTCCCCTTACAAACTCATAATCCACTGTGGGGCCTGTATGTTGAACCGCAGGGAAATGCTGAGCCGTATCCTCAATTGCCGCCAGGCAGGCGTCCCTGTCACCAACTACGGCCTGGTGATCGCCTATAGCCTTGGGATACTCGAAAGGGCGCTCCAGCCGTTCCCATCCGCGCTGAGTCTGTACCGTAATTCACGGGGAGATCCTCATGAAAACGGGGCCTGATTCGGACTGCGGTTCGGTCATGAGTTGGCTCAAGGAGGAAGACCCGGTCAGGCTCGATCACCTTTTTCGGTCTGCGGACATGATCAGGCGGGAAAATGTCGGAGATGAGGTGCATCTCAGGGGACTTATCGAGATATCCAACAATTGCGTCCGCCACTGTGCGTATTGCGGACTCAGGGCTGGAAATACCGGTCTTGAGCGCTATAGGATGAACTCTGCCGAAATCCTTTCCTGCGCGTTGGAAGCTCACCGGTTGGGACTTGGAACAGTGGTGCTTCAGGGAGGTGAGGATTATGGGCTCTCGGAGCAATGGGTGGGATCGATCATCGGGCTGATTAAGGAAAGAACCCCTCTGGCAGTGACGCTCAGCCTTGGCGAGCGTTCCGAAAGAGAACTTGAGGCATGGCGTGAGGCCGGGGCCGACAGGTATTTTATTCGCTTCGAAACATCGGACATGGAGCTCTACGGCAGAATTCATCCTTCCCTTCCTTCCCGCCCGGTCAATCGGATCGAAATGCTAAAGAAGCTTCAATCGACAGGATATCAGACAGGCAGTGGCGTAATGGTCGGAATTCCAGGTCAAACCTACGCAAGCCTTGCGCGGGATATCCTTCTTTTCAGGGAACTCGATCTGGACATGATCGGTGTCGGTCCATGGCTGCCCCATCCGGCGACCCCGCTTGGCGCCCGTGAATTGCAAATCAACTGTCCGGCGGGGGAACAGGCGCCGAACACGGAAATAATGACCTGTAAAGTGGTCGCCCTGGCCCGCCTCTGCTGCCCGCAAGCCAATATACCCTCGACTACCGCCCTTGCCGTTCTGAATGAAGAAAACGGTTATGAAGCCGGTCTCGGGAGGGGCGCAAATGTGATAATGCCGAGCCTGACCCCGATCGAGCACTACCAAAAATACGAAATTTATCCCAAGAAGATTGTTCTGTCCGATGCCGCCAAAAGGGTGGAAAGCATTTGCTCCCGCATTGAATCCATTGGCCGCCCTCCGGGCCGGGGACCGGGAAATCGCCTGAATCGGGAATTACGACTTGAAAATTACCAATTGAAAAGCGCTCTTCTCCTCCGTTCCTGATTTTAGATCCATAATTTCGTAATTGGAGTTTGAACCGGAGCGAACAATGAGTAAAACAAAAAGGCCTGCCGAGCTTGTAATCTGCATGGGAAGCTCCTGCTTTTCGAGAGGAAACAAAGAAACATCAAGCTGATCCAGGAGTATATAGAGCAGCGGGGGCTGACCGGCAAAATTGATCTGAAGGGGCGTCTTTGCGAGGGGCTTTGCAAGGAGGGACCAAACATAACAGTGCATGGCCAGGTTTACAATCTGATTGAGACCGAATCCCTGGTGAGCTTCCTGGACGATCATATAAAAATGCGCAAAAGGGGGCCAAAATGAACAGGCAGACCCCGATTTACACCGAACGGACTGAATGCCAGGACTGCTTCAAATGCATACGGGAATGCCCGGTTAAGGCAATCAAGGTTGAAAACGCCTGCGCGGCAGTCATGCCCGATCTTTGCATAATGTGCGGCCACTGTGTAAAGATTTGCCCGAACGGCGCAAAACATGTTCGCGATGATTTGAGTCGTGCGCGCGGCTTGCTGACTTCCAACAAACAGGTTTTTGCTTCGCTTGCTCCCTCGTTTGTGACCGAATTTGCGGACATACCTGCAGTAGCCGTAATTGGGGCGATTAAAAAGCTGGGCTTTCAAGGGGTATCGGAAACCGCCCTGGGAGCGGAAATGGTCTCTAAAAGCGCTGCAAAGCTGCTTCAGGACAGGACGCCCCGCATTATCATCTCAACCGCCTGCCCGGTTGTCGTAAACTATGTCACCAAGTATTATCCGCAATATACGGACTGCCTCATGCCGCACGTATCTCCGGTCCTCGCCCATTGCAACCTGCTGCGTGAAACGTATGGCCGGCACATTGGCATAGTCTTTTTCAGCCCCTGCATCGGCAAAAAAGGGGAGGCGGACGCCAACCCGGGATTGCTCCAAATCGCCCTTACATTCGAGGACTTGCGTAGATGGACCGTGGAAGAGGGGCTTTCACTGGAAGTGGGAACAGGCGACTTTGAAACTTTCGTACCCTACTGCGCAAAAAAAGGGGCACTCTATCCGGTGGACGGCGGGATGATGGCTGGAGTGAAGGAAAATTGCAGCGTGATCGAGTCCGACTGCATGTCCTTTTCCGGAATTCGAAACATCAGAAAAGCCCTTGCCGGACTGGACGAAACGCGCCTCTCGCATCCGGTCTTCCTCGAGCTTATGGCCTGCGAAGGCGGCTGCGTAAACGGCCCTAAGGCAAGCCGGCGACAATCAACCGCCTTGAAACGGACCCAGGTAATCGACTACGCCGGGTCCCCACGCGCTGAAATCCCTCTACCCGCTGAAGCCCCTGAGATGCGGCAACGCGTTCCCGACCCGGTTCCGGTCAGGGAGTACAGTGACAAGGTGATAAGGCAGATACTGCAAACAGTAGGCAAATACAGCCAGGAGGATGAACTCAACTGCGGCGGATGCGGGTACGACAATTGCCGGGAGTTTGCAAAGGCATTAATAGACGGCAAGGCGGAGAAAGTTATGTGCATTGCCTACATGCGAAAGCTTGCCCAGAAAAAAACCAATGCTTTGATGGAAAAGGTTCCGAGCGCAATCGTCCTGGTAGACGAGGAGCTAAGGATAATAGAATGCAATCTCAATTTCGCAACCATACTGGGTCCGGACGTGGGAAAAGCGTTCCGCTCGAAGCCGGGTCTCGAAGGCGTATTCCTAAGAGAGATAGCTCCATTTTACTCATTGTTCAAAACCGTGCTCGAAAAGGACCAGGACTTCCTGAACCGCGATCTCCGGTATAAAAAATCCGTTCTTCACGTGGATATTTTTTCGATCGAGAAAAACCACGTAGTATGCGGTATTTTCCAGGATATAACAAAGCCCACTATTCACAAAGAAGCCATGATTCAGAAAGCGCAGGAGGTAATCAAAAAGAATCTTTCCACAGTCCAGCAGATAGCTTACCTGCTCGGTGAGAATGCCGCCGAATCCGAAGTGATTCTCAAGTCCATAATCCAGTCAATCACGACGCCGGAGTCGGAATGATAAAGACTACGAGAGATTTTTTCCTCGATATCGACTATTACCAGTTCAAAAAGTTACGGCGAGCATGTCCCGGGCGACGTTGTCATCACCCATAAGATCAAAGAGGAAAACAGGGTTGTCTCCTGTCTGTCTGACGGCCTCGGCAGCGGCATAAAGGCAAGCGTTCTGGCTACGCTCACCGCCGCCATGGCGCTGAAATACACCTCCAATTACGCCGATGTGACCGACACTGCCGAAGTCATAATGGAGACCCTGCCCGTTTGCAAAGTCCGCAAGATCAGCTATTCCACCTTCACAATAATAGATGTAAACAGCTCGGGCCATGCCCGTGTGATAGAACATGGGAATCCGGATTACCTGCTCATGCGCGGAAATGAACCGGTAGACGTGGCCAGGATTCCCATACAGTTAAAGAAGTGGAGCGACCGGGAAGTGAACATCTCCGAATTCGATTTTCACATCGGGGACAGGATCGTCTATTTCTCGGATGGCGTGACCCAGGCAGGAATGGGTTTTCCCAAATATCCGCTGGGTTGGGGTACAGGTAACCTTATAAGTAAGATTCAGCAATGGATACACTGGGAAAATGGAATATCTTCGAGCCGCCTGTCCAGAAAAGTTGCAATCGAGGCGCGCCTGGTCGATTCCTTTCAGCCAAAGGACGATATTACCTGCGGGGTGGCTTACCTGCGCAGCCCGCGATTCCTGCTGGTCGTAACAGGCCCTCCCTTCTCCGAATCCAAAGATTGCGAGATGGGAAAACTTGTTCAGTCGTTCAATGGCAGGAAGGTGATCTGTGGAGGCACTACGGCCCTGATCGTGGGCCGCGAACTGGACAGGGAGGTCGAAATGGACCTGGACCGCTATAATCCCGACACGGAAATTCCTCCGCCGGCCAGGATGGATGGAATCGAGCTGATAACCGAGGGAACGCTCACCCTGAATAAAGTGGCGGAAATGCTCGAACGCGGCCAGAAACTGGAGTACTCATCCAATGCGGCGGCGGCGCTGGCTTCAATCCTGCTGGACAGCGACATCATTTTTTTCCTCGTGGGCACAAGGGTAAACGAAGCGCACCAGGATCCGAATCTTCCGGTGGAACTGGATATTCGCCGAAATATAATTAAGAGAATAACTGCTCTTTTGGAGGAAAAATACCTCAAGGAGACTCAAACAAGATTTATCTAGCCTGCGCTCCCGGGTTGCACACGAGGAGAAATGAAAGCATCAAACGAGAAGCGGGGCGACGGGCCACGAATCGTTTTTGATCCGCAACCCGCAACCCCGAACTAAGTGAGTCTAAGCTCCTTCTGAAAGCTTCCTCAGCTCAAATCTTTTGAGCTTTCCGGTGGCCGTTTTGGGAAGCTCCTCCACAAACTGGATCCATCTCGGGAACTTGTAATGGGCAAGTTCCTTCTTGACGTGTTCCTTTAGTTCTTTTTCCATTTGAGCATCGGGTGAGTACCCCGGCTGCAGCACGACGAAAGCCTTGGGTTTTATGAGCGTATCTACGTCGGGCGCGCCTATTACCGCGCATTCGAAGACAGCCGGATGTCCTATGAGGCAGGATTCGACCTCAACCGGAGAAACCCAGATGCCTCCTACCTTCAGCATGTCATTGCTGCGTCCCACATAGTAATAAAAACCTTCCTCATCCCTGTAGTACTTGTCGTCGGTGTTTATCCATTCGCCGAGAAAGGTGGATTTTGTTTTTTCGTGCTTATTCCAGTAGCATGCGCAAATGCTGTCTCCCTTGATGAGCAGCGTGCCGATTTCCCCGACGGGCAGGTCCTCGAAGTTTTCATCGACAATTCTGGCTTCGTAGCCCGGGACCACTTTCCCAGAGCTTCCGGGTTTTATGCTGTCGGCACTATTCGAGATGAAAATGTGGACAATTTCCGTGGAACCGATCCCGTCGGCAATCTGAACGTGGTGCCGTTCCACCCACCGCCTGAGTATATCGGCGGGAAGCGCTTCGCCGGCAGATACGCAGAGCCTTACGCCATCGAGACTGCCCTCTTGCTGAAGCATAGAGGCATACAGGGTCGGGACACCGAAAAAAATGGTAGGCCGGTGGCGACCGATAGTGCTGTAGACGGAAGCAGGTGTGGGCCGCTCCGGCATAAGGGCGGTTGTAGCGCCGGCCCCGAAGGGGAAATAGAGGCCGTTTCCCAGTCCATAGGCAAAAAACAGCTTGGCGGCCGAAAAACAGATGTCGTCTTCCCTGACCGCCAATACCTGCTTTCCATAGGTCTCAAGAGAATAGACCATGTCGTGTTGCAGATGAACGGCGCCCTTGGGCTGGCCGGTCGATCCCGAGCTATAGAGCCAGAAACAGGAATCGTCAGGGCTGGTAGGCGCCGCATCCATCAGAGCCGAACTGCCTTCGACCAGTTGCTCCAAAGACATGGCCCATTCGGGCGCAGGCCGTTTACCACGACCGTGTGCTCGAGAAATCGGAGGTCTTCTCTTATCGTCTCCATGAAGCCAAGCAGGGCGGCATCGATGAACAGTACTCTTGAACGACTGTCATTGAGAAAATATAGATAATCCTTGGGCCGCATCAGCGTGTTGAGGCAGACGGGCACCGCCCCTATCTTGATGGCCCCGAAAAATGCCTGCGGATACATTTCCGTATCGAGCAGCAGCAGCGATACCCGGTCCTCCATCCTCAGGCCGAGACCTTTCAGCCCGTTGCCGATCCGGTTCATGCCTGCCTGAATCTGCGCGTAGGTGAAAGACCGATCCTCGCACAGGACCGCTGTCTTATTGCCGCGGCCCTCACGAACATTTCGATCGACAAAATAATCGGCCGCATTAAATTGTCCGGGAAGCCCAAGTTCGAACCCCATTGCTACTCTCCTTTAAACGAATTTAGGAAGAATTTAATGACAGATTCCTGCACGGTGAAAATACCCCAGTATGCACGAAAAGCAAAACGAAATCGTATACATCCGGAAAACCGGTCGTCACCCGAGCGAAGGCCGGGGTTCGGTCCCTTCCGCCTGCAACTCTCTATAAACACTCTGGATTTAGCCCAGGATCAAAAATATCCTGGGTGACGCGCCGGAATGACGAAAATTTCTCGTAATGTCAAAACCGTATATCCGGGGATTTGTCAACCGCAACACTAGTCCAGATCCAACTTCACCTTACACTGATTACATTTTACAGCGCCCCGGAAAACTTTATTGCCGCATTCCGGACAAATATAGCGGGCTTCTTCATCTTGAATCCATTTTTCAGTACCGACCTCTCGCCAATACGGAATAGCCCGCAAAATAACCTTTTTGCCAACAGTCATGGGGAAATTTTCAATATACTGACAAGGAAATTCGTCGCACTGATAACATCCGGTGTAACCTTTATCTTTTGTGCAGTCCCTGATCTCACACTGCCGGCAATGCATAAACAGTTCATCAGACAAGCAGCCTCGGCATTGAATATCTTCTATGGAAAGGTCCTCACTGCCGGGGAGAGTCCCTTTTCCGGAAACTTCCCCCTTGTACAGGCTCACAAGCCTTTCCTTGAATTTGCGGTTATTATCACGGTGTGCGATATAAATGGCACAGACTCCGCAATAAAGACCACAAGGAGAAATAAGATCCGGATTTATCTTCATATAATTACCTATTCCTCCTCCCGACTCGGGTTTGGCAGGCGGGGCGGACCCTCACTACGTTTCGGGTCTCCCGCTATACCCGGAGGCCGCGCGGGCGATGCTTCAGTTCGCGCCCGATCCTTTGTGAGGGCGGATATCAGCGCTTCGGTTAGAACGTAGGCCGCCTGGAGCGCTTCGGTCGGGCAAAGCGGGAAACATTAGCAAGGACGCAACTGGTTGAAAGGCACAGAGC
>CAVRZU010000214.1:0-4241 GCA_963725365.1 uncultured delta proteobacterium | reverse complement strand
TATGTGTGGCCCCTTGGTTCGTTCGTGTTGCTCCAGTCGCACCTTCCGCCGCGCGCTGGCCTATGGGATCGATCGCCAGGCGGCCCTGCGCTTGCGGGGCGACTCGCTGCCCGGCTGCGTGGCGAGTCATGGTCCCATGCCGGTGGCCGCCACCTCGCAAGACCCGCTGGACTACGCCTCCAATCCGGAAATCAAGCCATGGCCGTACGACCCGCGCCTGGCCATGGCCCTGGCCGAAACCGCCCGTCGCGAGTTGGCCGGTAAACAACATAAGAACCCCAAGTGTCTGCCAGTTCACATTGAGCCATGGCAAGCAGCCGAGTATAGGTCAGAGAGCCCCTGAACTGATAGGGTAATTCCTGTGGTTGTACTGACGTATCCGACTACTCCAGGAATCCTTGGGAGCTTCAATGCCAGGTCCTCTTTTTCTTTTCTCATTTCCTTTATTAAGTCATTCAGCTTTGTTACGGCGGTATGATTTGACTGTGTCCCATATTGCTTCCGGATGGAAGTTGCCTGCCAGAGACGAATTTGGCAGCAAACGAGTTTGGTCTGGAGGATTTCAGCTCCACCTCCAGGAAATGGGGGTTCATTCTCAAGGTTTCCCAAGACCTCTCTGTATTGGTCTAACGCACTCTGGAACACTCCGGCGGCCTCTTCTTCATCCCGGTTTTCTGCCAAGGCGAGGCCCAACAACATAAGGCCGTTAGCGAAAGCAGGCATTTCGGCTCGCAACGCCCTGAACTGTTTAATGGCGTCTTCCAGATCTTTCTGCTGGCGAAACTGCAGGTAGCTATCCAGTTGCCTCAGTCCGTTATAATAAGACGCAAGGGCTTGGGGCGAAGGGAACGGGGTTTGGGGCTGAAATGACTTTCTCCAGGACGGCTTGCACTCTGGATCGAAGTAGAGGTAATGCACGAGTTGGAATAAAGCAAAATCCTCCAGGTCTCCTTCGCCCTCCGGATTCTCACTGCTCCGGTACCAGGTTTTCAGCGGCTTGCCCCTATACTCCAGTCTCATTTCAAGATGCTTCTTTTGGCCCTCGGAAACAATCTTGATGTTGACCTGATGGACGGTTGGAGCGAGCATAGTCCTCAAGCTGCTTATGAGCCCACCAACGTCTACCCCTTTAACGGTTAATTTGAGAACATCCAGCGCGTCATCATGTTTGGTGCTGAATACATCTGGAAGAACAGGAGTGGTAATTTCATAGAAGTTTTGCAGGCTCACCGGCCTGATTAAGGATTGCCACCGAGACACGAGGGTCTCTCCTCCCTGTCCCTCTACGACGACCACGATCTTATTGGTCGGGCGGACTTGGCACCAGACATATTGCCCTAGAAATATGGTTACGGCCAGGAATAAGCAGATCAAAATCAGCTTATAAAGAACGGAGAGAAGACAATCCATGGCTACCCCCTAAGCTTGCTCCGCAGCTTTGTAAACTTCGTTCGGGGCGTCGTCCATAAAACGATCCAACGCGATCCATTGAGCTCGACTTGTAATTTCAAGGGGAGACGAAATAAATTTGTAATTCACCGGTTGCTCACCCGAATTTTATACCGCACGCCATATCCGCCTTTGGGAAAGCGCCATTCGATATTGAAATGAGGACAGCGCCGACGCGGCAGGAACCGCACTCCAGGCAGCCTTCGTAGTTGACGCTTATGCGGTCCTTTTCAAGCTTGTAAACATTGGCCGGACAGATATAGAGACAGGGCTGTTCTTCACATTTGCCAAAACACACCTGGCCGTCAACAATGCGCAGGTGAGATTCTTCATCAACGTTAAATCTATCCAGAAACAGCTTGTCTTCGACCTTGACGCTCATCGAACGCTTCTCCATCCATCCCAGGCAAGGCGTAAAAGCCGCAGAGGGCCTATCTGCCCTTTGATTGCCTTCCAAGCTTTGCGCTGCCTGTCTCTTTTAGGCAGACTGTCTACTGTCAGCATTTCCCGCGCAGCGGCACATGTTGCGCGTGGAAGGGCAGTAAAGAGTTCTTTGTGGGTTTCAAGAAACGAGGGAAATCTTCTATATTTTTTCAGGTCCTTTAACACTAAGGAATCCTGCAACCGTCCTGCATAACCTTGCAGGCATCTCGAACTGAAATCGCCTTTATCCAAGGCCTCCAGGATGGTTTCAGCCGCCAGCTTTCCGGAAGTCATGGCCAGGTTTGAACCTTCCCGGTGCAGCGCGTTGAACAACATCGCAGAATCCCCGGCAATCAGAAACCCATCGCCGAAAAGCTTAGGGATGGTATCGTAGCCGCCTTCCGGGAGCCAGTGCGCTGTGTACTCCTTCGGTTTGCCGCCCGCTATAAGAGGCGCAATCATGGGGTGCATCTTAAGGTCTTCCAGCATTTCGTAGGGACGGGCCTTTTCCGTGGCGAAGTCTTCGAGGTTCGCCCCTATGCCTATCGATATCGAGCTTCTATTCGTATAGACAAATGCAACCCCATTCATACCGCGGGTAACATTTCCCAGGATTTCATTTGTAACTCCGTTGCCGGACGATACGCCGAATCGCTCATCGATAACTTCTTCCGGAAGCGCGATCAGTTCCTTGACCGCAAGCGCCACATCCTGGCGCTTTACCTCGGGGCGAGAACCCGTCCTGGCCGCCAGCGGTGAATTGACGCCATCGGCCAGAAGAACGACTCCTGCATTCAAGTCGCCGTCAGCCCTGTCAGTCCGGACGCCGATGACCCCGCCGGCGCCGTTTCTTAGCAAATCGGTTACAACGGTCCCACAGACTATAACGGCTCCCTTGGCCCTGGCCTGGTCGGCAAACCAGCGGTCGAATCTGGCCCTGCCCACCGTAAAAGCATTGTTTCGGAGTTCATCCAAGAAAGCCGTGTTGCGGTAGGAGAAGCTGAACCCCCCTTCTTTGCAAAGATATAATACCCGTGATTCCACAATGTTGCGCTCGATTGGACAATTTTTTTCGATGTAATCGGGAATTATCTGATGAAGGTGGCGTCCATATAGGACTCCGCCAAACATGTTCTTCGACCCGGGGTATTCGCCTCTTTCCAGCACGACCACCTTTGCGCCCCTGTCCGCCAGCACACAGGCGGCCGAGATGCCCGCAGGCCCCGCCCCAACGATTGCCACATCGAATGATTGTTTCATAAAGTTCCAGCGCTCACTGTTTGCCGTTGGATTTTTTCTTCCTGATCTGAGCGATCAACTCGGGGACGATTTCCTGATAGTCACCCACGATGCCGGCGTCAGCGACCCTGAATATGGGCGCGTTGGCATCGGAATTTATGGCCACGATCTTCTCCGCCCCCTGGATGGCCACCAGGTGCTGAACCGCTCCCGAGACACCGACACCTATGTAGAGCCTGGGGGCGACTGTTTTACCGGTCTGGCCCACCTGTCTTTCATAAGGCATAAGACCCGCTTGCACTACCGGTCTGGAACAGGCCACGACCCCACCGACAAGCCTTGCCAATTCCTCCAGAAGAGGCAGCGTGGAGAGGTCACATGCGCCGCGTCCGGCCACGACAAGGGCAGGATAGCTAACGATATCCGTGCCGGCCGTATCGTCGGCCGGGATAAATTTAACGATTTCGGGCAGCTCGACAACAGGCGCCTTCATCTTATGACGGGTCACGACACCCTTTCTGCCCAAATCCTTTTCGAGCATTCTGAAAACCCTGGGCCGCACCGAACTCATCTGTGGACGGTGGTGCTGGCAAAAGATGGTGGCCATGATATTGCCGCCAAAGGTTGGACGAGTCATGAGAAGCAGGCCCGTTTCCTTTTCGATATAGAGTCCCGTGCAGTCAGCGGTGAGTCCCGTTTCAAGCCGGGTTGCCACAACCCCGGCCAGGTCTCTACCCAAAGAAGTTGCGCCTACGAGCACTATTGCGGGGCGAAGTTTTGCACATAGATCGGAAAGAGCCTTCCCGTAGGTTTCCGGCAGGTAATGTGACAGGAGCGGATCATCTATCACGTGCACTTCGTCGCAACCATATTCAATTGCTTCGTCGGCCACCGGCCCTACATTGCTTCCAAGCAGAAGGCCCATTACCTTTGTGCCCAGTTGAGCGGCCAGGTCCCTGGCTTTGCCCGCCAGTTCCCACGAAACCGGGGCTCCCTGTCCGTCAACAGTTTCTATATAGACCGCCACACCCAGGTAGTCCGGCTTTCCCTCACCGGGCACGCCACGCTCCTGTTCGGCCGGCTTTATGCGTTTTTTCTTTTGGAATTTGACCGCCTCAACGGGACAGCTA
>CAVRZU010000213.1:0-5113 GCA_963725365.1 uncultured delta proteobacterium | reverse complement strand
CGGGAAAAGTACGCATTCTCGGGATGGACGTCACGAAGCAAAAGAGCGACATCGTTCCCCGTATCGGGGTCCTCCCGCAGGGGTTCAGTTCGTTCAACAGGATAACGGTCCGGGAGACTATGCAGTACTATTCGCGGCTTTTCAGTCGCAGGAACGCAGATATCGACGGGCTCTTAGGGCTCGTGAACCTCAAAGACAAGGCCAACGAGAATAGATGAAGCTCTCCGGGGGCTGAAGCAGCGCCTCGAATCGCAATTGCGCTGTAAACCACCCCGAGGTCGTGTTCCTCGACGAACCGACGACAGGGCTAGACCCCCGCGCCAGGCCGAGGTGTGGGAAGTCATGCTCGGACTTAAGCAGAAAGGGAAGACGGTATTTCTCACCACGCACTACATCGAGGAAGCTGAGCTTCTTGCAGATACTGTTGCAATTATCTCCAAGGGGAAGATCATCGCCATGGACTCCCCCGTGATCTCATAGAAGACAATGCGGATTATCTGGTACTCACGCTGCAGCCCGTCGATCGAAAAGCTTTTGAAGTCGTCGGAAAGATGGGCTTCGAGCCTGGCCTTAACAACCACAAGAGCATCAACGTGAGAGTGGAACACGTGGACGATATCCGAGGATACTGAACGCCATGGAAGACGCAGGGGCGTCGCTGCTCAGCATTGACATTCGCAAGCCCAATCTCGAACAGGTTTTCCTGAAGCTCACCGGGGAGGACCTCAGCGAAGGCGCCTTCGGGGGAAAGGGGGCGCAATGAACCTGCGCGTTGTCGGTGCAAGTCTCGTCGTTAGCCTCAAGATCTTCTACCGCGAGAAGACCACGATGTTCTTCACGACTACCTTCCCGATTCTGCTGATACTCGTGTTCGGCTCTATTTTCGCGGACCAGGACAATATGAACTTCGATCTTTGCGTGCAGGACCTCGACCAAACGAAACTTCGGCAGAAATCGCCAAAGCCCTGGCCCTCTCCGGGAAATTCAAGATAATCGAGGTCGATCCCGCCATCGACGCCGCGCAGTACGCCAGGGCACAAGGAGAACCTTGTCCTCGTTATCCCCAAAGACTATGAAAGATCTTACGTACGGTATCGAAATTCGACGACCCCAACGCATTCGTTACCATCAAGTATGTCTACGACCCCAGCTCCAGCTCGGTGGATAAGAAGCTTGAACTCCTCGAACTGGTGTTCGCCAAGATGAACCAGGAACTGTCCGGACAGCCGGCGTTCGTCAGGACGGCAGAAATATCGATACATACCAGGAAATACCGGTTCATCGACTTCTTCATCCCCGGCATCTGCTATGGCGGTGATGACCGCGAGCCTGTTCGGCACGGTGAACATAAACGCCGAACTGAGGCAGAAGGGCATCATCAGGAAGCTGTCCACCACCCCCATCACCCATACCGACTGGATATATGTCGATGATTTTCTACAGTTCGTGCTCGCGGCCATATCCACCACTGCAATGCTGCTGGTGAGCTACGCCGTGTTCTCACGTTATATTTTATCGATAAACGCCTGGCTCCCTCTTTTTATTGTGCTTGACGTCTTTACGTTCGTCGGAATCGGGATGATACTCACACGCTTCGTGAAGGAGGCGCAGAGCGCCAGCCGCAGCAGCTAACGCTATCATATTCCCGATGATGTTTCTCTCGGGGAGCTTCGTCCCTCTCGAGATGATGCCGCGCTATTTGCAGTCGTTCGCCAAGACGCTTCCTCTGTACTATGTTAACGAGGGCCTCCGGGCATCCATGGTGTTCCAGGACAACATGACCGCGCTGAGGTACGCCGCTATAATAGGGACATTCGCGGCCATGGTCTTCATCCTGGGCATAACGGCCGCCAGGTGGGATAAGGGCAAGTGATATGGTATTTCATGAAAAAAGCTGAGCTCTTTTGATAGCTTGCATTGTTCTCCTTGAAAGTCAGTCAACATATCATAACGATATCCGTTATGCTCACCGCCCTGCACCGAATTCAACAGTGGCAAGAAGTGAAAACTTGTGGCCTTCCGGTTAGAATTTTCCACAGCCTATAAGGATGGGGACTCATAACCGGATTCAAGAAGAATGCTGTGGACCTCTGCAACCGATTATCACCTTTCCGCATGGTCTGATGTGGTCTGATCCAGAACTGGGACGGCATTTTGTACTGTATTGATTAATGGAAAATACATTTTGGACCTGATGGACAAAAGGAAGAATTCTGATATACAAGCAGAAGGCCTGCTACTCCTTCTAACAGAAAAATGGCGCAGTCTCTTGGGAGTTCTTGAAAATGTCAATGAAATGAAAGAGCCTCCACTTAATACATGTGACGTCAGGCCGGCATTTGCTGTCACAATTTGTTCTTTTTTCAGATAGAGGCTGAAAAATGGGAATTCCTGATTTTGCCGATGAGGGCTACGAGGGCGATGCAGATGGTTTCTTGTTGGACCTCAGTGAATGGGACACCAAGTTTGCGGAAGCCCTTGCCCCAGCTCTCGGTATTCCAGGCGGATTGACATCAGAGCATTGGTATGTGATTAACTTTATCCGGGAAAGCTTTGCAGTGAACGGCGAACGCCCGACAATCTATGAAACCTGCAGAGCTCACTGCCTGTGTTTGGCGGACATGAAAAGACTTTTCCCGACCGGTTATCTGAGAGGAGCGTGCAGACTTGCGGGCCTGAAATACTCAGAGAAGCCCGCTCATTCCTCATGGTTGCCCCGCAGTAGACCGGCCGGGACTTCGAAAGTGCCCTGGGAGAAAACTTACCGAGTGGACATGCGCGGATTTCTTATCTACCCCTCTGAATGGGATGAGGATTATGCGGCCTGGAAAGCGCGCGAGATGAAAATGCCCCGCCTGAATGATGATCACTGGAAAATAATAAACTTTATTCGGAAACGATATAAGGAAACGGGGGTTGTCCCAACTGTATATGAAACCTGCGAGGCGAACCAGCTTGAAATCGAAGATCTGGAAGCCCTCTTTCCCGACGGGTATCACAGGGGAGCGGTGAAGATTTCCGGGCTGAGAGTAACCTGGGATATGAAAGACTTCGATCTGGCAGAGGCTAACCCAGCTGACTCAGAGCAGAGTTAATTAAGGTCCGGGCGAAGGGGGCATAGTAACTGCAGTCTTTCGGGCAATCTCTCGACAATCGGCCCCTTACTTGGCTTTTTTAGGTCTGCGGCCACTTCAAGACTGCAATTGTGTGCGCAAGTAGCGGCCCTCTAATCCCCACCTTCACTGACTCCATCGAGAAGCTTCTGTATCGCGGCCTCTCTCTCTTTGCTCACCGAGTTCACCAGCACCTTGCCGCCAAAGCCGAGGAATTCTTCTGCCGCCCGCTCCGGATCGGCTTTTCGCACCAGGGTGAACAGAGCAGAGATCCAGGCTTGAATCTTTCCGACAGTTCTCTCATGAACCGGTCGTCGATTCCGACATCGTAGACAGAGGCGGATGCAGCTCCCATAACCGCGCCAAAAACAAGTCCAATCAAGGGATGGAGGAGGATGGCGCCGACGATGAACCCCGTGATGCTCCCGGCAAACCCTCCCGTCCTTGCTGTTCTATGCATCTGGTGGTACCTGGCCGTGCCATCCTGTTCTTTCACTACGACCACCGCATCTTCCAACTCGATTAAGCCCTCGCGGCTGAGCTTCAGGACCTTGAGGCGTGCCTCCTCGGCCTTCAATTCATCATCGAAGACAATGACGGTAAGGATGCTCGTATACATTTCCTTGAGCCTGATTCTCAAAAGCTCCGGTTCGATCCACTCATCCAAGCTGCCTGCGATCCTGTTCGTGACCCCAAAAGAATCAACCGCAAGCACGCTTCCGTCTTTGGTATCCAGCATCAGGTATTCGTCGATTTCTTCAGGGACCTTGTTGACGATAATGGTCTTGATACCCACATAGCCAATCACCACATTCTCACTTTGGAAATTAGATATCCGGGAGCGAAATGCGAGAACTGAATGTGATGTATCCTTCCACGGGGGATTCCTTTCTTAAGATGTGTGGTTCTTAATTTTTCTTATCAGTTCCTTCGTCCTCCCTAGGTGGTTCTTTAAGCGATCCTTTGCACGCATCGACGGCAGCCATGAGCGCGCGAGAACTTTTTTTCTCCACCGCGCTTGTTAGCAGGTGTCCGGTGTGAGAAGCATTTTCTTGTATTTTCCCCCACGTCTCGCAACCCCGCCGGATTAAATCCTCACGTGTTTCTCCCCCTGACTTAGGAGCGAAAAGAACGCCTGCCAGCGCACCCACGGTGCAGCCGATGGTAACACCGAGCGCCAGGATCCCCGCCTTTTTCAGGCGTAGCGTTTTCTCGCGATCGCTTCTTGCCTGTCGAACTCGGTCAGCTATTTCTTTCATAATCATGGCCGACCCTCCCACTACAATAAGATTCTTCAACATGAATCTTCCCTTCCTCAATGCTCTAAATCCTCTCTGAATCTCCGACGGGCATAAAACTTGCGCAAAGATTAAGGCCACATGGCGTATTTGACTCCTATCCGAGGGCACTAAACCGATTAAACGAGGTGAGCAGATGAACCCGATCCAAGTGAGGCAGACACGGCAAACGAACCAAATGCAGCGAAATGTACTGTGCCGGCACTATAATAAGTGCCTTGATAGGGCAGTTGATATGGATTGGAAAGGATTCGCCTGCTCAGAGTGCCGCGATTATGAATTGGAAGCAGGTGAAGATCCGGCACATTGGCAAGAACAGGAATGGCGGGCAGCATGCCTGCTCCTGAGAATTGCAACCGGCGCTCCACGCTACGGCTCCAGGGTTGAACGACGCTATGATCGGTCCAGGCACAGGACATCGTTGGTGAATGTCGCGGGAATGTCAGAGAGTGAATTTCATAAGCGAACCGATGAATATATCGGCTCTTGTATTGGTCATGAAAAGTTCTCTTCTCCAGTAAGACAGTCTTTTCAACCGGGCCATTCTTGCCCGGTTCCATAGCTCTAACAAGAGTCGGATTCTCATAGAAGAGCCCAAAGTGAAGCAGCGCGCTGTTTCTCGTCATCCGCCTCTTGCAGGGTTTCCAGCTGCGGGGCGACGATATCCAGGGTAAAGCGAATCTGTTCGGGCGTATGGGTGGA
>CAVRZU010000212.1:0-24770 GCA_963725365.1 uncultured delta proteobacterium | reverse complement strand
AACCTCGCTCTATGCGGGGTAACGAGCGTGTACACTCACGGAGCTTTCGGAAGCAACCATTGCGCTCATCTCGCCCTGGCAGCGCGCTTTGGAACCTTCAGACCCGATGGCGTCGCAAAGCCGATGGACGTCGAGATGATGCTCTACCCGCAGGAAATCACGGAAAACGTGATCACCAAGCTCAGACTGCTGGTGGCAAGTGGCGCGAGGCTCCGTTTTCTGGATGGGGACACCTCGGTCGGACTCTCGATACTCATGGCGGAAGTAAAGCCCCACATTTCTGAGGAGCCGGCCGAGGCCTACGTCCCGCCGGGTGGATCCTCGCCGTTGACGGTCCTGGGGCACGTGGAAGCGCTTATGGAACTTGCGGAGCAGGTGGAAAGCGGCGCCTGCCCGTTGGCAGCCCCTCCGGATTACATCTTTGTTCCTTTGGGCAGTGGCGCCACCACGGTGGGACTGGTGCTCGGCTGCCATCTTCTGGGATGGCCTACCAAAGTGGTTGGAACGTGTTCGCAGGATAAGAGCTGGGCCGCGCGGCTGGCGGTGAACGGGGACATCGACACGCCCTTTCTGGTGGCGAATGCCCAATCGCTTCTGGATAAGGCGCTTGAATGGCTGAACCGAATGGGACTTGTACCCGGCACCCGGCAGGCCTGCTCCGCCCGGGAAGTGCTGAGGCAGGGTTTTGTCTACGACGACGTGAGCTGGCATCCGGAGTACGGGAAAGTGACGTCTGAGATCCAGCGCGAGGCAACCGCAGCCGCCGGCGCAGGATTGATATTGGACAACACCTTCACGGCGAAGTCGTTTCACACTCTCAAGCTGTACGCCGAAAACGGTCTATTGCGGAACAAGAGCGCGCTTTTCTGGAATACCTACCAGCGCTTTCCACTGAAAACGCTGTTGCCCGAAGACCACCAATGGATCATGGCCCTTCCGGAACCGATCCGCGAGCGGGTGAAGACGTACCGGAATATACGAGGGGAGGCGTCATGACCGGCAACGCCCGCAAATACGTACTATCAGGATATTTGGCGGTCGCGATGGCAGGGATAGTTTTTGCCCTGACCAGGAGCCACAAGCTTTTGGCACTGCTGCAGTCAGCGGCTGCCCAAGCAGCCCCTCTCCTGGCCCTTGGTGCTCGGCATGGGGATCTTCATCCTGTTGCTTGCCGGCACAGTGTTCTTTTCGGTGCCTACCAACCCTTTATTCTATCTCGCCGCGGGGTACCTGTTCGGCTTCGTAACAGGGAGCGTACTGGCCGTCATGGCCACCACCTTGGGGTCGGTGGCCTCGCTTTATTTTTTTGCAAAACCACGTCGTCACCACCGGTGTTGCAGAGGCTCAAAGTCAAGAACGTTTTCCTTATGCTGGCGCTGATACGCTGCTCCCCCTGGTTGCCGAGCCCGCTGATCAACGTATTCTGCGGCATGGCACGAGTACCCTTTTCCACCTTTTTTGTCAGCACCGTGTTCGGGACGCTTCCGCTGGTCTGCGCCTATACCCTCGTTGCCAGCCGGCTGAGAGGTCCGATTACTGTCTCCATTCTGCATTCGCCCGAACTTCTCGCGGCTCTGACGGTATTCAGCGTGATTTCACTCCTCGGCTTTTTACAACCGCTTCATGTCGTCATCAGCCACTTGCGCGGCTCCAGCATTCCCACACCCAAAGTGGCCTCCTGAAACCTTCATATTACTGAATTGGTTCATACACCGAGGAAGCCAGGGGCCACGCTCTTGGCTTTCCCCTTTTTTGCTCCCTTTTTATCGTGTCACGGTGCTCCCTTAATACTGTCCCTTCCCTTACTGAGAAGCGCACCCATTGAAATCACAAAGATTGGCGTTCGGATCTTAATTGAAAATTTTTTGTTAAAGTTGCCGCTCAATTCGGCCGATTCCGAGCTAAAGACATTGGAGGTGCGGAATATTTCTCTCAACTCATTGCAGATGCACTCAGTATCCAAACCGACCTCGAACGGGCAATCCGGGTTGCGGAAACTTTCGAGAAACGGGTTATTTACTGGATACTTAAAAAGTTGATTGGGGGATTGGGGAAGGATTGAGATGCAGCGATTTAAGCTTTCCAAGAAGATGATATCATTGCGGCTGGTATGTATTGTCGGCGTTACACTGGTTCTTGTCTGGGTTTATTTTAAAATCTCAACGATAATATACTGCTGATCGGAAAAGGATGGGCTTCAAAATGGTCGTAAGCCATCTGTGATCTTACTGTCTCAGCCACCGGTTGGTTCGGAGCGCATCTGCCGATACCGCCGATTTTGAGATCCCTTAGTCATTGTTCGGGGCGTGTCAAAATATCCGTTTCATAGGTCGTTATGCGTTCTTCACTTTGACCACCTTTGCATTTTGGCAAGGAAGGTCTACTTTCTCAGAGCCTGAACCGGGCGGCCCGCTCAGTGAAAAAACATTAAAGATAAATATAAACCTGCCGAATAAAGCCTTTAGCCATTGCTTGAAAAGAATGCGTTCCCGACCGATTTAGCCTGAGGAAGGATTCAAACAATGAAAAAGACGCTATTCCGGTTTCTGATGAACGGCATTTCTACAAGTCTGCTGGTCTGCTTCGCAGCGGCGGTATGCCATGCCGTACAAATTGAGGAGATCAAACAAAGAGGCGCCCTTATTCACCTCGGGGTGCCTTACGCCAACTTCGTCACGGGGAGCGGAGACGGTTTGGACGTCGAGTTGATTAAGCTTTTCGCCCGGCACCTTGGGGTGGAGTATAAGTACGTAGAAACGTCCTGGGCCGATGCGATCGGAGACCTTTGTGGCAAGGAATCCACGGCTGAAGGCGAGAAGGGGCAAACCAGGGGTGATGTTATCGCCAATGGGTTCACCGTCATTGCGAAGCGTGAAAAGATGGTGAATTTTTCGATACCGACCTTTCCAACACAAGTCTGGTTGATTGCTCGAAGTGACTCTCCCATAAAGCCAATCACACCCGGCGACAGCATCGTAAAGGACATCCAGACGGTAAAGAGCTTGCTCAAAGGCCACGAGGTGCTTGTAATGAAGAATACATGCCTTGATCCGGACCTCCATAATCTGGAAGCCACGGGGGCCACGGTGAGATGCTTTCCAGGATCGCTCAATGAATTGGCGCCGGCCGTAATAAACGGCGAGGCCGAGACTACTATCCTGGACGTGCCCGACGCGTTTATCGCCATGGAGAAATGGCCCGGCAAAATCAAGATCATCGGACCGATATCTCAGACACAGGTGATGGGCTGCGCTTTTGCTAAGTCTTCCGGCGAGTTGCGTGAATCTTTCAACCAGTTTTTCGAGCAATGCAAAAAGGATGGAACCTACATGCGGCTGGTCGCCAAGTATTACCCGAGGGCGCCCCACTATTTCCCGGAGTTTTTCCGCCAGGCTCAAGATAATTGATGCGGGCGCGGACAAAAGAAAATGGACATGCTGTCCTCGCTGCATAGCCAGAAGAAGTGGAGTTTCATCACCGCCCTTATCGGTGTCGCGCTGATTGGTTGTATCGGTTTTCTGCTCATTTCCAATTACCGGTCACAAGTCCAACTGCAAAAGCACGCCCTGGAACAGTTGGACCATGATGCGGAAAGACGTGCGACAGCAGTAGGCTACTTCTACTCCGAACGACGCAACGACATTAAACATTTACTCGAACACCGTGCCATTTCCGCGTTCTTCGAGAATAAAGCCCTCGGTATGTCCCTTCAATATGGGCTCTCGGAAAGCCTGTTCGCAATATCAGAACTTTTCGAACACTTTATGCAGGAAAGAAAACTCGGCGAGGAGCAAATCTACACCAGACTCGCCTTTGTGGAAAGCGACGGCACCGTGCTTGTTGATTGGCCCTCAAATGGAACCGCTCGAAGGACTCCCATAGACGTCGCGGCATTCTTCTGACGGAAACCGGCCCGTTTCACAAATCATCAGCCGTGAAGAGGACAGGGAGTTGCTGGTGATTGTGTCCGAACCGTATTTCTACAAGGAACACCACGCCGCACAGCTAATCGCATGGGTTTCTGATAGAACCGGTCTACAAAAAGCTAATCCAACTGCAAAGCACCTATTTGGGTCGCACCGTCGAGATCTTCTCCGAACATGGCAAGATGCTTCATCACCCCGTGCCTTTTGAGAACACACCCGCCCCTTTTTTTCCATCAGCATTGGAGCGAGCCGTCTCGGGCGTGGAATTTCACTTCGCCTGCCCCCGCCCCGATCATCCGCCGGTGGACATGGTCGCCATTCGAATGGATATCCCCGATACGCCCTTCTTCCTCATCTCCAGTGAGCCCGTCGATGAAATCTCCGGGCGCATGGCCCCGGTGCACCTGCTTGTAATGTATTGGTCTCCTCTCATTTGCCATTCTGGGCGCCATGGTTCTTGTCCTGTGGATTAACACCCGCAACCTCGTTTTGCATGCAAGGCTGGAGGAGGTATCCAAGACACGGCAAATTGTCGAGACAAAGAACCAGCAGCTTGAGCAGGAAATTGCAGAACGGGAAAAAGCCGAGGAGGCGTTAAGAGAAAAAACCAGATTAAACCAGATGATCGTAAGTGGCCTCCCCTATCCTGCCATGGTGGTGGACAGGGATAAAAGGATTCTGACTGCCAGCATTCTAGCACAGGAGTACGGCGCGAAGGTCGGCGGCTACTGCTGGCAGAATTCTCTGAAATGCGAACACATTCCGGAAGAATACAGGGCGTGCATTGACGAGCACATCGGCCACACTATTCCAGGCGGGACAATGTGCACCTATTGCCTTGCCGACAAAACACTCTCTGAAAGAAAACCAGCCAGCGCGCCCGAGTTGAGGGCAATTGGAAAAATCTGGGACGTTTCGTGGGTACCTGTTGACGACGATACCTGCATGTGCATTTCGATGGATATAACCGAAAAAAAAGCGACCCAGGATTTAAAGCTCTCCAAAGAGGCCGCCGAGGCCTCGGCGCGGGCCAAGAGCGAGTTTCTGGCCAATATGAGCCATGAGATCCGGACCCCGATGAACGGAATTCTCGGGATGTCGGAATTGCTGCTGGAGACCGATCTCGACGACCATCAGCGCAGCCTTGCAGAAACTGTCTCCAGGTCGGGCGAAGCCCTTCTTTACATACTCAACGATATTCTTGATTTCTCCAAAATCGAAGCGGGCAAGCTCGACCTTGAGAATATAGACTTCAACCTGCTTGAGTCGGTCGAGGACGTGGCCGAACTGCTCGCCGAGGAGGCACACCGGAAAGGCATCGAGTTGATCAGCCGAGTGGAAGACAACGTGCCGATGTCCTTGAATGGAGATCCCGGGCGCCTGCGGCAGATACTGACGAATTTACTGGGCAATGCGGTCAAGTTTACCGAAAATGGTCATGTCTTCGTGCGACGTATCGCTTATCCAGGAAGATGTCGGGACAGTCCTCCTGAGCTTCGAGGTCAGCGACACCGGCATAGGCATTCCTCCCAGGGCGCAGGTGGGCATATTCGCCGCCTTCGCACAGGCCGATTGCTCCACGACCCGCAAGTATGGCGGCACGGGCCTGGGGCTGGCCATTTCTAAGCAACTCTGCGTGATGATGGGAGGGGACATCGGTGTAGAAAGCACGCCCGGGAGCAGGCAGCACATTCCGGTTTACCGCATGTCTCAATAAACAGGCAAGGGCATCCCGGCAGGCATGGACGATACAATAATGCTCTAGACGGCCTCCGCGTGTTGATTGCCGACGACAACGATATGACCCGGAGCGTTTTGAACCAGTACGTCACCTCCCGGGGAATTCTTTGCGGCATGGCGGAAAACGGGGCGCAAGCAATTGAAATGCTCGTTGATGCCTGGCAAAGAGGTAAACCCTACGATGCTGCCATACTGGACGTGACGATGCCCGGCATAAGTGGCACGGTCATGGTCCGAATGTATTCAAAACGATCCACGCATTACGCCAGTACGCCTGATTATGCTGAATTCGATGGGTGAGCGCATCGAGATCGCTAATGCTCCAAAAGAAAGGGGACCGGCATTTCTGAGCAAGCCGGTTCGTCAGTCCCGGCTGTATGACCAACTTTTGGCCCTGGCGAGCACCTCACACCAGAGGTGGCCCCCGTCCGGCGAGCAGAGATCCCTCTCGGCAAGATACTCCGAAGCCCATCAAGTGCAGCATTCTTCTAGCTGAAGACAACCCTGTAAACCAGGAAGTCGCGCGACTGATGCTTGTCGGCATGGGCTGTCAAGTCGATGTGGTAAGCAATGGGGCCGAGGCCATCGAAGCACTTTCGAAACCATATACGGCTTATGACCTTATACTGATGGATTGCCAGATGCCGAAGATGGACGGCTACGAAGCCGCACGCCGCATCAGGGAAGCCGAGAGCAGGAACGGACTGAAAACACGATCCCGGATCCGAATCCCGATCATAGCTCTGACCGCTCATGCAATGAATGGTGTTTACGACAAATGCCTTGCGGCGGGGATGGATGATTATCTGAGCAAACCCTTTAAGCGAGAACCAGTTGGCTGAAGTTTTGGAACGCTGGCCGCCCGGAACTCACCCGGAATCGGCTCGGGATGGCCGATAGCATGGTCCGGAACGGCCCCGCGAGTCCACCCCGGTACCAGATCTTTTATGCGCGGCGGCGGTGGATCGCAATGTGCTGGATAATATTAGGCAGATTCAAAGGGAGGGTGCGCCGGATTTGCTCGCAGAGCTGATCCACCTCTACGTGGACAGCTCCCCAAAATACCTGGAACAAATGCGCAAAGCTGTGGGCAGCCCCGACACCACGGCAATGTGGAGAGCGGCCCATACGTTAAAATCAAGCAGCGGAAATCTGGGCGCTCTGAATTTGGCCGGGCTTTGCGGGAAACTCGAAGAAATGGGCCGCGCTGCTTCAACTAAAAGCGCTGTGACAGTCTTAAATGAAATTGAGGCGGAATATGCACGAGTGAGAGAATCTTTAGTCAGTGAACACCGTCCTCAGGACGTGGGGCGCCTGTGAGGAAAGCTGGAAGGCCCGGCGGAACCAGACCGGGAGGTATGGTTACCACCGGTACGCGGCCCGTGGGGGCGCGGGGGAAACATTCCCCCGCACTCTTAATGGTTATAAAACATCGTATCAGCACCCTCAAGACTCGCTATCGGCTCTTCAGCCCCACTACCAGCACGACGCGAACGATCCCGCCGTCTTTAGGGGCGGGGAAGCTCCACTTCTTCACCTGCCCGCCGATACAGTTCAACTGTTTTATCGGACCCGCAACCCGAGACCGTGTGAACATTTACAACCGAACCGTTCTTATCGATAGTCCATTCCAGTGTGAGTCCGCACGACGCTATATGCCACCGAAACAGTCCCTATCAAAGGTAGGTTTTGTTCGACTACACGCCTTACCGTCTCTTTGGAAAGTCCCCCTTGCACCTTCAGGCTTTCTATACAAATTTTATGCGGCTTCTCCCCTTTGGGGCCGGCCTGAGCCTCTGTTGTTAACTTGGGCGCGGCCCCGCCGCCCGACTTTCTTCCGGAGCCATCCTTTGAGCCGAACTCACGCTCATTTCTGCAACCACGCCATGGGGGAGTCGATTTGGCGCCAGGCGAACCAAACGAACCGCCCGAGCCGACGATACCCATAGCGGGAGGCAGGCGTAATGGATTTGCCATCGCCATGGTGGAGGAGGTCTGCCCCGGCAGCGCGCTGTCCGAAACTCCCTGGGGCAGAGGCAAAGGCTGCTTTACGGTGACCGCTTCAGCACCCTGGCGGCGCGGCTGCGCATCGATCGCCACAAAGGAAGTATAGGCGGTGAGCAGGTTGTACTTGATGCCCAGTCCCGTAATCTCCTTCAACTCTCTCATCTGAGGCTTCCAGCTTGTTATAGTCCGAAAGTTGCGTCACGCGAGAGCGTGCCCAAAGATACCGAAGAGCTGAATTGGCGGCCAGGGGCCGGGTTGCGGCGACATCGATGCCGCTTTTCCCATTTTTGCCTGCCGCTCAAGCCGGATAAGACAATTGTCCCCTCCGGCTTGCCCTTCCACTTGCCGAAAACCACTACCGGCCGTTCAGCAAAGATATCCGGCACCCCCGAAGGCTCGACATCATAGGCTTCGAATTCCCGAAACTGAGCTTGATTTGAGTCAGCACCGGGGATTGCACGTATTTGCGGAACTTTTCGGCCATCCCCGGCGCTTCCTCCGCCCGCGTGACGACATAAGGCTCTCCCGCGCCGACCCGGGCCATGCCCTCGATGGCATAGCGGTTTACCGTCGTGCCTATGCCGAAAGCGAAGATGTTGGCATCGCCGATTTGTTTGCCGATGAGATCGAAGAGCTCCGGTTCGACAGTTACATACCCATCCGTGGCTATAACGATGGTGCGCGCGAAGCCTTCGGACCTGGGCAGTGTCAGCGCCCGCTGCATGGCCGGCAATAGTTCGGTGCCTCCAGCCCCGCTTTGCTGCCGGATCAACTCGACCGCGCGCCGAACATTGTCCGCGCTCGCAGGCACGGAGTGATCCGAGAAAAGGTCCGAGGCGCCCGAAAACGTCATTACGTTAAAGATATCCGTTGGACGAAGCCCGGTGAGCAGTTCCTTGACCAGCTTTTTCGAAATATCGAGAGGAAAACCGTACATGGAGCCGGAAACATCGACAATGAAGATGTACTCCCTCGGAGGTATCGCTTCTTCCGTCACGCGTTTGGGCGGCTGGGCGGTGAGGAGGAAAAAGTTTTCATCATGTCCCTGGTAAAGCAGCAGTCCCGATTCGATCTGCTCGCCGGCAAGCCGGTACCTCAGGATGAAATCGCCGATTGCCTCCCGAATGTTCTGCTTTTTCGCTAAGTCCGAGTTCAATGTTCGCAACGCTTTTGTCCTGGAAGGCGATGGCCGCCTTGTGGGAAGGGCAGCTCAGTTCCTGGATGGGGACGCCTGCGGACACCCTGGCTTTAATATCGAAAGTATAAGGCGCTGATTCGCCCTGGTGCAGATAGGGGTTCTGAGACCACTTCTCCGATGCCGGCGCCTTGGAAGCCGGTTGATTTGAATACCGCGGCCCGACAACGGTCGGGTATACGAATTCATAGACACTCTCCATCGGAACGATAGTTTCGGTGTAGCGCAGTTCGGTTTTGATTTCGTCTCCCGGGCAGGATGTTGGCCACGTTCATCTGGAAGACATTGGGTCTGTCCTGTTCCAAAAGGGATGCGCTTTTGCCCTCCTGTTTGGCCTGCTCGTAGGCCTGGCGGGCTTCTTCCCTCTTTTGCACCTCCGCTGTGATCGTGCGCTCTCCGATGGTCATCTTCATCCCGTAGACCGAGGCGCGTGTAGATGCAGGAAAAACGTATATCGCCTCTATCGGTTTTTTGCCCTCATTCTTGTAGACCTGGGTAACGACGACATCGGCGATGGGCCCCGAAATGTTTACCGTGGCCGAAGTGGATTTGAGTGGAAGCTGATCGACGGCAGAGTCGTCCGATTTTACGAAAAAGTAAGGCGAAAGTGTCTTGTCATCGGTCTCCGTCCCTGGCGCCCCGGCCTGCCCGGCGCATATGGCAACCCCTCCAATGGGCAATAGCGCCATCGCAATCAACGCAAATAGAATTTTTTTACCGGATGCAAATATTGAACGCTTCATTTTTGTACCTTCCTGGTCTTGGGTTGATAATCGATTCTTTCAACCCTCTTTGACAAAGCAGGATGCAAAAGGTTCCATGGATTTTAGATTGCAGATTGGAGATTGCAGATTTTAAAAATCTAAAATCTAAAATTTAAAATTTTTAAGGTTCCCCGATTATTGTAGAATATAAAGGTTAGATGGAACTTCCTTGGATCGGCCCTGTCTAAAATATCAAGGGGAAACGATTGTTCCTTTCGGCGCAGATCATGGCGAAAGAAGAAGACAAAAAGGACATCGACGCTTTCCTCTCGGGAGATCGCGCGGGCCTGGACAGACTGGTATTGCGCCACCAGGATCGAGTCTACAACCTGTGTTACAGGCTGCTTGGCGATGGCAGCGATGCCGAAGAGTGCGCGCAGGAGACTTTTATAAAAGCGTTGCGGGCGATCAAGGGCTTCAGGTTCGAGTGCAGTTTTTCGACCTGGCTCTATACCATTGCGGTGAATATTTGCAGGAACAGGCGCAACTCCGCCGAGCATCGCTTTTGGAACAGGGTGCTGAGGTTCGGACAAAATCCCCGGCAAGAAGAAGGACGCGAGGAGTTTGAAATCGAGGACCCTGCGCCCTCGCCCCTGGCCCGGATGGAGAACAGCGAGCGGGACGCTTTGCTTCAATCCGCTATCGCCTCCCTCTCCCACGATCACAGGACCGTCATTGTCCTGCGGCATATAGAGGAACTGTCCTACGAGGAAATATGCAAAATTACGGGATATAATCTCGGGACTCTAAAATCGAAGCTTGCTCGCGCGAGGCTGCTCCTGCACGACAGGCTTCAGCTTGATATGAAAAGAGGTGGTTCCCATGGAATGCTCTCAACTTAGAGCCATCCTTTTTGAACATATGGATACGGAAATCCCTGCGGAATTCGCCAAGGAGGTAGAGGCGCATCTGGCAGCGTGCAGGTCGTGCGCAATGCAGTTGGAAGCCCTCAAAGAGCAATCGTACGCCCTTGGGACCATGCCGAAGCTGAAAGCCCCCGGCGATTTGCTGGATCATGTCCGGATCGGTTTGGAAAAACCTTCCGGCCTCGCCGTGTGCAGCCAGTGGCTGCAAGCATTGTTCGCCCGAAAGCGGTTTTTTCAATTGGCCGGGGCTGCGGCTACTGCAGGCTGGTGATAGTAACGGTTCAGGTAGCTCTAAGGGATGACGGCAGCCGGAAGGGTTTGCTCTCCCCGCGCCCCTACAGGTTCAATCGCCACCTTCACAGGGATCGGCGCCTCCTTCCGCAGCGGTTCAAGCCCCGCCCGCAGGTCCTGAATCCTTACCGGATATTCGCAGCAACACAGAAAAAGCTTTCAAGAGATCCTTGCCCGTACCGCCTTTATCTGTTGAATCGCCACCTTCGCCGGGATTGGCGCCCCCTTCCGCCGAAACGCCCGCAGCGCTTCAAGCAGAATCTTCGCCTGATCACCGCGCCAACGCAAAAAAAGCTGTCGTGGAGCCCTCGCCGGAGGCAGGACCCAACCTGGTGGCTCTAACTTTAAAAACGCCTGGAGTTGCCGCACGGATGAAAACTCGCGGCGGCTCATTTGAGCCGGAGAGCTTTCATCACGGGAGAGTTTTTCACTCTCGAGCCGAGGTGCAACAGGCACGGCCGCGCCGGGAGGAAAAATGCTGGAGCGGGAGGCGCAAACTGAAGATGCAGGCTCGGCGAAAGTGTCCGTGGACGATCCGCCGCACCCCGATGCGCAAAAGGTTTTCTCCAGTGTCATACGACTGATTGAAAGGGCAGAGGGCAAGGTTTTGAACGCCGGAGACTCCAGGGATGGCAAAGAGCCAGGGACTCTTCTGGCCGAAGTGCCCGGGACGAACTATCCCTCGTTTCTTGCAGGGTTGCGTCAGCTCGGCGAAGTGAAATTCCACGGGGATAAAGAAGTCAACCCCTCTCCCGACGCCAATGTCAGGGTGTCGGTCAGCTTTGACACTCGTGATTGAAATTCCCTTACGCTTCAATGAGAGCAATACCCGGAAAGAGCGAGCGCAGCCCATCCGATTAGACCAAGCACAATGCTGATCAACAGTCCATAGCGAGCTGAGCGAACTGCTTTGAAGTCCCTGGAATTACCGGCCTCGTTATGCACAATGAACCAATATGCCAGACCTGAGATACCCAGGAATAAAAATATTACACCCAGGAATGATAAACACCATGGTACTGCACTCATTGTTTCCTCCTCGCGGTATTGGGCGCCTCAATTCCTGTGATGTCTCTGGCGATTTTCGTGCAGGCTTTTCAGTGTATTCAGCAGCGAGGGCGTGTTCATTGCGTAATGGAAGTTCACGAATAACCAGTGCCCGTCTTTGAACGCAAGTTCGGCCACTACGCTGGGGTCAACGCTCCTGCTGCCGGACCATATATCGTAGACCTCCGCAAAATACCTGTCGCCTTTGCGCGTGATCTTCTCCACTTTGCAGCGGTCGGCGTAGTCCTGGGCATTGACAAAAGGATCGAAGTCAAGCCCAACTAACTGGTGGGGAGGCTTCGACTGGGCGTCGGAATCAATTTTTAGCGCCCGAAGAAGCTCCGGGCTGAATGAAGAGCTTTTGTACTTCAGGACAAGCTTCGCGCCGGACATCCCGCGTTCCTTTCGCACCTTGGGGACATACCAGTCATAGAACCCCTGCACGAACTCCCGCACCGAGCCGGCGGCGCCGGGTTTGGCGCTTGCAGAATCGCCGCGCGCAGAAGGTGGCGGCGGAACCTCGCGGCCAGGGGCGTTTTGGACATCCTCGGTAGAGTCCCCCGAACCGGTAAACACGGCGCTGCCAGCAGGAAGAATAAACTCCAGCAGACGGTTGTCTTAAAGATTGTCATTGGCTTATTCTCCGTTGACGCGCCGTTTGTCCGGGCCGACGGCAAAGATGCCTCGGATATCCGGTGGCAAAACCCACCCGTTCCGTTTGGGAATTGGTCCCTCTCAGTAGGAAATACTATCGACGCTCATGTATTGCGGTCCGCCATCGACGGGATACCCCTCCAGCAGAACACCTGAAACGGTAACTTGTCCGCCTAAATACTGGTCGAGCCTTATGCGATCGCTTTTTGAAGCATACAGCGTTCGGCCGTCTTTACCGACCAGGACATGAGTTCCGTACATGTAGGTCGTTACTCCCTGAGCCTTTATTGTTCCAGTAGCTGTAGCCCTCCTGGCTTTAGGCGCGGCTGCCGGCTGCTGAGGCGAAGGCTGAAGAGTGGGCACAGGTGCAGGCTGGATTGTCGGCGTAGTAAGCGTAGGTACCGTAAGGCTAAAAGCAGGTCCGGGGGGCAAGGGGTTTTCCCATGCCTCTACGAAGAACAGGGGTATGACAAAAGAGATAACTACTGCGACAATAAATGTAGCAATTCGGTAAACCATTGAATTTCCCCTTTCTTAAAACAACCGGCCGGCAAGAACCACCAAGTCTACAAAAAAGATTCCGAAGGTGGCAAATCCGGCCAGGCCGTTCACAATTGAGGCCAACCACCCAAGGCACTGGAGCCACAGGCCGGCCAGGATGCCAAGCAGATATCCGGCCATAAGCCCCGCCGCACCGAGGAACAGCCCAATCCCGGGCGAGTGGTGAAGGGCGCCGGCAAATATTCCGGCACTAGTGCCAAAAACTGCAAAAAGAAGAATAGAACACCTGCCAGAAATCGGTCGTAAGATGGCGGCTCCCTGTGTGAGGATATGCTGTGGATTGACCAGGGCCAATATCCCCACGGCCCCCACGCCTCCCGACACCCAGCCTATTGCCGATTTACGGGATATGGCCGCAGGCAGCCCGGCGAGGGTCAGGGCGGCGCACACTGCAAATGCGATAGTGAGTTCAACGGTCGGAGAAAAACCCATTTGCACACCCTTCTCCTCGCGCTTCAGACGGCTCCACAGGAGGGCCGGAAAAAAACGGGTGTGAAATTCAATCGACAGAAATTTCCTGGGCATATCCGCTTTCACCTTTGGCGGTGGGACCGCCAGCCAAATTCGCCGCTGCCTTCGGCGGCGGCAACCCCCCCCGCCTACCTTTTCATGGTTTCAGGGTGTCGCATGGGACATGAGCAACTGTCTAATATTTTTCCCAATGCCCGGAGGTTTTCCCAACCCAAAGAAAAGCATCAGGGCCGAGAAAAGAACCAGGGGAGCAGCAAGCGGCTTAAAGGCAACGGGGTCGAGGAGCCCCGTAAGGCCGGGAAGTGCGCCGAGCAGCAGCGCCAGGCATGGGAGGCCGAAAGCCAACCCGGGCCTTCGGGGAAGTGCGAGGTAGACGGCGGCCAGTGTGACCGGCATTGTAGACTGGAAGACCAGCATTGCGATCACGGCCGAGTTGAACCCGTGCAGCCCGGCGGCAACAAGCGGCGCGGCAACAAGCAGGGCGAGCGTGTTAGAGCTTCGCCAGCCAAGGCGGTCACTCAAAACCCCTCCGATACATTTGCCGGCCATAGCGGACGCAGCAAGCGCAAAGCAGGCGAAGGCCGAGGTCCGCCAGGAACCGCTCAACAGGCCCCCGACAGCTGAACGGACTGCTACGGAGCCAAGAAGCAGGGCAACCGGAAAAGCGGTAAGTATCACCCCGGCTCGTTGCCGCCCGGGCGCCGCCAAAGGCAGGCCGTTTGAAACCGGGCGTAGTGCAATACCCTGCCGGCGGTCCCCGAATGGAGTCATAAGAAGAGGCAAAATCAGGCTGGAGCAAACGAGCAGGGCGACGATCGGCAGGCGCCACAGACCTGAGTGAAGACCAAGCCAGAGGCCGGTAACCAATCCGATGGCGCCCGGGCCTACAAAGACGCCGGATTCCGCTCCGCGCCCACGGGACTGCCGCAGCACCACGGCCCCGGCGCCCACATGAAAACAGGCGTTGCCGATCCCGGCCGCTGCCACGCCTGCCAATGGATACAACGGTTCGACAAGGGCAGCCGCCGCGATGAGCAGTGTCCCGGCAGCTGCGGTTGGCCGGTATGCGCCCCTCAGGTCGGACAGGATGCCGACCAGCCATTGAGAACCGAAAGCGAGCGAGTTATAGAGAACCACAAACCCGATGAGAGTCTCGTAAGGGAGCCTGTCGAGCGCCACCTCTGCATAGAGGATCGCAGCGCACGCGGCATCCACGAGCGCATGGATCACTCCGAGTCTCACCGCAAGCCACATGGCGCTCCTGCCGGCCATGGCGCACGGCGGGGCCTGTTCTCCGAAGTTATGCCTGCACGATCCCGCTTCATCCAGGCCCATCACGTCCCCTTTATGGTTTGGCCCCGGATTCGATGACAAGCTGTATGTCTTCGGCCGGTTTGGCGTTCGTGATTGTCCATGTGAGTGAATTGTCGGGCCTGTGCTCAGGCTTGAGCGCGGCCGGGCCAAGGACCTCGATTCGCAATGACTTGTCAGCCGTAACGTTGACGGCCTCCCGACCAATGGGTCCATCCCAGCGGGCGCCCGAGCGCAGGAAGTAAGTAAAATGCGCCCTGCCCTCCTTTTGCGGCAGGACAATGGAATAGCGCACTGCGACATGCCGCTTTTGACCGCCCTTGAGTGCAGGCAGGCGCCATGCGTAGCCCCACTGGGTACGTGGTCTATTGTGCTCATCGGTTACAGACCAGGTATCCGTTTTTACATCGGAGACCGGTTTCCCATCGACGGCCACATCGAAGCGGACCGGCGTGGGGGGCCTCGCATCCTCATAATCTATGGGGAAGACCACATCGAGGTCCTCACCCCCGCCGGGGGCTGCCGAGCACACCATGTCGAATTCACCCGAGACATCGGCAACCAGCATCGATATTTTCTCGACTTCCTTTTTGTATATGCGCACCTTCACATCTGCCGCCGCCATGGAAACCCTTGGCGCGCTGGTTTCCCGACTTGGCGCATCTACCACCACTTCTCTTCCGTGGCGCACGTGGGGGCCTTCCCCCGGCAGGGGCAGTATATCCGCCCACGCGCATCTCAAGGTGAAGCTAAGCAGAATAAGCAGATAAACAGTAGAAAACTGACAGTCCGCATGGCTCTACTCCTTTCAATAGACCACCTTGACTCCAGGGCAGTGTTCCCTTGCCCACTGAAGATACCCCTCGCTGCACATAGACCGGCTCTCCTTTGGAACCGGGGGCATGCAGTTGATGTATGAAGTCTTCGGGCAACCTTTATGAGGCGGATTCACGGCGTTTGGCCCGGTTGTCCCCGGCGCGTCTGACCGGGGAGGTTCGTTGAGCACTGCCGCCGGCTCCTGGGCCAACGCCAAAACCGGGCCGGCCGCAACAAAGAAAAGCGCCAAAATGATCGCACAGCTAATTGCTTTCATCATAATTTGCCATTTTCTTTCCGGCGCCCATTGATGTCTAAGGCGCCTCTTGACCAATATTGACAAAGATGAAGCGAAAAAGTTCCCGAATTTTTATTGAATTTGGAAGACTATGCGCATATCCGCATTGGGATATGTATAGAAATGAAAAATAAATCAGGGAGACCCTTCAGGCCCCCCTCAATTTTCTCACCTCGCCCACCCGAATGGTGACTTTCTGGGCATCGAAATACTCCAGAAGCGGGATAGTGTACTTGCGGCTTGCCCCGGTCATCTCCTTGAACTGCGGTGTGGTCATTTCGCCGTGCTCTTTGAGCCAGCCGACCAGGCGATTTTGAAGTTCAGACATCGAGGCAGTATGGAAGTAGATATCATCCTTGGTTTTTACGATAATCCCCTTTGCCAGCATCCAATCGAGTACTTCCTGGTGCTGTTTTGGGGTTCCCGGCAATCCGGATGCAATGTCCCGGAAAAAAGGCGGCTGCAGACCGGATTGCAGAAAGGCCTTTTCGATTATTTGCCGAATGGTCTCTTCGTCCCTGGTAAGTGCGACCTTGTGCGTCGTCAGGCGCACCCATTCCATCTCCTGGGCGATTTGTCCTGATTCGACAAGCTGCCGCAGGACAAAGTTATAAACTTTTCCCTCTACAGGTTTTGACAGAAGAGCGGGGATTTCCTCTTTGGACATACCGGGCTTGAGTGGAAAACGGCCATGATAGCCGGCCAGGATAGTTATAATTGCAGATTTCATCTCTTCGAGCGCATCCGGATGAATCAGTCTTCTGTTCTCCTTGTCGTAGAGCACCACCTTCCTGGTGCTCGTAAACTGCTGGAGGGTCTTTTCAAGGAGTTTTTGCGCAACGTTGGTCCTGATCCGCAGCTCTGCCTCGGCAAGTCCGGCCCAGCCGGCATCCTGCAGGTGCCAAAGGATTATGTCGGGCTCGGGGCTTTTGAACAGCCTTTCCAGTGCTTTTGCGGCTTCCCTTTTGGCCGGTCCCTTGTGCTTGCGGGGTAGCGGATTTAGAACCGTCCCGCCTCCAATCGTCCGGACGGGAGAATAGGAGCGGAGCACAAAGCGGTCTCCGCGCAATACGCCGGTAGGCTTATCGAGTCTTACCTGCACAAAGGTATTCTCGCCCGGCTTCAATTCCTCGCGGTCGAGCAGTATAATGGTGGCGAGATGTTCTGCGGTACCGGTGTGGAAGCGGATTTTTGCTCTATGCTTCAGCGGTCTGGGAGCGCTTCGCAGCAACTCGAGTTCAACGTCTATCATGTGGGAGGGAATAAGCGCGCCCGCAGACGCCAGAACATCTCCGCGCTCTATCAGCGCGCGTTCCATTCCCTGGAGATTTACCGCGGTCCTCTGGCCCGGCAGCACTTCCTGCACATCGTTTCCGTGCACCTGGAGTCCCCGCACTTTGCTCTTGAGACCGTTGGGGTAGATCACCACAGGGTCCCCGATCTGAAGCCGTCCGGAAATGCTCGTTCCGGTAATAACGGTCCCGAATCCGCGCATAGTAAACACCCGGTCAACCGGCAGCCGAAAAGAGCCCTCCGAACTCTTCGCTTCAACCTCGGAAAAAAGCCGGACGAGCGATTTTTTAAGGTCATCGAGCCCTTCCCCCGTAACAGCCGAAACCGCAATGATTTCACATCCGTCAAGAAAAGTGCCTTTTAGGTACGCCTCTATGTCTTCTCGCACCATCTCCAACCAGTCCGCATCATCGACAAGATCGATTTTGGTGAGAACCACAAGCCCTTTTTTTACCCGCAGGAGCTCACAAATCTCCATATGTTCGCGAGTCTGTGGCATAATGCCCTCGTCGGCCGCGATTACCAGCGCTACCAAATCGATTCCGGTGGCCCCTGCAACCATATGTTTTACGAATTTCTCATGGCCGGGGACATCGACTATCCCGAGGCGTTCGCCTCCGGGCATCTCCATGTGCGCAAACCCGAGTTCGATTGTGATCCCCCGCAGCTTTTCTTCCTTCAGACGATCCGTATCGATTCCGGTAAGGGCCCTTATGAGGGATGTTTTTCCGTGGTCGATATGGCCGGCTGTTCCAAGAATGACCTGTTTCATAGGCTTGTTTTCGCGCTCCAGCATCTATAGAATGAAAAATTAAACTAAATTTAGCAGAACCGCATAGCCAGGTACAAGTTATTAGACGTGATATGTTATTAGAACACTTTGACACTTTTGAATAAAGAAGGGAACAGACCTCAGTGGCCGGCCTCCAGCGGCCGGGGAAATCTTTTCTTAGACCCCTGAGCGACGGGCACTCTGTTTTCGCGTTTGACATTTCGTGAACTAAAATATTATCTTTCACAGATCCAAAAGCCTTAGTGGAGAATGACAGACATGAGCTTCAATATTGCCGAACGAAGCAGGATGCACCGGCTGCCGCCTTATGTTTTTGCCGAGGTGAACGCTCTTAAAATGGAGAAGCGCTGGGCCGGAGAGGACATTATAGACCTGGGAATGGGCAACCCCGACCTGCCGGCTCCCAAACACATAATAGAAAAACTCGTCGAGGCGGCAAGAAAGAAGCACAACCACCGCTATTCGGCGTCACGAGGCATAACGCGTTTGCGCGAAGCGGTGTCTGAATGGTACAAGAACCGCTATGACGTCGATATCGACCCCGATAAAGAAGCCGTGGTCACCATCGGAGTAAAGGAAGGGTTGTCCCACCTGGTGCTTGTGCTGATCAGCCCGGGGGACGTCGTTTTCGCTCCCAACCCGACCTACCCCATTCATCCTTACTCCGCCATTATAGCCGGGGGGGATGTAAGATCGGTTCCAATCGGCCCGGACCGCAACTTCCTCGAAGATCTTCAGATCGCCATTAAGCAGACCTGGCCCAAGCCGAAGCTGTTGATCATCTGTTTTCCGCACAATCCGACCACTACCGTTGTCGATCTGGATTTCTTTACTAAAATAGTCGAATTCGCGCGCGAACACCACATCATGGTAATTCACGATCTAGCCTACGCCGATCTGACTTTCGACGGATATAAGGCCCCGAGTTTTCTTCAGGCCCCCGGCGCCAGGGAAGTCGGAGTCGAATTCTTTTCCATGTCCAAGAGCTACAGCATGGCGGGATGGCGGGTCGGCTTCTGCGTGGGCAATGCCGAAATGATCGCCGCCCTGACCCGTATAAAAAGTTACCTCGATTACGGCGTTTTCCAACCCATACAGATTGCGGCCACTGTGGCGCTCAAAAGCGACCAGTCGTGCGTCAATGAAATTGTTTCGGTGTATCAATCCCGGCGCGACATTCTAATTGACGGACTGGACCGCATAGGATGGCAGACCGATAAGCCTAAGGGGACCATGTTCGTCTGGGCGCGGATCCCCGAACCTTTCCGGTGGATGCGTTCGCTGAACTTTTCCAAATATCTTATTGAAGAGGCCAAGGTAGCGGTTTCTCCAGGTCTGGGATTCGGCGAATACGGCGATGAATTTGTGCGCTTTGCCCTGGTTGAAAATGAAATGCGGACCAAGCAAGCCATAAGGGGCCTCCGAAAGGCGTTGCAAAAAACAGTTTCTCCTCGCAAGCGGGTAACCGTCTAAAGGAAAAGTAAAAAGGCAAAAATGCGAGATTCGGTTTTTGTCTTTTTCTTAATACAGGGGGTTTTGTGCGCAAAATTGGCGTCGGACTTGTAGGTTGGGGAACTGTAGGCTGCGGGGTCGTCCAGGTGCTTCGGGAAAACGCCGACGTGATAGAGAGCAGGCTCGGAGTCTCTCTGGAACTCCGGCGAGTGGCCGACCTCGACCTCGAACGCGAAAGGCCGGTCAAGGTTCCGGCCGAATACCTGACCAGAAATGTCGATGATATTCTGAAGGACCCGGAAATCCAGATAGTAATAGAGCTGATAGGCGGCTTGAAAGCGGCAAAGGCGGTTATCCGCTCGGCTATTGAAAGCGGCAAACATGTAGTTACCGCTAACAAGGCGCTGCTTGCTCATGACGGGAACGAACTGTTCGGACTTGCCCTGAAAAATGGACTTTCAATAGGTTTTGAAGCCTCGGTAGGCGGTGGAATTCCCATTATCAAATCCCTGCGGGAAGGGCTCGCCTCGAACCGCATCAGCACCATTTTCGGGATTCTAAACGGCACCGCAAATTATATCCTCACCCGCATGACGGACGCCAAACTCTCGTTTGCCGATGCCCTCAAGGAGGCACAGGCGCTCGGTTACGCAGAAGCGGACCCCACTCTTGACATAGAGGGAATTGACACGGCGCACAAGCTCGCCATCGCCAGCGCCATAGCATTCGGCACCCCGATTCAGTTCGACAGGGTCTATACCGAGGGGATATCCGGAATCGATCCGCTCGATATTCAATATGCCGAGGAGTTCGGCTACCGGCTAAAGCTGCTTGCAATCGCCAGAAGCAAGAACGGCCGCCTGGAGATGAGGGTCCATCCGACGCTTATTTCTCAAAAACACGTACTTGCCAGTGTCAAGGGCGCCTATAACGCGGTTCACATCGAAGGCAACCCGGTGGGGGACGTAATGCTATACGGCATGGGGGCAGGAATGATGCCTACCGGCAGCGCTGTGGTCAGCGACCTCATCGATGTCGCCCGCGACATCCTTAACAAAACGCCCGGAAGAATTCCACCGCTTGCCTTTTTGCCGGACAGGCTCCAAAAAATAGAGATCAAGCCCGTTTCGGATGTATCAACCCCTTACTACTTTAGATTTTTGGTTCTCGATAAGCCCGGCGTTCTCTCCAAGATCTCAGGCATACTCGGAAAACACCGGATCAGTATAGCCGCTGTAATTCAGAAGGGACGCCATACGAACTCGGTGCCTCTTGTAATGATTACCCATGAGGCGCTGGAGAGCGATGTAAGAAAAGCCCTCGATGAGATAGATAACCTGGATATCGTGCTTGCCCCCACTGTCCTGATACGCATCGAGAACGGTGCGGATTAGTTGCCGTGTTTGAGTAGGCTCTAAAGAAATTCAAAGCGAAAAAACTCCGCCATGGACGATAAATTTATCATTCTTGTAGGCGACGGGATGGGTGACTATCCTCTCGATCGACTCGAAGGCCTCACCCCTCTTGAGGCCGCCCGGACCCCGAATCTGGACCGGCTCGCCCGGATCGGAAAACTGGGCACTGTTCAGACCATTCCCGAGGGAATGGAACCCGGGAGCGACGTGGCCAATATGAGCCTCCTGGGCTATGACCCGGCTGTCTATCATACGGGAAGAGGACCGCTTGAGGCCGCGAGCATCGGGGTTCGGCTCCAACCCGACGAAGTCGCCTTCCGATGCAACCTGGTTTTTCTTGACAGGGATGGGGCCGGCAACATCATCATGGCAGACTACTCAGCGGGGCATATTTCAACTCCGGAAGCCCATGAGATCGTCGCCGGCCTTCAGAGCGCTGTTTCCGGATCTCCGCTGAGGCTGTACGCCGGCGTGAGTTTCAGACATCTTCTCGTCTGGCAGGGAGGACGTGAGGAAATCAAAACTACTCCGCCTCATGACATTCTCGGTCAGCTCATAGCCCCCTACGATACTTTGTCGGCCGAACCGGTTCTTAGGGAGTTCACCGAAAAGGCGGCGCGCCTGCTTGAGGGCCATTCGATCAACATGCGCAGAAAAGAAGAAGGCAAATGCCCTGCAAACGCCGTTTGGCTTTGGGGACAGGGCAAAGCCCCGTCGATGCCCGGGTTGGACCGATTCGGGCTGCACGGGGCAATGATTTCGGCTGTTGATCTTCTAAAGGGGATAGGAGTTTATGCGGGCCTTGATCCCGTAAAGGTTCAAGGCGCAACGGGCTATCTCGATACCAATTATGCGGGCAAAGTTGCGGCGGCACTCTCCGCGCTTGAGTCGGGAAACTTCGTTTTCCTGCACATCGAGGCCCCGGATGAAGCTTCCCACACGGGAAGCCTTGAAAAGAAAATCGAGGCCATAGAGAGTTTTGACGGGCAGATTGTCGGACCGCTTGTCGAGGGGGCGAGGAAATTGCCTAAGACCCACTTGCTGGTCGCAACGGACCATTTTACGCCCGTATCGATGAGAACGCATTCGACGGATGCGGTCCCTTTTTTAATGATCGACGATTTGCAATCAAGCGCTTCAGTATCCGGCAATTGCGCCGGGTATTGTGAAAAAGAGGCTCGTGCTGCGGGCTGGAAGGTCAGCTCCGGTGAGGAATTGTTCAAAATATTTATTGGTGCAAAGAGCAAATAGATGGTTATTTTCCCAGCGATTGATCTCAAAGATGGAGTCTGTGTCCGGCTGATGCAGGGGGACCCGGACCGCGCAACGATTTACGGTAAGGACCCTGTTGCGGTTGCAAAGCACTGGGAGGCCGAGGGCGCCGAGTGGCTTCACCTGGTCGATCTTGACGGGGCATTCACGAAAAGACCCGTAAACGAACCGATTATTCTGGAGATAGCCCGGTCCTTGACTATTCCCGTCCAGGTGGGCGGCGGTATCCGGACCCTTGAAAACGTGGAAAGGTACCTTACCTTGGGCGTGGCCCGGGTGATCATCGGTACGGCCGCACTCAGGCAGCCTGAAATGATCGAAGAGGCTTGCGTGAGGTATCCGGGCAGAATAGCCCTGGGACTGGACGCCAGGGACGGCAATGTCGCGGTCGAGGGCTGGAAGGAATCGACTCAAACAGACGCCGTGACTCTCGTTATGCGGTTTAAAAATCTCGAACTCGCTGCTGTCATTTATACCGATATCCAAAGAGACGGCATGCAGACGGGGGTGAACATCGAAGCCACTCGACGTTTGATCGAACAGACCGGTGCGCCGGTTATAGCTTCCGGAGGGGTTTCCACCATTGAAGATATCGAAAGGCTGCTTCCACTAGCCTCAATCGGATTGCTGGGCGTAATAACCGGCAGGGCAATATACGAAGGGACCCTCGATCTCAGAGAAGCGATCTCACTGGCCAAGCGGCAATAGAAGGAAACCGTATGGAACTGTATCCGAGAATCGAAGAGGCGCTGAAAAATGCGATCCGGGCAAAACACGATAACGCCAAAGACGCGCTTCGGATGCTCCTAACCTCGATAAAGCTCAAAGAAAAAGAGATCAAGCGGCAGCCGAACGACGCCGAAATCCAGCAGGCGATCGCGAGCCTTGTGAGGCAGCGGCATGACTCCATCGAACAGTTCAGACAGGGCGGACGGGAGGAACTCGCCGCAAAGGAAGAAGAGGAAATTCGAATCCTTCAGGAATTTCTTCCCCCGCAGCTTTCATCCGAAGAACTGGAAGAAATGGTCGCAGAAGCTGTTTTGAAAGCAGGGGCATCCCTCCATCAAAGACATGGGGCGAGTGATAAAATCCTCATGCCGGAAACTGCCGGCAGGGCTGACGGCAAAATAGTGACCGAATCGGTCCGGCGCAGGCTTGAATGAGCGCAAGTAGAAAAAACACTTGATTTGATGGCTCTCAGAGGCTAAAAATCCGTGGTTTTTGTCCCTGGCTAAAAATCCGTGGCTTTTTCCCTTTGATGTTTTTATGTAGCCGGTACCTTTATTACCCAGGAAAGGCTTGCTGAGTGATTGGTTCCGGAGTTGCCGCTCTCGTAAAGCAGGCAGTCAACATTGTAGAAGTAATCGGCAGGACGGTACATCTGCGCCGGACGGGCAATCGTCACGTTGGCCTGTGCCCCTTCCACCAGGAGAAGACCCCTTCTTTCCAGGTGGACGCCGATAACCAGCTCTACCACTGCTTCGGGTGCGGTTGCGGGGGCGATGTCCTCAACTTTGTAATGAAGCATCAGAATCTCACTTTCACTGATGCCGTTAAATATCTTTCCGACCGTTACAATATCCCGTTGCCACAGGACAATGCAGTTCGGGACGATCTTTTCCTGGCAAATCAGCAGGAGCGCAAGCGGATTCTGGCGGCGATTGAACTCGCGGCCGACTTCTTTTACAGCCGCCTTCATCTTGCGCAGGAAGGCAGGGCGGCCAGGGAGTATATAGTCAGGCGCGGTCTGCCTCAAGAAGTTGTCGAAACACAAAAGCTGGGGTATGCCCCTGCCGGAGGCAACCGGCTTTTCGAACACCTGAAGAACAACGGAATCGACCCTGCGCTGGCTGTAAAAGCAGGACTTCTGGGACAGAGCGCAAATGATCCTTCGAAATATTTTGAGCGCTTCAGAAATCGGCTGATTTTTCCCATAAGGGATGAACGGGGCGTAATTGTCGCCTTTGGCGGAAGGACCCTGTCCCAGGACGACAAAAATGAGCCTAAGTATCTCAACAGTCCCGAAACTCCCGTGTACCAAAAGGGAAAGATGCTCTACCAATATTCTGTGGCGCGCCAGGCCTGCAGCAAGGTAAGGCAGACTCTTCTGGTGGAAGGCTACATGGACCTTCTTGCATTCCATGCACAGGGGTTCCATCGGGTAGCGGCGACTTTGGGGACTGCCCTCACCAGCCAGCAGGTGCGGCTTCTGTCCAGGATATGCGATGAAGTGGTGCTCGCCTACGATGGAGACGGCGCGGGGCAAAAAGCCATGCTGCTCGCCCTGCCCCTGTTTTTGTCGGAGGAACTCTCTGTTAGTTGCATCAGGTTTCCGGACGGACTCGATCCGGACGATTTCCTGAAAAAATTTGGCTTAGCGGAGCTTGAGCGTCTTATAGAGCACAGGGAAGAGCTTGGGACATATGCGGTTCGAAAAGCCGTTTCTTCATGGGATGGGAGTTCGGCTGACAAGGTGAAGATATTTTCCGAGCAACTCCAACCCATATTCCAGAAAGTGAGGCAGCCGCTGCTCGAATCTGAGTACCTGCGCATAGTCGCGGACAGATTTTCGATTACCGAAGAAGTGGCGACGGCCCA
>CAVRZU010000211.1:0-6730 GCA_963725365.1 uncultured delta proteobacterium | reverse complement strand
TGCGCTTATCTGTCATCTGTGGATAGCCCGTCAACATCAAAACTGGAGAAGGAGTACTATTTATGCAGTACGACCTCACGGAAGAACAGGTATTGTTGCAGAACATGGTGAGACGCCTTGCGCGGGAAAAGGTTGCTCCCGGCGCCGGACAACGTGATGAAAAAGAAGACTTCGACTGGGCAATGGTTGACCTCCTGCGTGAAAACGGGCTCTACGGCATCGATTTCCCCGAGGAGGCCGGCGGCTCTCATGCAGGCATGCTCGCATTGGCCATCGTGGTCGAGGAGCTGTCAAAAGTGGATGCTTCCTGCGGTTTGCTGATCGCCGATCATGAGCTTGGGGCTCTCCCCGTTCTCCTGGCGGCCAATCAGGCACAACGGGAGAAATACCTTCCCGGGCTTGCAACGGGCGATAAGATCGCGGCTTTCGGCCTGACAGAGCCCGCGGCCGGCTCCGATGTCGCCCGGCTGCGCTGCCGCGCCAAAAAGGATGGGAATTCTTACGTCATCAACGGAACCAAGAACTTTATTACAAACGGCGGTGTGGCTGATATCGTCACTGTGTACGCGGTTATAGACCCGGAAAAGCCGTCATACAAAAACGCCGGAGTCTTCATCGTAGAAAAAGGCACACCCGGTTTCACCATCGGAAAGAAAGAGCACAAGATGGGCATCCGCTGGTCGGAAACAGTGGAACTCGTTTTCGAGGACTGTCGTGTGCCGGCTGAAAACCTGCTCGGCGCCGAAGGCGACGGGTTCCAGATAATGATGAAAACGCTTGATTTTTCGCGTGCGGGCGTAGCCGCCCAAGCCCTGGGCATTGCCGCCGGCGCGCTGGAATATGCCGTCGCGTATGCAAAAGAGCGTGTCACCTTTGGAAAACCCATTATCGAACATCAGGGCATCGGATTCAAGCTGGCCGATATGGCCATGCGTACGGAAGCAGCCCGCCAGTTGCTCTACAAGACCTGCTCGATTCTTCAGGAGCAGCCCAAAGATATGAGCCGTCTTAGCCCGGAACTCGTCCGTATGAGTTCCATGTCCAAGTGCTACTGTGCCGACGTGGCCATGTGGGTAAGCACGCAGGCAGTCCAGGTCCTGGGAGGCTACGGCTATATCCGGGAGTACCCGGTGGAGCGGATGATGCGCGATGCGAAGATCACCCAAATCTACGAGGGGAGCAACGAAATCCAGCGTATGATTATCTCCAAAACGCTTTAACACAGGGAGTGCCGGTTGTGAATAAGGATAGAGATGTTGTGATTGTGGCTGCGGCGCGCACCGCCATCGGCAAGTTCGGAGGCGCGCTCAAGGAAGTCAAAGCTTCGAAGCTTGCCGCCCGGGTGATGAAGGAAGTCATCAGGCGCGCGAACAATCTTGACCCCCTTCTCATAGATGAGATCGTGGTTGGAGATTGCGTCCAATGTTTCGATGAGGCCAACACCGCGCGCACCGCCGCCCTTATGGCAGGGATTCCTTTTCAGGTGCCTGCCCATACGGTGCAGCGCCAGTGCGCATCGTCCATGCAGGCCCTGGCTTCCGCAGTTCAGCAGATACGGAGCGGGGATGCCGATGTTGTTCTCGCAGGCGGAGTGGAATCCATGAGTTCGGCGCCTTTCTACATGGCCGATGCCCGCTGGGGAATGCGCTTGCAGAACCATGAGGTGACCGATGCCGTCTGGGAGATGCTCCACTCGGGAAGCCGCATTTTAGGCGAACCGATGATAATGGGAATTACCGCCGAGAACCTTGCCGGAAAATTCGGCATATCGAGACTGGACCAGGACCAGCTGGCGCTGGAAAGCCACCGGAAAGCGCAAGCCGCCATCGAGGCCGGCCGTTTCAAAGAGGAGATCGTTCCCTTTGAACTGCCGGGCAAGAAGGGGCAAGTGAGCTTTTTCGATCAGGACGAACACCCCCGGTTCGGGTTGACCATGGCCGACCTGGAGAAGCTTCGCCCTGCTTTCAAACCGGATGGAACGGTTACAGCGGGAAATTCATCGGGTCTCAATGATGGCGCCTCAGGGGTCATCATTATGACGCGAGGCAAGGCAAGGGAGCTGGGACTGACTCCCATGGCGAGAATAGTCGCCCAGGCCGCCGCAGGTGTCGAGCCACACCTCATGGGCTATGGACCGGTGCCTTCGACTAAAAAAGCTTTGGCAAAAGCGGGCATGACCCTCAAGGACATTCAGTTGATCGAAGCCAACGAGGCCTTCGCGGCCCAGTATATCGCATGTGAACGGGGGCTTGGGTTCGATCGCTCCATCACCAACGTAAACGGCAGCGGTATCGGACTGGGACATCCCGTAGGCTGCACGGGTCTGCGCCTGGTGGTATCACTGACCCATGAAATGGTGCGCCGAGGCCTGGAAGTGGGTCTGGCCACACTCTGCGTTGGCGGAGGCATGGGCATGACCACTATTATAGCCAGGGATTGATTTTTCGGTAAGCATTCACCGCAGAGGCAAATAGGACGAAGAAGCGCGGCCAGGGCCGCAATCAAAAGACTAAAAGCGATTCACCGCAGAGGACGCCGAGGAAACAATCAAGACAAAAGGCAAAGGCTAAAGACATTTATCCGCAGATGTCGCAGATTTTCACAGATTATTTTTACTTATGCATTTATCTGCGCTTATCTGTATCATCTGTGGATAGTTCTTGAGCGCTTACATTTTTCGAATGCCGAAAGGATCACATTATGGCAGGCATTAAACTAATAGATCGCACCCCTTCCGCTTACGAATTTCCTTTGCTCATAAAGCACCTGTTACGGACACCGTTGATCCATGCGCCCAATCAGGAGATCGTCTATCGGGAGTTCAAGAGGTACGATTACCGCACCCTTGGAGAGCGTGTCGGGCGGCTCGCCAATGCGTTGGAGTCCCTGGGAGTGGGGTCCGGAGCTACCGTGGGAGTCATGGATTGGGATAGTCACAGGTACCTGGAGTGCTATTACGCCATCCCCATGATGGGTGCCATTCTCCATACAGTCAATATTCGTCTTTCTCCCGAACAGATACTCTACACTATCAATCACGCCGAGGACGATGTGCTCCTTGTACATACGGATTTCCTTCCCGTCCTGGAGAACATCTGGAAAGATCTCAAAACGGTCAGGACAATTATCGTCCTGAGTGATACCGAAGCAGTACCGGACACCAGCCTTGAAGTTGCTGCAGAGTACGAGGCAATTCTTGAGAAAAGTCCCGTCGGGTTCGATTTTCCGGATTTTGACGAAAACGCAAAGGCTACCACCTTCTATACGACGGGAACCACCGGACTGCCCAAGGGGGTATACTTCAGCCACCGGCAGTTGGTTCTCCACACCCTCAGCACCATGGGAAGCCTGGCGGGCCACTCCACCCAGGGAGGTTTCAATTCGCGTGATGTCTACATGCCGCTGACACCCATGTTTCACGTCCATGCCTGGGGACTTCCCTTTGTAGCCTCTTTGCTTGGCGTAAAGCAGGTTTATCCCGGACGGTATGTCCCTGATAATATTCTTAACCTCATAAAGACAGAGAAGGTCACCTTCTCCCATTGCGTGCCAACGATCATGCACATGCTCCTGAACAGCCCGGCCGCCGCCGAGGTTGACCTGTCCAACTGGAAGGTGGTCATCGGAGGATCGGCCCTTTCCAAACAACTGTGCAAGACGGCTATGAACAGGGGAATAAACCTGTTCACCGGTTACGGCATGTCCGAAACCTGTCCCATTCTCACCATCGCAAACCTTAAGCCCCACATGGCGGGATTGAGTCCTGAAGAACAGGTGGAAATTCGGTGCCGCACAGGGATTCCCGTGCCGTTGGTGGATTTGAAGGTGATCGACCATGCAGGACACGACCAGCCGCACGATGGCGTGAGCGTAGGTGAAATCGTAGTGAGGAGCCCCTGGCTGACTCAAGGCTACTTCCGGGAAGTCGAACGTTCCGAGGAACTCTGGCGAGATGGGTATCTGCACACGGCAGATATCGGCTTCATTGATGAAGAGGGTTACCTGCAGGTGACGGACCGTATCAAGGATGTCATTAAGACCGGAGGCGAATGGATATCTTCTCTACTGATCGAAGACATTCTCACTCAACATCAAGCCGTGAGCGAAGCAGCGGTCATTGCGGTCTCCGATGAGAAATGGGGCGAACGGCCCGTGGCAGTCGTTACACTAAAAGAGACTTACACTGGAAAGGTTTCGGAGGACGATATCAAAGGCTTCTTCAAAGAATTCGTAGCCCGTGGTTCCATCTCCAAGTTTGGCATCCCCGACAAAGTGATCTTCATTGATCAGCTTCCCAAGACCAGCGTCGGGAAATTAAACAAGATGGAGGTCAGGAAGCAGTTCAAAAAATAAAACAGAGTTGGTGAGTGGGTGAATGGGTGAATTGGTGGATCGGAAGTCCGTCTCCTGCCAATTCCCCCATTCACCCACTCACCCATTAACCTGCCTTTATTTAACTCGATCCTACGCGCTTCACACCCCGGTTTCTGATCTCATCGCAAGGTTTCCCAACCTTTTGCCGCTTCAGGGAAATTCACATATTAGGATCATTGCCGCATCGGCGGGTTGTTTAGGCGCTTAAATCTGAAATTCGTGCTTTTTCTGGCAGAAAAATCTTCTCCGCGCGCTCTCAGCCTCCTCTGCGGGTCTTCAAACTCCACCGCAGAGACGCAGAGGCGCGGAGAAAAACAATTAAACAAATAGCAGGGACAGAAACAAAAGGAATGAAGTCCCTGGCACTTGGTCACCGTGCGGCGGAATTTTATGGGACTGGCCAGGTCCGACCCCAAGGGTCAGCCGAAATTACCGGAACAGTTCCCAGTTATATCTCAAACATGAATTTGAAGGTCTTCCGCTAGACGACGAATATTGCAGAAAGACCCTCGAGCATGTCTATTTACTATGGGGCCGCCCGGTTTACCTGGAGACTCGAAATCCCAATAACCAAACCGAGAAGGACATCTACTTTGTCGATCACAACGGCGTTCGGGCGCAGATCAATTTGGAGGAATAGGATAAAGATTATTCAACACGAGCACGATCTACCCTGGATTCGGGGATGGGAAGGCAAGCGCGTTGGGATGTCTACGCATTCACCTCCAGTAATCAGGCCTCGATCTGACGGGCCTCGGGTTGGATTGACGGAACCACCCACGTGGACTTCGGGACATGTATGATTCGGAAATGAAAATCCCTTAGAACTATACCCATCAGATCGAGAAGGAGGAGAGGTGTAGCAACCTTTGAAAGGGCTGCCCCGTGGCTCGAATAACTGGGAAATATTTGCCGAACCTCCAGAGTAACGTGCGCGCAGCCAAGGGTCCGGAGGAAACGGCTCGCCCTGTCCCCACGCATCTGGTTGACGCACTCCTAGGCGCCGTTTTTGTCGCTCCTGATATCGAGCTTAAGTCTCCGTATTGCATGATGGTGCCGCTCAGCCAAGCGAACGAATTCTATGCCAATCTCGCGTGTCTTTGGGGAAAACACTAGGCAAGTCATGTGCCCCTCTCTGTGTTCGGTCGAAACCATCGTGCCAGCAAACGGTTCACCGCTGGGAACACGTTCAATGACATAGTAGTGGAATCCTTCTTTTCTACCTTGCCACTGAAGCAAACCGGAAACTGTCACAAGATCAAGGCGGCACTTTCCTTTGCCAGTTTCCACATACACCACATCTGACGCAACATCGAGCGTGTGAGTATGTGGCCAGGCGGGGCCACAAGGCACTTCACCTTCTGGTGCTGTGAACGGGACTGGAAAGGTCCGTGCGAGAGTCAATGCCGGTTCCAACGTGAAGAGGATTTCTGTTGATCTCAATAACACTTCGTTTTTGTACCCTTCAAACGTTTTGTATCTCGAGTGCGGCCTCCCCTTTGCGGTAAATAGCATATCTTCCGGCTGTACCTGAAATGGCCCCTTTGCCTCGCGTGCAACAAGCGCAAGCTGCACTTGCTGCCAACAGAGGAGAACCTTTCTTGATGGAAAACACTCCTCAGGTGTCCCATCCATTTCAAACTGAGGAAATTGCTCTTTTAGCTGCCGTGTCCAGGGGCGAAATACGTATAGCTCTATTCCGTGATGCGCAGCCTTTGTTCGCGCACCTTCCGTGAACCCTGACGATGACACAATTGCTCGATGCGTGAGATCTGGCATATCGAGCAGCTTGAGGCAAAGCTGTTCAGTAGTGATAACATCTAACGGTTGCCCCTCACGTTTTACCTCGTATGCTTTAAAAGCATGTGTTACTTGGCCATCTTCCTTTACAGTAACGGTAACATCGACATCTCTATCCTCTTTTGCGCCAGCATCGTAGACCATATCGCCAATCGTGACATCCACGGCATTTGCATCCCATTTGAGGCAACACAAGCCGACCAGATATTGAACAAGCATTGGAGAAAGTGGATGAGTAGCCATGTTGAAGCTCCCCTCTCGCCAGTGTCACAGGCGGCATGACCCTCGCCGTCCTGTGGACACAGTGGTTAACCCCTTTGAAGCCTGCGTGTCCTGTAACAAGAAAAGGTTACGAATGGGTATGGCCTTCCGAACCATAGACCTTGCACGCCATTGCCATTCCCCTTTCGAGTCCTGATAGGTAGCCTCTTGCGCCTCGCGCCTGAATAGCGAGTATCCAGGCTACCCGGATTCTACATTGCTGCGATACTACATCCCCCTTCGGACTAATTCAACATATTCAACACAGCTTGCCTTATGTTGCGAGTGCCCCTAA
>CAVRZU010000210.1:0-13860 GCA_963725365.1 uncultured delta proteobacterium | reverse complement strand
CTAATCTTAAATCGGGACCCCTTCACAATGGAACCATCGGCTAATCTGTAATTTTGACCTGGCAAAAAATCTTCTGGCTGATGGTGCCGGCTCTTAAAGAGTAAGGGCAACATCGGCGGGGATGGTCACTTCCGATGCTCCACTGTCCAGGATGAAATTTAGAGTAATGACGCTGTTGATTCGGACCGCAAGGAAGTACACCCCTCCTCTCTTTTTGCAGAGGAATCTTTATGGCTGAAGCCTGTCCTGCAAAAAGGCAAAGAACTAATGGAATAAATACCAGGCACTTTCTGGACATGGCGCCCCATCCGTTTAGAAAGGCAGGCGGAAGAAGAACAGCTACCCACAGATTAATTACAACTCAAAGTACGCGCAATGCAACGAGTGGCTTTTTTGCTTTTCTGAACTCGATTGACAGAGTCAGTATTTCAGGATACCAAGTGACCATGGAAGAAGCCATCAAGTACAACGCAGAGTTGGTCATCAAACAGATGCAAGACCAGTTGGAGTGACGCTCTCCTATGACGAAAAATCGGTCGCGTGGCTCGACGACTACATTGCAGGAATCCGCGCCACTCTCTCCGTGGACATAAGGGACAACCTGATAGATGTTCTCGGCTCGTTTTCGGTGAGTGCATCCGGCATCGCTACGGCGGCGTTTGGAGGCAGACGGAGAGAGGGTGGGCCATCTCATTCGACGACAACGAACGCCGTTTTCCCTTTCGATAAAATAAGCAAGCACCTCGATGACGAGGGAGAATCGATCCTGAGTCTCTATACTTCTATTCCGCTTGTCTTCAAGGAAGTCTTGATACGCGAATTCTCCGGACCTTCAGACATGAGCACGGAGATGACTGCTCAAGAGGCTCTTGATATTGCCTCTTCGCTCGATGCGCTACGGACCCATGAGTATCTTGCCCGAAAATATCGCTTCAAAGGGGACGCGTATTATGAGATCGGCAACGACCGCTTTTCGATGGAGTACCACAATCTTGCCGCAGAAGAGGAACGAAGAGCCAAAGTGATACTGATCAAGTTAGAAGAAAGGCTGGGGCCGGCTGGAAGCATTCTTTCCCCCGACTCGGAGCGCATGGAAGACATAAGGGTTAAGGCTGAGGGAGCTCCCCAGTCCCTGGAATGAGGAGGAGCGAGCTGATTTCGACGGCGCCTGTTTCTTTGCGCGCTACCCGAAGTGGACCCGGTTAATACCCGGATTTTGCAGCGCCTACAAAAAATGGAAAGACGATCCCAGGTTTTTAGCGGAAGCGCCAAAGTTTAGACCTTTAAACCCTTCCTGGGCGCCATGACAAATACAAACTCCGAACTGCAAGCGGTTTTTTCTCCAGCAGCTATGCCCAAAGGGGAGCAATGGCTTCCATGGCGCCGGCTATCTCTTCGACAAGCGCTTCCGGTTTGCCGGTAACATAGTTGAAGATCCTCATCGCGGTCAAACCTGCGGGCGAAAGAATGGCGATATGGTAGTCGCTGCCCGCGCCTAGATCATCCATATACTCCGGCATAGAGTCGGCATCGAGCAGCATGGCGGCACAGGGGCCATTCAGGAGGCCCCTCAGCTTCTCGTTTTTGGGCATAACCCTGAATATCTCCCGAAGAAACGGCCAGCGTGTTCCGTCGTGATCTATAACGAACGCAAGGACAGGGCGAGTCCTCTCATTCAAAAGGTCGATCGTAGCATCGTAGCTTCGCCAGAAGATGCCATCCTTGGGAAACTCGAGTTCGGACTTAATCGGGTCGATCGGCAGCATGGTCATGCTTTCTTCCTCGGCAGGAGATCCGGGATCACTGCTTCATTTCTCATTCAGCCTTTGGGGTGACACTGTTGCACGATTCCGAGCCGACCAGTGTGCCAACGGAATTGCTGGCCGTTACCGTAAAAGAATAGGTTATTCCGTTGGCCAGCCCTTTTACGGTTATGGGGCTTTGCTTGCCCGAGGCTGAAATGTTACCGGGGTGCGATGTTACAGTATAGCGGATTATGGGGCTCCCGCCGTCCGATTTAGGTGGTTTGAAACTCACGGTCGCATCGCCGTTGCCTGCAGTTGCGATTACGTTAGTTGGCGGGCCCGGCATGAGTTGGTTCATAGTGGCGCCGACTTGCGCCCAGGAAGCCGTTGCAGTAATCAGCAGAGCGAAAATAGCGGTTAATATTCCAGTGCCGGTCATGACATTACTTCCTGTTTGGCATGTTTCCATACAGTTTAAGAGTAATCACCTTGAATAAATGCATCAACTTAAGTCGCATTGTTCTCTGAGCCGCTGCCTGAAATATGTTTGCGAAATCGGAATGAGACCTTAATATTGTCTCATTGTTTCAGCACCGGAAGATTATGTCCCGATCATCCTGTACAGTGTCTCAGAAGAGGTTGTCATGCTCGAAGGCAGGCTTGGGCGCATTCGCAATGAACTGGTGATATTGTCCATCCTTTTGGTCTTTCTCGGAGTCGCGCTTCACTATAAAAAGAGCCTCTGCGGCGATCTATCCACCCGTCACTTTTACCTATCCGACTCCTTCCGAACCCCGGTCCTGCATTTCACGCGCCCCTGCGCAGGCCAGAGAAAGGGCGTAGCCGTTCTCGTCCACGGGTTCCAGTGTAACAAATCCATGATGGTTCAATTGGGCAAGTTTCTGGCTCTCGATGGGCTCGACACCTACCTGATTGATTTGCCGGGGCACGGAGAATCGAATACATCTTTCACATTGGATAAATGCTACGAGGCAACAAGCCGGGCAATTTCAGAAATCGCCGTGCTCGCGGGGGTTGAGCGCAGGGAGATCGTCCTTATCGGCCACTCGTTCGGCGCAACGGTCCTTGGACCCGCTGCCATGGAGCGCCAGGACATAGCGGCCTCCATTTATATAGGTCCAGGCGAGGTGAAGGACTTAAAACCGGATAACCCTCGAAATGTTCTGGTAATAACGGCAGAGCATGACTATCGGCACATCAAGGCTTACGCACAAACTATCTTCGACAGCCTTACCAGCCAGCACCTGTCCAAACCAGGAAGCGGGCCACGTGGGGATTTATCTAATGGAACAGCAAGGGAATGGATTGAAGTGCCCCGGCTCGCTCATGTGAGCCTGATTTTTGATAGTGGAGTGCGCCATTTGGTCGAGGATTGGTGCGCGAAATCCTTGCAAACCACCTTTGTTCAATCCTGTGCATTGCCAACCGTTCCCGCCAAACTCGCCCCGATACTATCCTTGATGATCTGTGCCGTGTTTGTCTCTCTGGTATCAAAGATTATGCCCGCCTGTTCTCATGCGGGTTGGCCGTTCTTTGCGAACCCGATCAGGATTTTCAATATTTTTGGGTGGGGGATTTTTTGTGGAATTGCTGTTTTTAAAATTTATACCCCGACAGGATTTCTTCACTTGAAAGAGGGAGAACTGTTGGCTGAGTTGATTTTCTCCGTGGGGTTATTTTGCCTCCTTTTCTTTTTGGCTTTTGAGCGTAGAATTCATCTTGGGGTGAGCTTGCTGGAAATCTTTATGGCGTTAGCCGCATTTTGCGTGTTATATTTGGGCCTGCTTACTACCGTTAACCGAGAGTTCTTCCACTTGAGCTTCACCTTCGATCATCCTGGTAGATTGTTGGCTTTTGCAGTGGTAACTATCGGTTCGCTACCATTTTCCTTTATGGTTGAGCGGCTGCTTCGCCACACTCAAGGATTGTTCCACGGCTTTTTTCCGGGAACGGCTGCCTCGTTTGGCGCGGCTGCAGCGTTCTATGCAGTGTTTGGCTTTGGCATTCTACTGGTTGGCGGCGGGCTATACCGATTTGCGGGAATGTTTCTCGCTGTGAGCGTCTATTGCACCCTGGCCGGCGCCATCTTCTATCACATTAGAAGGTCGCTAATTCCAGGGGCGATTTTCTCGTCTCTTGTAATTGCTTGGCTGATTTCCGTATGTTTTCTCTACTATTAGGATCTTTATGTCGTCTATTATCGGTCATGCGATGGCCGGCATCGCAATAGGTTCCGCGTTTGGTGCGGATCCGGCAAAAGAGAATAAGGGCAGGATCATTGCCGCAGCCGCTCTTCTGGCTGCCCTTCCCGACCTGGATGTTGTGGCCTACATCGCTTTTGGCTCCCTTGGCATCGCACCGCATCGGGGCGTCACGCACACGATCCTTTTTGCAGTAATTGTGAGCGCGATAGCCGCTGCAGCGGGGTCCCGCTATTTGCGGCTAACTCTGTTGCGGACCTTTGTTCTCGCCCTGGTAATTCTTCTGTCTCATTTAGCGCTTGATTATTTGATGGGATGCGGGCCGGCATTACAGCTTTTGTGGCCGTTTTCGAACACAGGATATCTGTTCCCCTACAGGGTGGTCCCGACCGCTTTCTACGCCCTCAGCGGTCCATCGCTGGCGTCACTCCTCATCCATCCCTTGACACTCATAGGGATATTATTTGAAACGATAATATTTTTGCCTCTTATTCTTCTGTCCAACCGCAGGCCAAATTCCCTGCCTGTATGGGGTCTTGTCTCCTTATCGGTGCTTGGGCTGCTTGCCTCCATCATTTTTTATAATCGTTTCCACCCATGATGCGAACTGTCTTTATCTTATATCCATATATAGTCTATCTTAGAGGGGAACCGCATGTGGGGACTGGAAGAACTAAGAATCCACCGGGAAATAGTTGATAGTCTGGACTGGGAAATGACACCGGAAAAGGCTGTTGAAACCTATCTCGAATGGGGAACCGGATGGGCTCGCAAGGATGATTTTGTTCGGTATCCCGGTCAGGAAGCTCTCTATTTTGTAATCTATGACTGGGAAAAACCTGCTCAGGTTACCCTGATCCGCAGAACCATGAAAGAGGCCGATGAAATCGCAAAGATTCACGTGCCGGAAGATATGGTCCGCAGAGCGATTGAGGCAGCAGGACGCAAGCCCGGAGTTGGAGTTTACGCCATTACCGAGGAATTAACGGAATGGTTGAAGCAAGCGCTTGGGTGCTGAATTTAGTTATTTCCATCCGGAAAGGGTCCTTTTCCGAATTGGAAACTATAAGTGTCACATCCGGAGTTTCCGGATGGACACTAGTTAAGGCACTGATTTACCGCCTTGAGTACGGCCTCGTAGTTTGGCTCATTGGCGATTTCTTTTACCAGTTCCAAATGCCGGATTATTCCACGCTGATCCACCACGATTACCGTTCTAGCCAACAAACGAAGTTCTTTGATCAACAAGCCGTAGGCTAAACCAAAACTCGCTTCTCGATGATCGGAAAGGGCGGTTACATGCGAAACTCCTGCTGCGCCACACCACCTCTTTTGGGCAAAAGGAAGATCCATGCTGAGGGCGAGCACAATAACCTGTTCGCTTAACTGTGCGGCCTCTTGATTGAATTTACGGGTTTCCAGATCGCAAACCGGGGTGTCAAGAGAGGGTACCGATACAATAACAACTATTTTTCCGGTATAGGAGGATAACTTTACCGGAGATAAGCTGGTGTCTATCACTTCAAAATCGGGGGCCTTATCGCCCACTTTAATCTCATCGCCAACCAAAGTGAGCGGTTTACCGCGCATGGTAACTTCATTCGGTCGCTCCGGCATAGTCCCTCCTTTGCTGTGAGCTTTTCTTCGAATTCATAAATAAGCATCGAATTCCCGTTGTCCATTGATTACTATGATCTAAAGGAGAGCCCTCTTACAGGTCAATGATGGCCACAGGCCGGGTCCAGCCTGCACTCGCACGTTTTATTTTGATCGGAAAGCAACAGACCGTGAAACCATGGGGTCTTCCGATACCGGAAAGGTTCGCCATCTTCTCCATATGGCAGTAACCGATCTCAATTCCGGCAAAATGGGCCTCCCAAATGACTTTGGGGTCACCTGTCTTTTCAAACTCTTTGGCTAAAAAGGGCAATGGCCTATCCCAGCTCCATGCATCTATCCCCACAACCTTCACCCCTTTTTCCAAAAGGTAAAGGGTGCTCTCACGGTCCATACCGGCGCCCTTGACCAGGTATTGAGCGGTTCCCCAGGCTCTGTCGGCTCCCGTCTGAATGAGGACGATGTCCAGGGGTTTGATTTCGTATTTGATTTCCTCGAATTTACAGGCAAGGTCCTTCGGAGTTATTCGCTCCCCGTCACCCTTATATCGAAAATCAAGCAGGACACCGTCGCTGAAGCACCACTCGATCGGGATTTCATCTACGGTCATGGCCGGCTTGCCCATATCCATAGTCGGATGATAATGATAAGGCGCATCCAGATGCGTGCCGGAATGGCTGGTTAGAGTCAAAAATTCCAAAGCCCAGCCCAGCCCCCCGGGCAACTGGTCCTGTTTAAGGCCGGGGAAGAAGTCCTGCATCTGCACAGCGCCCTCGACGTGGTCGATGTAGTCTATCTTAGGTATCATCATAGGAGGATCGCTGGGCAAATAAGGCTCAATGGCCAAACTTAAATCCACGAACCGCCTGGCAGCCATGTGATAATTCCCCTGATTCGTAATTTCTAATCCCTCAATCCCTGCGTGATTCACTCTTTTGGCGTAAATTCCGACAGCTCGTAGATGCCAAGTTTTTTCTCTATCTCCCCCACTGATTCAACCATTTTTTCAAATCCTTCTTTTCCGAAAAGCTCTTTTTCCCTGTCCTCGAATTTTTCACCCAACTCATCGAACTCTCCGGGCGACACAATCGAGCGAAACGCCGGGAAAAGCACAGTGTCTTCCCGATCTGCGTGGGGCCTGTACATATGAATAAACTGATGCATGGTCGCGACCAGATCTTGTTTCTTGTCCTTGCCTTTCCATCGAAAGAGAGGGGTCCCGCCATAGATCTGTTTCATGGCCTCGGACTCGTTATCATCTTGTTTGGCAGCTTTGGGTACCTCCACCAGCGACAGTTGCAAAATAATATCGGTCAATCGTCTCCCCGCCTGGTGCTGCACCAGGAGCACCTTCACAAGATCGTCAAACTTTCCGGCCTTTCGAACACGCGGGAAAATTTCTTCTTCTTCGAGCTTTTCATGGTAGTCCTCGATGAAGCGGCGGATAATGCGGGCTGAATCATCGATTACTCCGGGCGGCAGCTTTGATCCTTTAAGGAGGCGTCCTGCCGCCTCATCATAGATAAGCAGCACGCGGCGCAAGACCCCGTGTTCCCGCATAAGATCTTCGACCGGGTTCACCTCGGATTCTTTTCCCTTGTCCTCTTTTTTCCCGGCAGCCAGAACGGTGGATGAAATTGCAGATAGAGCAATACCCGAAGCGACACTGCTCGTGAGGTGCAAAAAACTGCGTCGTGACGTAAGTGTTCCCATATTCGCAAACTCCTCCTTTTTATCTATGATTACTCTGGGTTGCAGCCGCATTCAGCCTAAATAGCGTGGGACTGCCTCGGCTGCACCCCTGAACCGGGCAACATTATGCAGGGTTACGCCCGCTCGGGCAAGGGTAATCGCTTGCACTTTATATCTCTATTTCCTTTTCAAGCATAAGGCTTTCCTGGTATTTGACTGATTCTACTTTTGATTTGACAACACCCCTTGCCCGCCTATATTGGTGTGGGGCTTAATGCAGTTGCCATGATAACCGATACTTGAGATCGCATTTCGACAGGCGGGTATAGAGATTAGGAACCTGATAGTTCTTGATAGGAGGGTGTCCCATGGGAGGTGCGAAAGATCCGGACTTGAAAATCCAAAAGGAATCGACCCTTGAGAGGTTTGGCCTCTGCCTGGCGGCATGGAGCGAGAAATGGTTTCCGGACGCATGGGTATTTGCGCTGCTGGGCATCATTTTTATCTTCTTTTTCGGAATCGTTATCGGCGAAAGTCCGTTCAATCTTGCCCTGGCCGGCGGCAAACAGTTCTGGGCGTTGATACCGTTTGCCATGCAGATGGCCATGATAATCATCGGCGGCTATGTGGTTGCGTCGACCCCGGCAGTGTACTGGCTCATCCGCAAAGTTGCACTGATCCCGAAGAACGGAAAGACAGCGGTCGCATGGATTGCGTTTTTCTCTATGGTGACATCACTCATTTCCTGGGGTCTCAGCCTTATTTTCAGCGGTCTTTTGGTCCGCGAAATGACGCGCCGCTTTGACGACATGGACTACCGCGCTGCGGGGGCAGCGGCCTACCTCGGACTTGGCGCCGTGTGGGCCTTGGGGCTTTCTTCATCGGCCGCGATGATGATGGCCACCAAGAGCGCGGTCCCGCCCAAGCTCTTCGAAATCGCCGGCCTTATTCCTCTTACCCAGACATTGTTTATCTGGGCCAATTTCTGGACTGCGGCCGTGTTGATCGCAGTGTCAACCCTTATCGCCTACTTATCGGCCCCAAACCCCCACCTGGCCAAAAATGCAAAGGACTTCGGCCTTTATTTCGATCAGCTCGATATGAGCGTCGAACCGAGGCAAAAACCGGGTGAATGGCTGGAGTACAGCCCGATCCTGATCATTATAGTAGGGACCATCCTTATCTACTACCTCATGGATCTGTTCCGAACTTCGCCTACAGGTGCGCTGGCGGCGCTCGATTTGAATACTTACAACCTGATTTTTATAACTGTTGGCATGCTCCTGCACTGGCGGCCGAAGAGGTTTTTGAAAGCGGTTGCCCAGGCGGTGCCAGCCACCGGCGGAGTATTGATTCAATTTCCTTTTTACGCGGTTATATTCGGGATGATAACCGGCACTGGCATAAATGGATGGCTTACCGAGCTGTTCTACAAAGTAACCACGCAAGGTACTTATCCGCTTCTTGTGGCCGTTTACTCCGCAGTGCTCGGGGTATTCATTCCATCGGGCGGATCGAAGTGGGTAGTAGAGGCCCCCTATGTGCTTCAGGCCGCCAATTTACACCACGTAAACCTCGGATGGGTAACACAGATTTACAATGCAGCCGAGGCGCTGCCAAACCTGTTGAATCCGTTCTGGATGCTGCCGCTCCTGGGCCTGCTGCATGTAAAGGCAAGGGATCTGGTCGGCTATTCGGTTTTGCAGATGCTGATTCATATTCCGCTGGTTTTCTTTTTTATGCTGGCTCTTCGCTCAATTGATACCCTATGTCCCTCCACTGAAATGATAACCGATCTTTTCCCGATGATATGGGAGGAATAACCGATGCCGGCCCACAAGCATACAATGGCTGATAAATACGACGGAATGGTAGCCTTCGGGCTTTCAAGAGAGATCGATGAGAAATCGCTGATGTACTATCTTCAGAAATTTTCGGATGATGACCTGATGGAGGCCCTTGTGCCCCGCCTCGCCGATGACGAATTAAATCAATTGTTCGTTCTGATGTCGGACCTCATGCGAAAACACCTGAGCGACAGCGAGTATCACCGCTTATTTCTAAAAGACCCGCCTGGCGGAAGGCAAAAGTAAAAAGTAAAAAGGCAAAATAAGATGGTGCCTAATCAGCGAGACAAACCGCGGGACATCAAGGAGAGGACATTTTTATTTGCAGTGGAAATTGTGGGTCTATGCCGGAAGTTCGAGAAACATTCCGATGTTTATCGGACCATTGGCAGACAGTTGTTACGTTCAGCCACTTCTATTGGCTCGAACGCCGAAGAAGCTCAGTCCGGGCAAAGAGCAGGGCGGATTTTATCTGCAAGTATGCCATCGCTCTGAAAGAAGCTAGAGAAACGATATATTGGCTTCGTTTGATTCAGGAAACCCTCTCCGACGGGGACATCAAAGTAGCAGAACTTATAGGGGAGGCGGAAGAAATTTCCAAAATTGTCGGTGCGATCATCGTAAACACTAAACGGCAAGACCCGCCAAAGGCCAAAGGCTGAAGGCTGAAGGCTGAAGGGAATAAGGCATATAGGACGGCGCGGTATTTTGTTTTTGCTTTTTACTTTTGCCTTTTTACTTTTTACTTTTTACTTCCCTCTTAAGGGCTGCAATCAGCCTGTCGTTTTGATCGGGTAGACGCACCGCAACTCGAAAATACCAGTCGTCGAGACCTTCGAAAGACCCGCAGTCGCGAATAAGAATGCGGTGCTCTTCGAAAATCTTCCACTTCAGAGCGGGGGCCGGTTGAAGCGTGCGGTCCATCCGGACGAGCAGGTAATTGGCCTGTGCCGGGAAAACATCAAAGCCCTGAATAGCTGAAAGCTCCTTTGCAAGCCTTTGGCGCTCGCCTGCAACCAGTTCCAGAGTCTTGTTCCTGTATTGGTCCTGCGTAAAGCACCAGGCGCCGGCAGCCTGAGCAAGCGTGTTAACCGACCAGGGCGGAAGGTTGCCCCGGACCTTTTTGGCTATTCCCGGCGGGGCAAGCAGGTAGCCGATCCGCAAACCCGGCAGACCGTAGAACTTGGTCAGGGACCTGATGAGCGCGATGTTCTGCGACCTTTCCAGAAAACGCTTGAGGGAAGCCTGCTCACAAAAATCGATAAAAACTTCGTCAATCAAAAACAGTGGACCGCTGGGATTATTTCCGTGTTCAATAATCCAATTGACTACCTGGCTGTCCAAAAGTGACCCTGACGGACTCGATGGGTGTGTGAGCAAAACAGCTTCAAAGGAGTCCTTTTGGAGTGAGGCTTCCAGGTGTTCGACCCGGAGTTGAAACCGGTCTTCCGGTGTCGAATACAGCTTTTGCAGGCGCGTCCCATGAAGCTCGAAAGCTTTCGCATATTCACCGAATGTGGGCGTCACCACCAGCGCCTTGCTTATCCCAAGCGCCCGAGGCAGCCAATAGATCAACTCGGTTAACCCGTTTGCGACGGCAATGTATTCAGGATCGATACCGTGGAATTTTGAAATGGCTTCGGTCAGAAGCTGATTGCGAATGTCGGGGTAGCTTTCGAGCCGGCGAAAGAAGCCGGCAAGAACCTGCTCAAACCCGGAAGGCGGACCGAGCGGGTTTATACTTGCGCTGAAATCCAAAATATCATCAGGAGAGCATCCGGCGCGCGCCGACAGCTCGTAGATATTACCGCCGTGATTGATGGTCATTTGTCTGGTCCAAGGGATAAGACCAATTTGCTTTCAAATCGGGCGCACCGGGGGCGCATAAAGCCCTCCCCTACAAAAGCAACCGCGTGACGGTGCCGTAGGGGCGGGGTGCCCCTCGCTTCGCTTCGAGCCCCACGCTTATCATGAAATCGTCACCTGACATGGATAGTCCGGCGCCCGATCTTTTCGTGAGGGCGCATCCCCCGTCCGCTCTTGAGCGCAAATTGGTATAAGTCACATAAGCGCCGGTTTCAATCCGGGGCAGCCTTTTCTCCGAAGAACATAGAACCTTTGAGATCTTTTTTCTTCGCGTCTTCGCGTCTTCGCGTCTTCGCCGTGAAAAAAAAGTTAATTAAAGTCAACAGCATTGCCGGGCAGGACCTATAGGATCGCGCCCCCAATCCGTATGGTCAGCATTATACATACCGCCATAAAGAAAGCCAGCCCGGAGCTCAGATACATAAGGCGGATCATCCTGGCGTAGGTCTCCATTGTCATGTCGTCAACCGGGTCACCGAGCAGGGGCTTTTCGACAACGGCCCCGAAATAGCGGCTTGCACCGCCGAGTTGAACCCCGAGGGCACCTGCGGCAGCGGCTTCGGGATATCCGGCGTTGGGGCTTTTCATCTTTGGCGCGTCCCTCATCATGATCTTTGCCACGGTCCGCCAGTTCCCGCGCATGCATGCCGAAGCAGCCACCACCAGCCAGCCGCTGATCCTTGCCGGGACCCAGTTTGCCACGTCGTCGGCTCGTGCTGCAAAAGAGCCGAAATAACGGTAGCGCTCATTTTTGTACCCAAGCATCGAATCCATGGTGTTTACAGCTTTGTAGACCAAAGCGCCAACCGGTCCAAAGAGCGCAAGAAAAAAAAGAGGCGCCACAATTGCGTCCGAAATATTTTCAGAAACAGTCTCCACCAGGGCGCGAAGGATGGCGTCCCTGTCAAGTTGAGTGGTTTCGCGGCTAACGATGAGAGAAAGGCGGGACCGGGCAAGGGCAAGATCCCCGCTTCGCAGGGCCTCGGCCACATTGGATGATTCATCATGAAGGCTGCGGGTGGCAAGAGTAGTGTATGCGAGCCATATGAGGGCAAGATCGCCGAAAATCGGGCCGCCAAGGCCGGCTATTGCTATGAGCGCCTTTGCCGCACATAGCACAACCGCTATAACGACGATCCAAAGAGCGCATCCCGAAACCCGCATGAGACCCGGGGAGGAGGACTCGTCATAAAGCACGGTTTCGGTCCGGGCAATAAGTCGTCCGATCCATCGGACCGGATGAGGCATCCACCGTGGATCGCCTGCCGCGAGGTCGAGAACGTAAGCACAAACAAGATGCCAGGGAAGAAATAACATAAGAGTTTTCAGTTTTCAGTTTCGTCATTCATAGTTAATCCCTAAATCCCTCAATTCCTAACATTTCGAGGACCCGGCCGACATCGACATGCTTGCACACGAGATCGGCAAGCCTGTCGTACTGCTCCTCTTTCCAGAGCCGGAAGGAAAAAGGTTTGCAGAGGGCCGCGACATCCCTGCCGGACCTTTTTGCGAGATCCTGGATAAAAGAGTTCCTGAACCCGTCGTTATCAAAAATGCCGTGGATGTATGTGCCCCATGTTCGGCCATCGGACTGAGCCAGCCCATCCTCCACATCGACAGGCTTGCCATCCCTCATTGAGATCCTGAAGAGCGGTTTTGCCTTCCCGCCCGAGACGCTCCGGCCCATGTGTATTTCATATCCGGCAAGCACCTCCCCGCACCCTGAGAAAGGCAGCGATTCCGGGATAACCCCTGCTTGAACCTGCGAGGTCATTTTTTCAGGATACATTTCGGTTTCCATATCCAGCAGGCCCAGGCCGGGGATAGTGTCAATCGAGCTTTCAATTCCGTGAGGATCGCGCACAACGGACCCCATCATCTGGTATCCGCCGCACAGCCCGACAACGGCGCCGCCTGATTTATGAAAAGCGCACAGGGCATCGGCCATTCCAGTTTTGCGCATAGCGGCAAGGTCTTCGATAGTGTTCTTGCTTCCCGGGATGAGCACGGCGTCGAATCCGAAAATTTGGGCCGGGCCATCGAAATAGACCAGCTCAATCCGGGGGTCCCTCTCGAAGGGATCGAAATCGGTGTAGTTGGAAATGAACGGCAGGCGGACGACACCAATGCGAATGGCGCGGGGATTTTCATTTGTTTTGTTCATCCTTCGCCCGAGCGCCACGCTGTCTTCTTCGGGCAGGGAAATATTTTCGAAGTAAGGCACAACCCCGAAAACCGGCACACCGGAGCGCGATTGCAGTATTTGGACCCCCTCTTCAAACAGACGCGGGTCTCCTCTGAATTTATTTACGATAAACCCGGCAACCCTGTCCCTCTCGCCCGCGCTCAGCAGTGAGTAACTTCCGAGCAGGGCCGCAAATATTCCTCCCCGGTCGATGTCTCCCACCAATATGCACCTGGCATCGGCCATTTCGGCCATAGCCATATTCACCAGGTCGTGCTCCTTGAGATTTAGCTCGACCGCACTCCCGGCGCCTTCGATAACTATCAGGTCATTTTGGGCGCAAAGCCTTTCAAAAGCCCCTTTGACTATAGGGACAAGTTCTTTTTTGTATTCGTAGTATTCTTTTGCCGAATAATTTCCCAAAGCGCGTCCAAGCACTATCACCTGGGAGCCCATCTGAGAAGTCGGCTTTAAAAGGATCGGGTTCATGTCCACATGAGGCTCGATTCCCGCAGCCTCCGCCTGGACGACTTGGGCGCGGCCCATCTCTCCGCCTTCCGGAGTAATGAATGAGTTCAGGGCCATGTTTTGCGCCTTGAAGGGCGCCACTCGATATCCCAGGTTTTTGAAAATTCGGCAGAAAGCAGCCGCCAATAAGCTTTTGCCTACATCCGAGCCGGTCCCCA
>CAVRZU010000209.1:0-3488 GCA_963725365.1 uncultured delta proteobacterium | reverse complement strand
ATGCAATCTGGTGCCGCCTGGGTTAGAGTACGTATTGCTATTACTTTGGCTTTCACAAGCCAACTCCAAAATGCGTGAAGATTGGTCCTGACATTGTGAACGGATTTCGAGCTGAGATCATCCAACGAAAGCAGAAATTTTTGAAGTTCGATAAAGCCGATCTGCTTAATGTTGGTGTCGCCAAAGTTTGAGATTGCCAACCCCATTTCATGCTTTATTGGCCGGAATGTCCCCCGGGCGAGCAGTCCACGTTTTAGCTCAAGTTCCTTCGTCTCAATGTAGTCCTGGCCAAGTTTTGAAAACGCAAGCGGTGATTTGGCTTGGTAGTCTCTTTCGTCCAGGGTCCCCTCATCCGTTTTGAAGCGAATTCCTGTTAGAAATCTAAACGCCTTTTTGTATCCGTCCTTTCCGCTAAACCTCCTTCTGATCTTTCGCCCGACTTGGACGATCAATTTGGTTGCTTCCTGTTCCGGATGGTCAGGACAGCAAACAGCATCCCGCCTGTTATCCTTCATCCTCATTACGCACTTAGGACAAGTCTGGTCGGAGTAAATGCCTCCAAGCATGCACATACCTCCCTCGACTGTCCGGACAGGAGGCATATTACGGCATGTGTATGTTGGTGAGCAACCGGTCATTTCAGAGCCTTTTCTGATTTATCAGAACGGCACTTCCTGGCTTCGTGCGGCTTCTTCAGCTTCCTCCCTGGAAAGCTCGCCTTCATACTCCTTTATTGCTGCTCGCTCTTCAAATATCTCTCTCTTAGCGTCCACCCCTTTCTGCAACACCCTACAACCCCCTACTACTCCCGTAACTTTCTGTAATGATGACGTATTATCCGGTAGGGTGTTGGTAGGGTGACTCACTTTCCGAGTCATAACTGTCGCGGAACGGCTTTGTTTCTGAAATAGACCGTATTGAGCGTGCAACGCCTTGTAATCAGCTTGGGTTATGATGTACTCGGATCTCCCGTTAATGTGCCGTTTCCTGAGGCTCAAACCTGTTAGTTTTATACCAATCCAGGATGCCGAAACGTGGCGATCAGTTGGCCTTTCCTCGTTAAACTTCCTTGTTACGTCAATTGTCCTAATCGTCCATTCCGGTAAACGGGAGTCTCCATTTTCTTCGCTAAGATTATGTATGATTGCTACGATCTTGCCTTCAACCGTCCCGCTTTTTTCTGCGCATTTGTCTCCGGCAATAGCAAGAATTGCCGTTTCAAGAAGAATTTCATTCGCCGGATTCATAAGTCTGCCGATTTGAAAAAGCGGTTTGGTGATGTCCCAAAGTCTTCCGGAGATACCCTCTATGGGGTCGATCTCCGGCAAAGCACAGAATAGGTATTTTGCCCTCCACGCAGTGAGTCGAGCTTTCAGCGCCAGAGCATATTCAGGTTGCGGATTCTCATAGTTTCCGGGATGGTTCGGCATTGTGATGGGCAAGCATGGAGTCCCAAGTATGTTGTGAAGAGGTTGATTAGTAGCAAATATCGTTGGGCCGTAAATGTCATAATACTCAGTATCTTTGAAAGCCCCCTTATCAGGGTGCAAGACCCTACCCACCTGGACCCCCTTTTGGAAGCGCAAGAGCAAAAGGTCTTGGCAGTTGCTTTTCTCAGCCCTTTTCCAGACGTCCATTGAATCGAGAAACAACGTCCCATGAAGGTTTTGGGCAAAGCGGAAAATTATCGGCTCGCGCATGTCCACCGAATGGAAGCCCCTGAAACAGATATAGGTGAGGGCCTGGCCCGCTCTGCTCTTGCCCCGCTCCGGCGCGGCATAAAAGGAGGTAGGGACAATAGCTGATTGCCGGATGATCGTGCAGATAGGAAAGAAATGCATAATGCGCGGTGAATGATAATTGCAGATCGTCCAGAGACGAGAACCGCTTTAAGTAATTTAGAAGATCATCGAAAATGCCGTCGTCCTCCTTCTCGATCCAGCCAAGACCTCGGAGGCATCCGGCAGGGCTAAGAACATTTGCCTTGGCAACTGTTTTGCTTCCGGAGGAATAACGGTCCCATTTTCCAGAGCCGCTTTTTCCTCAATGGTTGCCTTTCCGTCTTTAACGACCAGGAAAAACAATCTGTCATTTTCTCCCTTGCAGATGTCCACCAGGCCCGGAAAGTAGGCCAGTGGCTCAAACTCGGAGATGAAATCAATCATTTTCCTTCTCCGTTGGCCGACCAACCCAGACTGACAGCCTTTTTCATCAACTTTTTATTGAAGGTGTTTTCATTTCTGCAATTGTGTAATCGCGTTTCCAATTCCCGAAAAGCTTCCTGCCGGTTCTCTATTCCCAGACGCGCCGCAAATGATGAGAGACATCCATCAATATGGGATATGTACCAATCCACGGACGCCGTATTTGATCCCGCAAGGTTGCGTTTGAGCATCAGTGCAGGGCCAAACCTTTGCGCACAAAGCTGCACTTCATTCCAAAACGGATGCACAGTTCTACGCTCTGTGCTTTCATTGTCGAGCAAACGAAGTGAAAACCATCCTTCGGTCAGATTCTTCCATATTCCCCCAGCCTTGCTGTAAAGATCACAGAGAGTACTGATTCCGTACTGTTTAAGGACCGCCCGGCGAAGTTGGAATTCCACCCGCCACACCTCTGCCCCCGGCTTAATTCCCCACATCCCAAACCAAAGTTTTTTCTCCTGTTGAAGAACCTCTGTTGCCTTGTTGTATAAGCGAAGCTGAACACCCCCGGCTTTTGCCCCCACTAGAAGGTTTCCAGCGTGTCGCCGGTTAGATAAGAATTTGTTTTTCGGCTCCTGGTAACTTTGTGGGACTTTAAGAATTCGTAGCTGAAGCCCCCTGGAACCTGGAAATCGGCGGCGAGGTCGCACCGGCTTGGCTGGATGCGTTTAATGATACCTCCACCAATAAATTTCAAATCGCAGGCTATTTCACGAAGAGCGGTTTCAATTTGCTGGAACCAGATGGTTTTTGAATTGAGGGAAACAAACACGTTCGGGCTTTTATCCGCAGACGTCGCCTTGCCGATGAAAAGATGATATTGGGGGAACTCAAGATGGAACCTGTAATTATTGCCTTTACCCCCGGCATGGAATATATATTTTCTTCCGGAGGGCATCTCCGAAAGTAGGCCGCCACTTACGTTCTGTGCAGCAATTTTTTTCAAATCCAAGTAGCCGAAGACGATCAGCCCACTCCGTTCCCCATAAAACGAATAATCCCAAGTCTAAAGTATCAATCCCCTAGAAGGAATTTAAACTCTTCCCCCTGTGTGATTAGCGCATGGCGTGTTACAGATTCCGCCATGCTTGCCTTGATGGTGATTGAACCTCTCCGTCAGCCAATAACTGTGTCATTTTCCCCCCTTTATCCTTGATTTACTTAGGTCACCCTCGCCTGTTGAATGACCTGTTAGCGAGGTACTCCACTACGACGGATCGTCGCGCCGGCTAGCCCGCCGGGAGGGCGGGGGCACCGGCGGATCCCGTCAGGAATCCGAGATAA
>CAVRZU010000208.1:0-12307 GCA_963725365.1 uncultured delta proteobacterium | reverse complement strand
GTGACTTGTTTGCGCCACTCACCGATGCCGGAACAAAAATTCAACCAGCAGTACGCCTTTCCCGCCCTGCTCTTTTCGCTGTCCAGACCGGGGGAGACGAAGTTGACTCCCTTTGAATAGAAAGGTTTGCCCTCCGGATCGATCAGCCACTGGACGCCGTCTATTTCGGCCGTGCTCCATTTTTGGTGTCCGACGGCCTCTGCAGAAGGGGAAGTCCGGGGAATCGGTTTTCCCGAGTCCTGGGCGAAAACCAATTGGGAGAGGGGAACGAGAACAAGCAGCAAAAACAGATATCGTCTTCTTTTGCTTGCCAAAATGTATACCGGATGTTTATTCATTACGCTTTCCTGGATTCCGGCCTCAAGATCGACCGTGCGTCCTCACAAAAGATCGGACGCCGAACTATAAGTTTCTAACGTGGGTTCGAACGTTTAACGCGGAACCCGAACAGAGTGAGGGCTCGCCCCACGCATGAGCCATTGGGTTACGGCCCGGTTGTCAATCGCCGGAATGACGAGTGAGAGACCTTAGCCATTAAGTTAGCGCTTATAGGGCGGGGGGTGATTTTTCCTGACGCCGCCGAAGGATTGAGTGGCCGCCAACCCGGCTGGCGGTCCCACCGCCTACGGACTTTTGCCGATCATTCCGACAGGCTCTTCGTCAATGGCAGGGTGCTTGTAATAGGCGGCGTACTCCTGGGGGACTGTTATCATCTGCGTCAAATTAAGGCTGCCGAACATTTCGGATGGCAGCAGAAAGTTGCTTGAAAAACAAATTGAGCATCTGGAGCTGAGAGGCATGCGAGAGTAAGGCGCGCCGCTTGCCTTCGACCTCCTCCAGACTCAGCGGCAGTGTAACCCAGTTCGTATCGGCAAGAGTTTTCTCCGATACTTTGCTGTAGCCGCCAACCCCTGTGCTCGAAATCTCCTGCGCCCACTCAGCCCCGCGAGGGTAATCCTTGTAATGTACCAGATAAGTCAGCACCCTGGAAGGAAGGGTCTCCTCATTATCGTAGATGGCTCGCAGAGCGTCGAGTACGAAAACACCGGTGGCTGCGTGGTCCGGGTGATAATCGCGCGGATCGGGAATCACTACCCGGTCGGGCGAAAACTCCTTGATCACCCGCTCGATCTCATCTTTGAGGCTCACGCCGGAGTACTTTACCCACCGCTTCAGACCTGCTCTGTGCGGCCGGTCGAAGAGCGTGTGAGGAGATATAAATGGATGAAGATTAGACCAGTAGGCTTCCCACAGCTCGTCTATGCCGGCATCGGGAAAACCCAGAAAAGTCGCGTCTTCGGGCTGAAGTCCGAGTTCGCATAAAGCCTGAACCGCTTCCTCCTGCCTTTTTTTCCCGAACTCGATGAAATCTTTTGCGGAAATGCGCGCATTCTTCATCCTGAGCCGAACGGCGTAAGTGTAACCATCCCCGTTCGTGACAAAGACTGCACGTACCTTGCCCTCCCTTTCGAGCACTCGTTGAATCAGCCCGGAGGCGGCGATCGATTCATCGTCCGGATGGGGAACGAAAATCATTACCCGGGCGCCGGGGGGACAGAGAGTTCGCCCTGAGGTATATAGGAGAAAGGATCGGATTTGGAGTCAGCCGGCCGGGACCGGATGTTGCGCCTGTTGCAGCATCTCCTTGATCGAATTTGCCGCCACAGGAGAAAGAACAGACATTTTCTGCAAGTACTGCTCGATTGTGACTTCTTCCGGCGAGCACGGAACCGGTCGCAGCAGGGCAGTTATAAAAATGAGAAAAAAAAGGCTCGCATACTTCACGGGAAAACCTCTAGCGCTTGATTCTATCCGGATGTGTCAATGATTTACGCAATTTTTTCGAAGCCTACGATATTCATAGCAAATATTATACCCTGAAACCATCGCAAAGATACATTAATGCAACTTAAATGCAACATAACCGTGATGCAACGGCCTTTTTTTACCGAACCGCCTCTCGCGGTTCGTCCAGCCCGAATTGAGACTGATAGAGGGCAGCGAAGGGACCATGCGCCCTTAATAGTTCATTGAAAGAGCCCTGTTCAATAATCTCCCCTTTTCCCAGCACGACAATCCTGTCCGCCTTGCGGACAGTCGAAAGCCTGTGGGCGATGATAAATGTTGTGCGGCCGGCCGTTAGTTGTTCCAATCCTTCCATTATGAGGGCTTCGGTCTCCACGTCAACCGAAGAAGTCGGCTCGTCCAGGATCAGGATCGGCGAGTTTCGCAAAATAGCGCGAGCGATAGTGATCCGTTGCCGCTCGCCTTCCGAAAGCGTTGCGCCCTGCTCGCCAACCAGGGTCTCATATTTATCGGGCAGCCTCTCTATCGAATCATGAATCCGTGCGAGTTTGGCTGCCGAGATAATCTCTTCAATTCCGGCTTCAGGTCTGCCATAGGCTATGTTCTCACTCACCGAAACCGGAAAAACCAATGGAGGCTGAAGCACCATGGAAATTTGACTCCGCAGCGACTTCAACTGGTAATCGCGAATGTCGACGCCATCTATAAGGACCCTGCCCCCGCACGGATCATAGAACCGCGCAATCAGGCTGACCAGCGTCGATTTCCCGACTCCCGTCGGACCCACAAAGGCGATCTTTTCACCGGGTTTGACGCTCAGGTTGATATTTTTCAGCACCGGCTGCTCGGCTACGTAATCAAAGCTGACATTTTCCCAGACCACTTCCCCACTGGTCCCCGACTTTGGGAACGCGCGGAGGCCTTCCTTAAGGTCTTTTTCCACATCGAGTATCTCGAAAACCCGCTCCACACCAACTTTAGCGCCCTGAATCAGCCCCCAGGTCTGGCAGATGGTATTCATCGGACCATAGAGCGAGGCCAGGTAGGTTGTGAAGATTATTATCTCTCCGATCGTAAGCTGTCCGGACAATACATGCCTGGCCCCCACCCAGACTACCAGGGCGGTCCCGACGGCCATCACCACATTGACAACGCCGGAATAAAATGTCTGAAGAGTGTACAACCTGAGGCTTGCTCCGAGGCTCGAAACGCTTGCGCTCATGAACTTGCGGTGCTCTTCCTCTTCCTTGGTGAAGGCCTGGATGATGCGTATGGCCGACATCGCCCGCTGCACGACGGTGTAGACCTCGCTTTCCTGCCGGCGCGCAAGCATCGCCGCCTCTGTTATACGGCCGCTCATCAACAGGATGGACGCCAGCAGCGCAGGACACACGGCAAGAGAAAGCAGGGTGAGCTCCCAGTCGATCTTCATCATCACTATGAACATACCTGCGAGCAGAGCCACAGCGGTCACAATCGGGAAGACTCCGTTCATTGTCAGGCTCTGGATGGCATAAGTGTCGGCGGTAACCCGGTAGAGAAGATCTCCCACCTGCCTGCGGTTGTGAAAGGCAAGCGAGAGCTTCTGGAGATGGCCGTAGAGGTCCCGGCGCATGTCATTGACCATCTTTTGGCCTATCTTGATGGTCGTATAGTTGTTCAGCAGCGTAATGGCGCCCAGAAACAGATAGATGATGACCAGGCTAACCGAAGCCAGGATCAGAAGGGCTGCGGGCGTATAGAGCTTTTCGAGGCCCCACGGGGCCGGTTTCCCGCTCAGGACGTTGTCAATTATGATCTTCAGCGGCCAGGGTTTGAGCAATTCGCAGCCGCTCATGATAACAACCTGAGCGAGGGCGATCAAAAACGCAAACCTGTAAGGCCATAAATATTTTAGAGTTTTTTTAAACATGCGGTAGACTTCTCTTTCTAAACGGGGTCGGATGCCGGATCAACAAAATTGCCCCCCGATTCCCATCCGTCAGCGGCTATTTAATCCGGCTTTGACAAAAGGAAAAGCAAAAACTCTCGCCCCATTACAAATAACTGACAAAATCGTTGCATTCCATATTGACTTCATCTAATAGATTCAATGGCGTGGTACAGGATTGTTCGGAACCATAATATACTTTTTTTGCTTTATGGCCTGCAGGAGGAGCTCTTATGAGTCAAGGAAAAGGTCTTTTGGAAAGACTGGAGCGGAAGGGAATCTCACGAAGAGATTTTATGAAGTACTGCACCACCCTCACCGCTACAATGGGACTGTCCTCAGCTTACGTACCGAAAGTGGCTGCTGCGTTGGCAAACGCCCCGCGGCCGCCTGTTATCTGGCTGGCGTTGGCGGAATGCACCGGTTGCGCTGAAAGCACTCTACGAACCATGTATCCGTGGATCGATCAGTTAGTGCTCGACATTATTTCGTTGGACTATCATGAAACTATTATGGCCCCCTCGGGCGAAGCAGCGGAAAAATCACTGCATGATTCCATTGCCAAAAATGCAGGGAAATTCATCCTGGTAGTCAGACGGCGCCGTTCCCACCGGAGATAACGGTAATTTTGGAACAGTGGCCGGCAAAACGATGCTGGAGTTGATAAAGGAAGTCGGTCCCAAGGCGATGGCCACCATTTGCATCGGGACCTGCGCCTCGTACGGCGGCCTTCCCGCGGCGGCTCCAAATCCGACGCAGGCCAAGAGCGTAAGTGAAGTCACAGGGCTCAAAACCGTCAATATTCCGGGGTGTCCTCCAAATCCGATAAACTTTGTGGGAACAGTTGTAAATTTTCTGCTGTTTGGCAAGCTCCCCGAACTCGACGATAAGGGAAGACCTCTTTTCGCCTACGGACAACTCATTCATGACCAGTGCCCGAGACGGTCTCATTTTGATTCGGGCGAATTCGTGACCAGCTTCAATTCGGATGAAGCCAGAAAAGGGTGGTGTCTGTATAATATGGGTTGCAAAGGCCCCGAGACCTACAATAACTGCCCTAAAGTCAAGTGGAACGACGGAACAAGCTGGCCCGTTCAGGCCGGACATCCATGTATCAGGTGCAGCGAGCCAAATTTCTGGGATAAGTCCACTCCCTTCTTTAAATCATCCTGATCGGGTGGGACATTGAGCGGTAAGAAGACACAAGGGATTCGTTTTTCAAATAAGGAGAAACCATTATGGCACGAGTGGTAATAGACCCGATCACCAGGATTGAGGGTCACCTCAAAATAGAAGTGGAAGTGCAGAATGGAAAAGTCACAAACGCATGGAGCAGTTCGACACTTTTCCGCGGGATCGAAAATAATGCTCCAGGGCAGGGACCCAAGGGACGCAAACCTGTTTACCCAGCGCGCCTGCGGCGTGTGCACCTATGTTCATGCCTTGTCGTCGATTCGGGCGGTGGATGACGCACTTGGCTCCAAAATGACCGACAACGGGCGGATAATCCGAACTTTGCTGCACGGATCGCAATATCTTCATGATCATATGGTGCATTTCTATCACCTGCATGCGCTCGACTGGGTGGACATTGTAAGCGCGCTCAAGGCCGATCCGAAAAAAACGGCGGAGCTTGCCACAAAGCTTTCCCCCAACTGCCCCGAGTCCGGTGTAAATGATTTCAAGGCCGTGCAGGCGAGAGTCAAAAAGTTTGTAGAAAGCGGCCAGCTGGGGCCTTTTGCCAACGGCTATTGGGGCCACCCGGCGTATAAGCTGCCGCCTGAAGCCAACCTGATGGCGGTTGCCCATTATATTATGGCATTGAAGCAACAAGCCCGCACTGCAAGGCTGATGGCAATATTCGGGGGCAAAAACCCCCATATCCAAAGCTTGTATCTGGGCGGCGTAACCTGCGCAACGGACCTCACCCCTGACAGGCTCGCCGAATTCAAGTACCTGTGGTTGGAAACAATGGCTTTTGTGAACGACGTCTATATTCCGGACGTGCTTGCGGTTGCGCCCTTTTACAAGGATTGGACAAAGATCGGCGGGACGCAGAACTTTCTGGCCTACGGCGATTTCCCGATGGGACCCAAGGAACCCGACAGTTTCCTGATGCCGCGCGGGGCGATATTCAACCGCAACCTGGCCAAAGTCGAGCCGGTCGATGTCTCCCTGATTACCGAAGAAATCAAGCATAGCTGGTACGAAGGCGATCCGAAGGAACTCAACCCGGCCACCGGCGAAACCAAGCCTAAGTTCGACAAGTACGATACTGAGGCCCGGTATAGCTGGATGAAGGCGCCTCGCTACAAAGGCGAACCGATGGAAGTAGGCCCGCTCGCGCGAGTTCTGATCGCCTACGGCAAGGGTGTTCCGGCAGTGAAGGAAAATGTTGACGCGGTATTGAAACATCTGGCCATACCTGCTGAGGCGCTTTTTTCCACCCTGGGCAGAGTCGCGGCAAGGGCGATTGAGACCAAGGTCATAGGCGAGTCCATGGGTACTTTGCTTGGCCAGTTGATCGCAAACGTCAAAAACGGCGACCTCAACATCTGCGACGATCGGCCATGGGAACAGATGCCCTCAGAAGGCATGGGCGCAGGCTTAAACGATGTTCCACGCGGTGCGCTGGGACACTGGATCAGCGTAAAAGACAAGAAAATCGCCAACTACCAGATGGTGGTGCCGTCAACCTGGAATATCGGCCCGCGTGATGCCGCCGATAAGATGGGTCCTCTGGAACACGCGCTTATAGGGACTCCGGTCGTCGATCCCAAAAGGCCAGTCGAGATCCTTCGCACCGTTCACTCTTTCGATCCCTGCATCGCCTGCGGCGTGCATGTGATCGATACGGAAAGCAACGAAGTCTACAAGTTTGAAGTTGTGTAAAAAAAAGTCGCCGGCGGCCAAGTCGCCGGCGGCCAAGTGGCCGGTGGTCTCCAAGAAACAGTAACGAGTGGCCAAACGGCCAGTCCTAAGTCCTAAGTGGCCGGAAAGAATCTTTTTCCGGCCACTGTAGTTTGGACATGCCCTTGCGGCTATCACTCACCATCTGCGATCAGGATTCCGCCCGAAAATGCAGTCTCGATGCAAAGGGCACAACTTGATACATTATTCCGGTCGGCTTATTTTGAAGGGCGTTTCGAAGCAAAAGGAGAGCAAGTGAAGAAGATCCTCATAATCGCCATCATCGTGGCGGCATTTTTCATTGCAGGCGGTCTGCCCTCGTCCGCTCAGACAAAGGTCCCCATCAAAGTGACGGGCTCGGATTCCATGTGGGGCCGAGTTCGCGGTCTTGCCATGCTCTATATGAAAGCCCATCCTGATGTTGCTATAACCGTATCCCCCAATTCACTGGTCGATGAAGGGGTGAAAGCTCTCATCGCAGGTGAGACCGATGTAGCTATGGCCTCACGCAAAATCACCGCTCAGGAAAGCGAGGAAGCAAAGGTCAAGGGGCTTCAACTCGACGAACATTTGATAGGATACGGCGGGATAGTCATTATTACCGATCGGCAGAACCCGGTAAATGAACTCTCCGATGGACCGTGTAAGAAAGATATTCACTGGTAAAATCGTCAACTGGAAGGATATTAACGGGAAAGATCAGGCTATTACGGTTTTCAAATCGGGCGATAAGCATCCCGGCACGTTATTGTTTGTGGAAAACGACATCCTCGGCGGAGTTCCCATCACCAAAACCGCAATCACTCTGCCGGACTTCCCGGTGATAATGAAAAGGGTTGCAGCAACAGCAGGCTCCATAGCTTACGTCAGAATGCGGGACCCATTCCCGGGCCCCGAGTCCAGGATCAAGCTCCTGAACATCGCAAAGGATGAACATTCGCTGCCGGTTAGCGCAACGAGGGGTACGATCGGGGATGGAACTTATCCGCTTAGACGTCCATACTATCTCTATACTGCGGCTACTGCAGGCAAAGACGTTCGCAGCTTTGTGGATTTTGTGGTACGCAAAGGATGGGGGGAGCCGAACCTCACTCATGAGTGGTAGTGAAAATCGGGAAATCGTATAGTTTTGTGGCTTTAGGGTCGTTCGGGAAGTTTTTTCAGGCAGAATCCGACCTGAAGACGCGGTTCGGATTCATAACGCACACCGTGATGCAGGAGAAAACAATGAAGCGAAAAGCAACTTATCGATTGGTTATAACCCGCCGGGAATCGCTCTACGTCAACGATCAGTTCGACCATACACTGATGCTGGTGGAAATGGAGGGGGAACCGATCGAATATCAGGTGGGTGTTGCCGGCCAATTTATTTCCCGCCGAAGCGTCACTTTCCATGACCGGATTGCCGGTACGGGAGAGATGAAGGGCTATGCCATAACTACCTTTCAAGATGGAGCGATTTACTCTTCATACGAGGGTCGCCGCGAGGCTGCAAACAAGCTAACCCAGGGAACCTGGAAAGTCTACAAGGGCACAGGCAAGCTGGCAAACATGACAGGTAGCGGGACCTTCACAGTCAAAGCCGCACCAGTTGCCGGAGAGTTTGTTCTCGACATGGTCGGAGATTATGAACTCTAAGAGCGCGGTGAATCGCTGATCGGGCAGCAACTTGGCCGAAATCGCAAATGCTGTTTTGATTTTTGAACTGGATTTTGACGGCTCGAATTCGGATGCTGATGCCCCGGCAAGGGAGTCCGGAGGCATCAGCATCAATACGAAATCAGCTGGTTTCCAATTCGGAAAGGGTCCTTTTCGAATTGGAAACTGCAAGCGTCACATCCGGAGTTTCCGGATGGACACTAGCTAGCCGGTTTTCTCGGGGAAACTGGAAAAATCCACGCAATAGCCAGTACTGCAAAACCTGCAAGTCCTAAGAATAATAAACTGCTGGAAAATATAAAGTTGGCATTTTTGAGTAGTTTTTTCTTGACGATTCCGACAGTCATATAAAGATACGGGGACGATCCTTCCTTAAGACACAATCTTTTGAACGCATTGATACGATATTTGCCATCACCGGCAATTCCTTCAAAGGATCCTTCGTCGAGATTGCCCGACATATGTTCAAATTCCTGGCTGGGAATGGATTGGCCCAGCACTGCCGCCTCGCTTTTCGGTGAACGATACAGGCGTATACCTCTACTATCCGTGATAACCACCACGGAATCGAGCGGCAGATTCGCCTTAGCTATATATCCCGCATACATGGCCAGTTTGAAGCCGGCGGTGACAACCGCAATAAGATGTTTTTGGGAATCAAGTGCAGGGTAGGCGTAGTGGATCGTCTGGACTCCGGTGACCCTGCCTACCGAATATTCACCTGCCGAAAAATCTTGAGATCTTGTGGCATCCCTTAGGTGCTTCTGGTCCGAGATATTTACAATTCCAGGTCCAAATTGTACTGAAGACGCGAACAGGTTCCCATCCGGTGTCAGCGCTCCCAGAATAGAATAATAGGGATACCGGGAGTTTAATTTACGAAGAAGATCGTTGCACCCCCGCACATCAAGCGTTTGTACCTCAGGCGACCGGGCAAGCTCTCCAAGCACCTCTTTTGTGCTGATCTCGATTTCCTTCTGCTGTGCTGCCAAACTGCGCACCAAAAGTAAGGAACTGTGTTCCGCCGTCTCGATTTCATGCCTGCGTTCCAGGATATAGGACCTGATGACCGCTCCAAAAGCGAACATGACGGCGAGAAGAATCAAGAGCAGTAACTTTGCCCGAATCGGCCACAAGGTGAGAACTCGTAAGCAGTTCATTACTGTACCTTCATGCTGCTATCATCCCTTTTTCAATGGCAAATGCGGTAAGGGATGAAGCGCTGTGCAGGTCAAGTTTTTTCATCAGGTTTGCGCGGTGTTTTTCAACGGTTTTATTGCTTATGCAAAGATAATCGGCGATGTCCTTGTTTCTGAGACCCTCCGCCACCATTTTCAGAACTTCGCGTTCGCGGTGTGTGAGAGTATCGAATGAGGTGAATGGTTCGAAATCCTTTCTTCTCTCAAGATACCCCTCGATCACCGTTTCCGAAATGCCCGGGCTAATGTAGCTTCTGCCTGAAAATATATTGTCGATGGCCAGCATCAACTCGCAGTAAGTGTCGTCTTTGAGAACATACCCATCGGCTCCGGTTTCAAAAACAGTCAGAATATGATCATCACTCTTGTGACCGGTGAGCACGAGGATTTTTGTGGATGGGCTCAGCTTTTTAATCTGAAGAATGGCTGCCACTCCGTCCATCCTTGGCATCGAGAGGTCCATCAGGATAAGAGCAGGCTTTCGGGATCCCACAAAGCGGATGGCCTCAAGACCGTTTTCCGCCTCCCCAACCACTTCGTATGCCGGATTGGAGGACAAAAGCATTCTCAATGCTTCTCTAAAGATCGCCTGGTCATCGGCAATCAGGATTTTTTTAGTCTCCAGCATCTTTCAAACCTCACACGACCACCATGTTGAGGATGGGTGCCAGAACAACTCAAAAGCCGGATCTCTCCGCCAAGACTTCCTTGCTCTCTAGTGAACTGAGGATAGCAGATGGAAATCGATGATGTTAGACAAAAGATCACCAGGGTAATGACAGGGGAATACTATAACTACTGCAGCGTTCCTAAATAGGTCTGGAGGTTGAGTTTCTTGCCGGTCATATCGAACTTCCTGCGGATGCCCTGTCGATGAAAAATGACGGCCCGCTCGGAGACGCCGAGGAGGTCGGCCATCTCCTTGGTGTGCTTCCCCTGCCGAATGAGGTCTGCGACGCGGATTTCAGTAGGGGTGAGTCCCAGCATACGGGCTGAGATTTTGTGCACAAACGGGGAAGTAATTTCGAGCAGGTGAGATTCCATTATTTCGAGAAAGTTCCTCTGGTCGCCGTCCAGACGGCTCCTCTTCAGCTTTTCCAGATAGGGAGTGATCAGGAGTTTGACATTTTTCAGGAGCGATTCTTCAAGTTCGGTTCGATCCGCTTCTCTTTGCTTGAGGAGCACCTTAAGGGCCGAATTCGCTTCCTGGAGACGCTCGCCCTGGGCCTTGACGGTATCCCCGAGCCTGACTCGGGAGATGATCCCTCCGATATGAGCTGCAATCACTTCAAAAGCGACTCGGACATTTCGGGGGATTTCAGGCTGCACGTGGGAGCCAAGGTTTAACAGTGCAACGACTTTTCCCTCGGATTTTACCGGGATGGCCAAAAAAGCCAAAAGACCCTCCTGCTCAAGCAGATCGACCCTTTCGAGATTGCCGAACGGGCTGAACCAATAGCCGGATTGACCCTGCATGGTAGAATTTGCCTTGGAAGAGGTGGGATCAAAGAACGACACGCACTCTACAAAACCTTCCGACAATCCCTGGTGACAGATAAGCTTCAGCGCCCCCGTTTCCCTCTCGACCAGATAGATGCCTCCGGAATCCAACCCTTCGAATTTGAGGCAGGCTTCCAACAGGTATTTCATCCCTTCCACCAAGCTACCGGATGATCCCAGCCCGAAAGCAAGGTCTCTTTCGATGCAGAGAAATTCCTCGGCCTCCTTGCTGGTAGTGATATCCTCGGCAATCCCCACGGTTCGCACTATCCTGCCTTGCTCCAATATGGGAAAAGAGCGAGCCCGGATCCACCGCACCGTTCCATCCCGGCGGATGATTCTATACTCCTCGCTGTAAGGAGCCTTCCCTTCGTGGCCGGCTATGAGGACTGGCCGCACTCGCCCCCTGTCCTCCGGATGCACAAATTCCATAAATGAGGCAGGATTTTCATACAAGCTCTCACAACTCCTGCCCCAGATTTCTTCATAGGCCGGGCTTATGTAGAGCACCTCATCAGGGGTCATAACCCAAAAAACATCACGAATGTTCTCTGCGAGTTCACGAAACCTCTCCTCGCTTTTCCTCAGCGCGTGCTCCGCTTGCACTCTCTCGGTAATGTCACGGCTCACACCCAGAACCGTCTTCACTATTCCATCCTCGGAGAACTCGGGCACGACTCTCCTGTCAAAATACATCCGCCCCCTGGCGCTTTCGAACTCAATGTCCAATTGCTCGGGCTCTGCCGTATCGAAGACCTTTCTTATCTTTTTCTCCCATTCTTCACTTTGTTCCACGCCAAAGCCCAATTGCCGATGTGTCCTCCCGATAAATTTTTCAACCGGAATGCCCGTAACCCTCTCACAGGTACGGTTAACATAGAGGTGCCTGCATTCTCTGTCATAGCGTATGATGACATCGGCACTGGATTCAGCAAGTCTGCGGAACTGCTCTTCGCTTTCACGAAGGGCTTTCTGCGCCAGCCTGCGTTCGGTGATGTCCGCGATAGTAACGAGCACGGCATCCGAGTCTCTATCTTTGACAGGCACTGTGGATATGAGCATATCGACGGGAACCTCTGTTGAGCCTTTTAGAACCGTCATGCATCCTTCGGCGTTATAGATGCTCTCTCCTGTTTGGATGGTATGCATCACCCTGGTTCGCACCGGGCAATCACTACATTCTGCATTTCTCCCACATCCCAAACGATCGAAAGAATTTAAACAGTTGAACACCTCTCCTCCGAGAAGGCCAAGAAGCTCTTCTTGCGGCTTGCCGGAAAAAGCGGCGCCGGTTCGGTTTATC
>CAVRZU010000207.1:0-11771 GCA_963725365.1 uncultured delta proteobacterium | reverse complement strand
GAGAATGGAAGATCAACAGGGGCCTCCTGAAGCTCGAATCGCCTCTTCCATGTTTTCCTTCCTGAAGGTCGTCCAGAAACTGTTTCTTTATCTTGAAGGTCCTGCCGGAAATATTGATTGTCGTCTGCCGTCTCTTTCAAGGCCCTCAAGCAGTGGGCCTTCAATGAAACGAAACAGACCCGCGAGTTCGGTGGGTGCGGCAATGGTTGACACCGCTTCTGCGGAAGTAATCCTTCGAGCTGCCTGAATCACTGCGGCCCCGCCAAGCGAATGACCTATGAGAAGCTTGGGCGCCTCGTAGGCTTTTGTGAGAAAATCGGCTGCCGCTACGAGGTCTGCAACATTGGTCGAAAAATTGTTTCCCTGAAAAATCTCCCTCACTTTCGCCCAGCCCGGTAAAATCGAACCTCATTACCGCGATTCCATGCATCACCAGCGCCCGATTGATATTTACTACGGCATTGAAATTCTTGGTGCAGGTAAAACAGTGGGCAAACAGGGCGAAAGCGGCAGGTTTCTCATCGAGCGGCAGGTCCAGGCGGGCGGCGAGTAGTTTTCCATCAGGGTTTTTAAAAGAGAGCTTTTGAAATTGCATGGTTATCCACAGCCCCCTTGCGGAAATTTGCCGATAAAACCTCAAACGCACCAGTGTCTTCAACTCATTCGGGTTTGACTTTAATCATTTTACGGTATTCCGCAATCCGAAGACACCTCGGCGGCTTGCAGAAGGATTTTTCTTACCGCCGCCGGAGGCAGTGGCAAACTCGGCCGGCGATCCCGCCGGAGACAAAATCACTTGCGTGAAGGCAAGGATTTAACTAGAATAACACGCTTACGTCTATAGGCTGTTTCGAAGCATCGGGAGGCATGGAATAAACAAAAGGAGGAAGCCCGGAATGAAAAAAAAGAAGTTAGTCTCGTGCCTTGCAATCGCGGTTGTTTTCATGTTCTCTGCGGCGTTACTGGCAATGGCTGCGCAGCAGGTGCCTGAAACAATCACCATCAAACCTCCGATTTGGTCCAACTCTGACCAAGACGCCGGTGGAGTTCAGCCATAAAAAGCATTCGGCTGAGTACAAGATCGCCTGCGACCAATGCCATCATGTATTTAAAGATGGCAAGAATATCTGGAAAGAGGGCGATGAGGTTCAAAAATGTGAGAAATGTCACACCGAAGCGACCACCCAGGGAGAAATGAATTTCCACCCGATCAGAAGAAGCTCAATCTTAAGATGGCATTCCACAACAGGTGTCAGAACTGCCACAAGAAGGTGAAGGCGGAAAAGCCTGAGTCTAAGGCCCCGACTACCTGTGCTGGGTGCCATCCGGCCAAGGCCCAATAGAACTGTGCCCATCCGGAAACCCCGGTTTTGACACTTGCAGTTTCCATCTGGCGCCCATCCCCGCAAATTCCATCCGGAAAGGGTCCTTTTCCGGATGGAAACTGCGGGGATGGGCTTTTTTGACCCAACCAACAAAAAAAGCCGCTTCCTCCAATGGAGTCAAGCGGCTTGCGTGCTAATAGAACCCAGGACAATTCCGAGCGCAGGCTAGACTTCTTCTACTGTAATCGCGCCCTGCTCGCAGACTTCAACGCAGCTTTCGCAGCCCAGGCACTCATCCTCGTTGACAGCTTCAGCCTTACCATCGACCAGTTCGTATACGTCAACGGGGCATACATCTACACATTCAGCGTCGCCAGTGCACTTGTCCTTGTCAACTGTTACTTTGAAGCTCATTTTTTCCTCCACTTGGGTTTTGAGAATTTGGTCACAAATCGCTTCAGGAATTGCTAGCAATCCCGTTGCATCCATTAAGTGATTGGCCTGTTCGTACCCCCATCCAAACTTAAAGTCAAGCCGGAAAATCGCGGGGAAATTGCAAAATGTATCCCCTGAGCCCCAGCCAAGAACGACCTCGCCAGAGGCATTAGAAAAAGGCAAAAGTTAAGTGGCAAAAGGCAAAAATAGAAAGACAAATGGCAAAAGTGTGCGCCAGGGCAGATTCAGCGTGGACCTTCCGTCATTGGACTTGACTACGAATTTGCCCGATGGTAGTCTGGGTGTTTGTCGGGACGTGGCGCAGCCTGGTTAGCGCGCTTGCTTGGGGTGCAAGAGGACGGAGGTTCAAATCCTCTCGTCCCGACCACTTGGTACAAAAATCCCCGAAAAATAAAGGCCCCCTTCCTTGGAAGCGGGCCTTTTTTCTGGACGGTTTAAAAGGATTGCAGGGTCCTACTGAGAGGGAGCCATATTTTGTCCACGCGAATTGAAACCTACCGTGGTTTCGTCTATCCGTGGTCGATTGACCACATAGGTCACATGAATGTCCAATTCTACACAGGGCGCTTCGATGAAGCTTCGTGGCACTTCCTTGCACACCTGGGTTTGACGCCCGGATTTCTGAAGGACAACCAGCGTGGCCTTGTCGCCCTTGAGCAGCGCTCGAAGTACATGCAGGAAGTCCTGGTGGGCTCTTTGCTGGACATCCAAACGGAACTTCTGGAAATCAAGAGCAAGACGATTCGATATCAGCATTACATGCGCAACAGCGAATCCGGCGAGGACGTTGCGACTATGGAACTGATCATTGCGTATATCGACACGGTAGCAAGAAAGACGACGCCCCTGCCTGACCTGGTGATAAAAAGGGCCAAGGCAATGATGGATGTCAGCTAGTTATCTTCGACAGCACTCGCCAAGAGGCATGCGATGCCTAGTCGCTCCTATCCTTCGCGCTCTTCGTGACCAAAAAGGCGCCCGAATCTAAAGTCAACAGCATTGGTCCAGACCCCGTTAGGCCGTTCAGAGTTCCACACCACTGGTTTTAGTTTCCAGTTGCGGCTATGCTGCACCTGGTTAACCGTGGTAAAAGGAATTGACATCCCCGACTGTCTCTTACGGAGAAGGAGTCTGAGTGCTATGGCAGAGGAAAAGATACGCTGGGAAAAGACGCACTGCGCGCGGATGGACCATGGCGGCTGCGCCCTGCTTGTCGGCGTGAAGGACAACCGGATCGAACAGGTCAAAGGAGATCCTCACGGCTATTTGAACAGGGGATACACCTGCTATAAGGGCCGAGTCTCGGGAGACCGCCTCACCCACCCGGAGCGTCTCCGGTATCCGCTAAAGCGGGCGGGCAAGCGCGGCGAAGGCAAATGGAAGCGCATCCCCTGGGATGAAGCTCTTGACGAAACGGCGCAAAACCTGCTCCGGATCAAGGAAAAGCACGGTGCGCGGGCGGTTGCTTTCGGGGCGGGCATGCCCAAGGGACTCGAACATTTCGTCCTGATCCGGCTGGCCAACGTTTTCGGCTCGCCAAACGTCGTAGCCTCCCAGGACGTGTGCCATGCCCCGCGTGAGCTAACGGGCATCCACACTTGCGGGTTCTATCCCGTTGCCGACTTCCACAACCCGACCCAACTCATCCTCTCCTGGGCCAGCAACGTTCTTTCCACAAGCGAGGAAGGGCAGATAGCAAGTCTTGCCCTGGACCAGCTCAAAAAAGGCGCCAGGTTGATCGTCGTCGATCCTCGCAGGACCGAGTTGGCCGACAGGGCCGATCTGTGGCTGCAGCTCAGGCCCGGAACGGCGCAGGCGCTCGCTTTGGGTTTTCTCAATGTCATCATCGAGGAATCGCTCTACGACAGGGATTTTGTCGAAAAACATACCTATGGGTTTGAAGACCTCGCCCGGCATGTGAAACAGTATACCCCGGAAAAGGTATCCGAGATCACATGGGTTCCGCCCGACCCCATCCGCAGAGCCGCACGCCTTTATGCCGAGGCAAAACCGGCCGCCCTCCAGTGGGGCAATGCCATCGAACACGACGTCAACGCCTTCGACGCTGCGCGCTCCCTGGTCTGCCTCATGGCGATATGCGGAAACCTCGAAGTCCCCGGTGGCAACGTAAACGCCCACGACCCGAAGATCATGGGACTGGGCGAATTCGTTCGGGCCGACCTCCTTCCGGACAAACGCCGTGAGATGATCGGAGCCCACCACGGCGTCATACCGAGGCTTATGACTGTGCCCCCGGCCTTTTTCCGCAAGGCTGTGCTCGAAGGGACACCTTACCCCGTAAGGGGATACTACGGCATGTGCACCAACCCCCTGGTGGCTTGGGCCGACAGCACCACGACGTATAAAGCGTTCATGAACCTGGATTTTGTAGCAGTATCGGAAATCTTCATGACGCCCACCGCATCCCTTGCCGATATCATCTTCCCGGTCGCTCACCAGTTTGAGATGAACGATATCGGCCACTACGGCATAGGACACGGTATGATACTGGCCCGGCCCAAGTTGGTCAACCCGCCGGACGAGTGCCGGCCCGACATAAGGATCATCAACGACCTGGGCAGCCGCTTGTCTGCCTCCGAATACTGGCATAAAGATTTCGAAGAATTTCTCGAAGACGTGCTCAGACCATCGGGCTTGACCTACTCCGAATTCGCTGCGAAAGGATATCTCAAGGGACCCGACCGTTTCCGGCTGCATCTGGAACAGGGATTTCGCACTCCCACCGGCAAGGTGGAACTGAAGCTGAGTACCGCCGGTAAATTCAAGCTCAAAGAATTTCCCGAATTCAAAACGCTCCCCGAAGAGGAGGACCCCGAATACCCCCTGATCCTCATCAGCGCCAAGAGCCGCTATTTTCTCATGTCCTCCTACCGGTGGGTAGAGCGGCTAAGGGAAAAACGGCCCCGTCCGGTCGTGGAAATCCACCCAGAAACCGCCGCAGTACACGGCATAAGCGACGGCGAGGATGTCGTAATCGAAACGAAGTACGGCGAAATCATTCAGGCGGCGCGCGTAACTGATATCGTTCACCCCCTGACGATCAGCGCAGCCCTGGGATGGTGGTTCCCGGAAGGAGACGCGGCGGAGCAGTTCGAGTGGCGAAAATCAAATTTCAATATGCTTACTTCCATCGAAAAGCTGGGAAAAGAGTTCGGAACGCCGAACCTGAAAAACATTCCCTGCCGGATACGCAGATATATGGGGTGAGCACATGGCCTCAATCCAGCTCAAAGTATTTGCAAAATTCGCAGAAATCCGTAACCTTGCAAACTTCGCTTCCCTGATCTGTAAATGTCAACCCTGTTTCGACTTCTTTGCTGTTTTTGACACGGTTGATCCTTACGACCGTCGCTTGAAGTTTTCTTATCAAGGCCTCGTTTGGAAGGCTGAATGTCAATGAAATGTTGGATCCCTTTTCCACTGGCGCCGTCTGATTGAATACCAGGCGACACCCTCCGCCGCTGATGTCCGTCATGTCAGCCAAAAGTGATTCACCACCGCCGCAAACATTGACTCTTGTTTCAAGGTTAACCTTGACCCTGCGATCTTTCCTTATTTGGCGAACCTCCACAATTTTGGGATACTCTATGCAAACGATATCGTTCAGCAGGCGGTTTCGATATCTGCTGTGGAAGGCATACAGGTAGCCGTCGCAAAAGTAAGAACACAAAAAGGTATCATCCAGAATAACTGAAATCTTTTCGCTTATCTTTACGGCCGGCTCTGTGATCAGGATGAATTCGTCCTGCATCGCTCCCACAATCCTGCATGAAGCGATGCGTGCAGGTCCGGTAAGGGCGCGCACAACCAGTCCATCATCAATCCTGAGAGGAATTCTTACCGGTTCTGGCTCGTTCGAATCAGTGTCTGGGTCCTGCATGCCGGTTTCACTTGTGGGTTCAGTCAAGGCCATCTCCTGGGTTAATTGCAGAGTTGTATTTGATTCCTCGGCTGTAGAATGCCTGCTTGCTGCACAGTATTTGCTCCGGAACCTGTCTTGACTTGATTGGGGCTCCGGCAGTAAAAAGAACTGATTCGGAAGATATGGTCACGTGCCCCGAATAATCGGCATAAACCAGGAGGAACTTTAATAATGAAATGAAATTTGAGTAAAGAATTTGAGATTTTTTGCCGAACCATTAGCAATCCGGAATTGTCCGGGCGCCAAGTGTTCGATTCGCTTCTCACGTTATTCTTTTGGAGTAACCAATGGGGCACCTTGATGTACTGTCTGAAGCATTGATCGATACGCTCAAAGAACTCTCGGCAGGAAAGCGAAAGATTACAGCAACAGCTCTCAAAGAAGCTTTTTCAGCCCGGGATGACATTCTTCCTCTGCTCCGGCCGGAATCGGCAAATCGTGCAGAAAAGCAATTGCCTGCGCCCAATAACAGACCTGCCCGTGTCGCACTGCCTAAAATGGAATCCTTGAAGGTAGCGAACGGGGCTCTTCCCGGCATGAAGAATACCTCTCCTTCGATCCAACATGCAGCTAACGGATCAGAAAACCGAGGAAGCCAGGGCATATTGAGGCCCGGCAGGGAAGTGAACCGCTCCTCATTGCCGGAATCGGAGACCCTTGAACTTCTGCCAGAGCTTCGAAACTTACTCACGAAACTGCTCGATAGCCTTGGACCGGTGATAATGGGCAACTACGAAAGTCGATTTTGCGAGTTGCAGAAAAATATAAATGAGTGCCAATCGATTCCGCCCATGTGGCTGCTTGTAGAACAAATCGGCAAATTGCTTACTGAATCGATCAGTCAAGCTATCGAGAAGATGGAGTATTCGAATGATTTTCTCGTCGAGCTGGGTAAAGATTTGTGTAAAATGGAAGATCAGTTCTCGGCATATCAAAATTATAATCTGGAAATCAGCCAGAAAAGCAATGAGTTTCATAATAATCTATTATCACATACAGACGAGTTGCATCGTGCATTCACTTCAGGCAAAAGCCAAAACGATATCTTTAAGCTGATCTCGTCAAAGCTGGGCACTATTTCGAAAGCAATCGAAATCAAGAAGCAGTCTGATACGGTCCAGTTGCAGGAAGCAGATGCTAAAATTGCTAACCTCCAGCAAAATCTCAGAACTTACAATCAGGAAATAATTGAAGTAACAAAGCGGGCTGAGTCTTTGGAAAAAGTAGCGTTGCTCGATGGGCTAACCAGGATAAATAACCGGCGAGCCTATGATTTACAGATAAGAGAGTGTCTGAGGCGATATCATCGAGGTGGCGAGACATTCAGTTTGATACTAATGGATATCGATCACTTCAAAAGAATTAATGACGACTATGGGCACAAGGCTGGTGACAAATGCCTGCAAGAAGTAGCACAAATCATAAAATCCTCTTTGCGGAAATCTGATTTCCTTGCACGCTACGGAGGAGAGGAACTGATCGCCGTTCTTTATGGAAGCAATTCCGCAGACGCGCTGAACGTTGCCGAGAAGATTCGGTCCAATATTGAAAGAACCCGTTTCCATTACCAGGACAAGATAATACACGTCACCATCAGCTCGGGGGTCACCGAAATACTGCCTGATGACGGTGATCCGGAAATTCCATTCGTAAGGGTTGACAAAGCAATGTACCAGGCAAAAAAGGATGGTCGAAACCGAATTTGTGCAGCCATCTGACATCGTAAGAAGCAAAAAGTAAAATTCTCCGTACTTTTGGTCTTTTACTTTTGCCTTTCTTCCATGGCCTTAAGCTCTTTGAGCATTCGAACCAGGTCTTGGATCTGGTAGCTTGCGTTTATGCCGCTCGGGTTGGGTAAAACCCACACAAAAGATATGCCGCCGAGTTTTTCCTGCTGAAGTCCGGGCAGGGCTTTTGGGCGCCTGAAGGACAGACGGTAGGCGCCCAGTCCCATGATTGCGCAAAAACGGGGTTTGAAAGTTCGAACCTTTTCCTCGAGTATGGCGCCGCCCAAGATGAGTTCTTCGGCCGTGAGTTCGTCCGCGCGGGCTGTGGCATGTTCCACGATGTTTGCTATACCGTAGCCGTGGTTCAGAAGTGCGTCTTCCTCAAAAGGAGAAAATTGCCTGGGAGTGAAACCGGCCAAATGGAGAGCGGGCCAAAAACGGTTTCCGGGCCGCGCAAAATGATGCCCGACCGCCGCGGTGTAGAGACCGGGGTTTATTCCGCAGAAAAGTACCTTCAGCGCCGGGGCGATAACATCAGGGACCGACTTTCCCCTTGCCGCCCGGACCTGTTCCTTCGTAGGCTTAAACGGTTGCTGCATGCGATCTTGTAGCTTCTTTCGCGGCCTTTTCTCTTTCCCATCTGGCCGTTACATCGCGGATAAGGGCTGCCGACCCAACCACTGCGCCCTCATCGGATTTCAAAACTACGATACTGAACTCAATTGAAATCCGTTCCCCGTCCTTGCGCATTGCCGGAACGGCGAGCAGTTCCCTGGTATACCTGGATACGCCTGTCCCCATCACCTTGCGATATCCCTCGTTGTGCCGGTATCTTAGTTTTTCGGGAATTAGGATATCAAGACTGCGTCCCATGGCCTCACTGGCGCTGTGGCCGAAAATAGCCTCGGCGCCCGAGTTCCAAAGACGAATTATTCCTCCTGCATCTGCGAAGATAATTGCGTCCGGGGCGCCCTCTACGATATTGCGGCAAAGCCAATCATGACTGTATTCACGCATCTGCTTATCCCCTGTAATAAAAGTAAAAAATAAAAAGGCAAAAGTAAGAAGGCAAGAGCTAAAAAGGCAAAAGGGATGTTGGCGGAAAGCGTGGCAAAATAAAAGAGAAAGATGTCATACCGAGACGCGCAGGGCGGTGCGACCGCCAGCCGGGTTCGCCACTCAAATCTTCGGCGGCGGCAAGAAAATCTTGACAAAATTTCAAGAAACCCGATGTTAGTTTCGCAGAATGCAACTCAAAACTCAAAACTGCAGACTCAAAACTCGCAATTTATTCCGGGCGTTCGAAAAATACATATTCGCGCAGGCATTCAGGGCATCTCATGAACACTTTGTCAATTTCCTCGCCGAGGATGCTGATCCTCGTCCCACAGGAATCGCATCTCCTGCGGAGCAGCAGCCCCCGGAATCGCAGGCGAGTGCTGCCATGCGAATTCGCAGCCTGCGCGACCCTGTCTTCTTCCCCCCCGGGAAGACGAGTTGCAAGATGAAGTGCATCCAGTTTATTGGTCAAACCTTATCTGCCCCTTTGATCGGATTACCTTATTTATGGCCCAAAACCGGGAATAAGTAAAGAAAAAGCTGCCAGTCATTAGGCTGAAGGGGTTTGGGCGGAAGGGGTTTAGGCGCCGCCTGCGTCCTCACAAAAGATCGAACGCCGAACTATATGCTTCAGCCTGTAACGCACAGCCGGACCCGATGCCTTCAAATTGGGCCGGAAACTATAAATTAGAGACGAAACAGATCGGTTTTTGGTTTACGGCATGGAATGACCAGCCGGTCACTTTATCCATTTGACAAAATGGACGCCCTGTCTATAATGCCAATGACCACCTGGTCACTTTCAACGGATTTGAGGACGCTTATGGCTCCGCGCGATACTTTCAACAAGCTGGATGAAAGCAAAAAGAGTAAAATCCTGGACGCGGCCGTCGATGAATTCTCACTGCACGGATTCCGGCAGGCGAGCGTCAATCGCATGGTGGAAAGGATCGGGATAGCCAAGGGGTCTCTTTTCCAATATTTTGGCACCAAAGAGGGCTTGTTCCGAGTTATTTTCAACTACGCGGTTGAGCTTGTAAGGCAATCGCTGCGGCAGGTGAAAAAAGAGACGGCCGGTGCGGATTTTTTCGAGAGAATAAAAGAGAGCTTGCTTGCAGGGACCCGTTTTATCCAACGTCACCCAAGGGTCTATCGAATATATCTCAAGATGATTTTTCAGGAAGACTTCCCGCTTCGAACCGAGTTCTTGCAGCAGGTGCACCTCTTTTCCGCCGAATACCTGCGGCCCGTCGTGGAGGCCGGAATTGAAAGGGGAGAGCTCAGGGCCGATACGGACGTCGAAATGGCCGTTTTTGTACTGGATGCACTAATGGACCGGTTTCTCCAGGCTTACTGCGTTCCTTTTCTAGATGCGGGGGCGAGCATATACCAGGCCCCGGCCGAGGAGTTGGAGCACAAGGTCGAAGAGTGCGTGAAGCTGCTAAGGATGGGGATGGGCGCCCGGTTGAGCGCTTGTACCGGTGGACCCTCGGGACAAAAATATGTTGGAAGCACGCTATTTTAAAAGGCTTGGGCTGGAAGAGATCGCTAATAAGGTGGCGCAAGGGCAGAGGCTCTCGATTGCAGATGGTGAGAGGCTTTTTGCCTGTGCGGACATGAACGCCGTAGGTTCGCTCGCTCACCATGTCAGGACAAGGCTTCACGGCAATAGTGCATATTATGTCGTAAACAGGCATATAAACTACACGAATATATGCGTGAACGGCTGCCGTTTCTGTGCCTTTAGCCGAAAAAAGGGCGATCCGCTTTCTTTTGAACTCTCAGAGGATGAAATCCTCGATAAGATCCGCGCCAACGGCGACGGTCTGACCGAGATACATGTAGTGGGCGGCTGCCACCCCGATCTGCCTCTTTCTTTCTTTGAGGACCTGCTCCGCAAGATCCGTGAAATAAAGCCCGATGCCTGTATCAAAGCGTTTACAGCGGTTGAAATAGCCCATTTTGCAAAAAAAGAGGGGACTTCCGTCAAAGAGGTCCTTGAGCGGTTGAAATCGGCCGGCCTTCAGATGCTTCCGGGCGGTGGGGCCGAGGTCTTCAGCTCACGAATAAGAGAGCGCCTCTGCCCTGAGAAACTGGACGCGAATGGCTGGCTCGATGTCATGCGCCAGGCACATGAGGCAGGAATCAAGACCAATGCCACGATGCTCTATGGGCATATCGAGACAGTGAGGGAGCGGTTGGAGCACCTGGCGGCGCTCCGGGAACTTCAAGACCGCACGGGAGGCTTTGTCTGCTTTATCCCCTTAACATTCGAGCCTGCGAATACGGCTCTTGGACATCTTGCGCCTTCCACCGGGGTTGACGACCTGAAAACGATTGCCGTAAGCAGGCTGATGCTCGACAACATAGCGCACGTTAAAGCCTATTGGGTCATGCTGTCGGTCAAGCTCGCCCAGGCGGCCCTATACTTTGGCGCGGACGATTTCGACGGAACGGTGATCGAGGAAAAGATAGGACACATGGCGGGGGCCGAGTCTCAGCAGGGAATGACACGCCTGGAAATAGAAGGGATTATTCGGGACGCGGGGCTGGACCCCGTAGAGCGGGACAGCCTGTTCACGCGATTGACAACCCGGCCGCAAGTCGCCAATTCGTCGAGGGGCAGCCCTCACTCTGTTCGGGTTCGGCGTTAAACGTTCGAACCCACGTTAGAAAGCTTATAGTTCGGCGTTCGATCTTTTGTGAGGACGCACGGTCGATCTTGCGACGCGACGACGGAAGGGTATAGGTTTTCATACAAAAAGTCATGATTGAAAATGGCAGATTAGATCTCGATCAGGCATGGGACCTTTACAGAAACGCCGATTTTCACACGCTCGGCACAATGGCCCATGAGGTTCGGCTGAAAAAGCATTCGCAGCCGCTTGTCACCTATATTGTTGACCGCAACATCAATTATTCCAATGTCTGTGTGTGCGGGTGCCGTTTCTGCGCGTTTTTCCGGCCTCCCGGCCATAGTGAATCCTTTGTCCTTACCCGGGCGGAGCTTTCCGAAAAAATCGAGGAAACACTGAGGCTGGGCGGGACGCAAATCCTGTTGCAGGGCGGACATCATCCCGGGCTGCCGCTCTCCTTTTACGAAGGGATGCTGAGCTTCATAAAGTCACGGTATCCAATTCACATGCATGCCTTCTCGCCCCCGGAGATAGTGTTTTTCAGCCGTCTGGAGGGGATCGGCATTGCTGAGGTGATCTCCAGGCTAAGAGCTGCCGGACTGGATTCGATTCCGGGTGGGGGCGC
>CAVRZU010000206.1:0-14236 GCA_963725365.1 uncultured delta proteobacterium | reverse complement strand
TTGGATGATCGAATGAACATTTATTTAGCAGGTCCGTTATTCACCGAAGCAGAGCGCGCATGGATGGCCGTATTAAAACGGAGCATCCTGAACCTTGCCGAGCACACCCGGCGTGCGGGTTCGCGTGCATTCGCCCTATGAACTCACGACAGACCCTGACTTCGTTCCGCTTGGCTCGGCTGCCGGCCCCGGAACTATTTAAACGCTACATGGCCCTTTTGGAGGAAGTCAACATGGTGATCGCCCTCCTCGATGGCCCTATAGTTGATGATGGCACGGCATGGGAGATCGGATACTTCTACCGCATGCACCGGCTAAATCCCCGCCCTATAATAGGCATTCGAACGGACGCTAGATCGGCCGGCCAATTCCCAAACGACCATGTCAACATCATGATCGAATATTCATGCGACCAGATCGCCAAGTCGCAAGATGAGGCTCTCACGCTTCCTGGAAGGTTACTTAATGAGGTCCAATGTGCTCAGTCAGGATAAATTCTAAAGGCAAACAGTTTTCAAGGTTTTCAGATTGCTTCCCTTTATCAACCGTGACATGGGAAAAAAGAGCCCAGACAGCCAAGACCTGCTGTATCTTGCATGGCGAGGTGCATATCGGTTTCTCGCCGAACATCCTGAATACCGGCCAAAGCATATAGTGATCAGCTGCTTCCCCTTTTGGGGCTGAAATGATTTGACGATGGAGAAATAGGGCAGTTGGAGGTAAACGACATTGGCTTTGCTCACTCCTCAGGACAGGTCTGGTCTTTTGCAATCAACTATCTGGCTTTGACCGCTTTTACTTCGCTTCTGCAATGAACGCGCACTTGCGCATCGAAGGAGGAATAGATGACCATCAGGACCTATATAAAATCAACTTTGCTTCTTGCACTGATCGCTATTTCTCTTGCGGACTGATGCTACACCTGCGGATACACCCTGTGACCAAGAACACATCCAATTCTCTCCCGCTCCTTTCCGGCATTCTAAGCGTCATAGCTGTGCCGCTGCTTTTCTCCAATAAGAAAACTATCAGCTATGGATATACCCTCAACGGCTTTCTGGTAATTGTCGGCACTATCGCGATGGCGCACTTTGCGGTTATGAATTGGCCTCAGCCATCCTCGCTCGAATCAATTGCACTCAAGACAACATTGCCGGACATAATGGTCCTGTGGACCAAATTCTTCATCGGAAAGGCCCTTTTTGATTTGGAACTCTTCGGATACGACTCAGGCAGAAATAAGGTGGGGGTAGCTTATCGTTATCCAAATACAGGATGGTGGCTCGTTCATTTTGCGGCCATAAGCATCGTGTATGGTCTTAGCGGCTGGCTGTGGAGGTAATTATGAACAAATTCAAGATGTTCTCTTTGAACTGGTGGATTTTGCACATTCTGGCCTTGATCTTCTTCGTTTTCTTAGGCCATGCGATTCATTTTTGACAGGCATGTTCGTTCCTGCTCAAGATGGTCCTTAATAGTCGTCTGTCTCATCTTCGGTCCCCCTCCTTGATGAGTTATTTAGGGAGGGAGAATACAATTATAGTTTAATGTATGACAGCGAATTAGTATTATTTAGGGCGTCAGACGAAACCAAAGTGCTCTCTTATTATTCGGGTTGACAATTGCTCGGAGCAGAGGGTAATTATTCGTCAATGCAGGGGTATCGGGGTTTACCTTCCTCTGATGGCTGGTCTTGAGTGCGTAATCGGTTTTCGGGTCCATTCGGGAGTCTATAACGGGCGATGTCCTTCACTTCTCCTGTTTTTCTTTTTATTTTTTTGCCCTTGACGGTTTTGATTCATCAGCTTGCTCCACGGAAGGCGAAAAACTTCCTGCTGCTTGTGGCAAGCGTCTTTTTTTATTTGTGGAGTGACGCCGGTTCCATATGGATTCTAGCTTTCTCGACTTTGGCCAACTATGTGCTCGGGCTCACCTTGCAGAGCGCCAGGACAGAGAAGTCGAGGAAGATGCTCCTCGCTGCGGCTGCAACTTTCAATGTGGCGCTTTTGCTCTACTACAAGAGGTTCTACAACCCGGTCCTTCAATGCATTGTGGCCAAATGCGTTGCACTCGGATTATTCGGCTCGCATGTTTATGATCCCGCCGGCATCAAGTTTCCCATTGGTGTCTCCTTTTTCACATTGGCCGCTATTGCCTATCAGGTCAACATCTATAGAAGGAAGACCGCTCCGGAGAGGAACGCAATCGATTTCGGGTTGTACACTGCCCACTTCGCGAAGATCGTGGCCGGTCCCATCGTGCGCTACTGTGACATGTCTGCGGAACTTGCAACAAGACGGACTACCCTTGAGAGCGTTTCCTACGGGGTGCACCGATTTGCAGTGGGACTCGCCAAGAAAGTGCTGGTGGCAACCCCCGCATCCCAGTTTGCTAATGAGGCATTCAAAGGAGTGAGCGGGCTGGACATGCCCACCGCGTGGCTCGGAATAGTCTGTTACACTATTCAAATTTACTTCGACTTCTCCGGGTACTCCGACATTGCCATCGGGATCGGGAGCATGTTCGGGTTCACCTTCATGGAAAACTTCAAGCACCCTTACATCTCGCAATCGATCCGGGAATTCTGGAGGCGCTGGCACATATCTCTTTCAACGTGGCTCAGAGACTACCTTTACATACCACTCGGGGGCAGCAGGGTCTCAAATCATAGAAGGAGCTTCAATATTATCCTGGTCTTCTTGCTTTGCGGCCTGTGGCACGGGACGGAGTGGCACTACATCCTATGGGGGGGCTATTACGGGATCTTCTTGGCCTTGGAAAGAGGGCCTGCCGGACGAGTGCTGGAAGGGGCATGGAAGCCCGTGAGGCACCTTTACGTGATTTTTGTCGTGATGATCGGCTGGGTCTTTTTCCGGGCGGAGAACCTCAGTGTCGCCAGGTCATATCTGCAGGCCATGTTCTCGTTTTCCCTGCACTCTTTCGATTATTACTACATGAGTTTTGTCAGCAATCAATTGCTGTTGACCCTGATGGTCGGAATCATCGGGTCGGCCCCTCTTCCCGACCTGGGAGAAAGGCTGCGCGGCTGGGTGGAAGCGCAAGACAACCGCCGGTTAGCCGGCCTCTTTGAGCTGAATTGCTCAATCGCAGTCGTGGTGTTTACGATCTTTGTCCTGGTAGCGTCGGTCATGCAAATCGCTGGCTCCACTTTTACTCCATTCATCTATGGGAAGTTTTAATTGCCGAGGTCAAGTTCCAAGTACACGATACGAATCGGAAAAATTGCCCAAGCCGCAATCTGCCTTTCTTTCCTTTTTCTGGTGATTGTATTTCACGTTATGGGGCTCTCCGGCACAGACGGCAATACTTCCCAATACAAACGGATTGCGAAAGCGCCCGATTCCGGCCTTATTTTCAGGTCGTTTTCGGAATGGGCCCGACAGTCTGAGACATATTACTGCGACTCGTCCAGGCTCCTGGACAGCTTCACTCACTGGGACAGGTTGCTGAAACTGTGCACATTCGGCGATTCTCCCGTAAGCCAGGTGAAAGTCGGCCGGGAGGGATGGCTTTTCTACACAGGCGAAAGGGCCCTGGATGATTACATGAACGTGATTCCATTCAAATCCGAAGACCTGGAGAAAATGGGCAGGGTCCTCGAAGAGCGGCGCGCATGGCTCGAAGCGAAAGGCATAAAGTTTTTAATACTTGTTGCTCCCAACAAGGCCACCGTTTACAGCGAATATCTTCCCGGGTTTATCCATAAAATAGGGGAGAAATCGCGCCTGGACCAGGTAAAAACTTATTTGGAAGCACGATATCCGAAGCTAGAATTTGTTGACGTACGCGAGGCCCTTTCCAGGGCAAAGCGCACTCAGCCCCTCTATTACAAAACCGACACCCATTGGAATGGCTATGGGGCCTTCATCGCATACGGGGAACTCATGGAGCGGATCGGCAGCGATTTCCCTACCGTAAAAAAGCATACTCTGGATCACTTCACGGTCAATATTCAAGAATACAAAAACGGGTACGAGGCCTTCGTTCTTTCTCAAAGCGATTACTTCGCCGACGAGCAAATCACACTTGCCCCTAAGTTCGCTCCCAGGGCACGGGATCTTTCTCCTCCGTCAGCGCATGGTTCGGGCGATACGATCATCAGGGAGGTTGACGATCCGCACCTCCTCAAGGCAGTGGTATTCCATGACTCCTTCTCTCAGCACCTCATTCCGTACCTCTCTGAGGACTTCAGACGCATCGTATTCGTTTGGAAGTTCGATTTCAATGCGGAGCTTATAGAGAGTGAAAAGCCTGACATAGTCATCTTAGAGTGCGTGGAACGCTACATCCATATGCTTTCATTGGAAAACCCTCCTGAGGTGAGGGCGGCGCTCCATGTTTCGCAGTGAGGTCCGGTAATGAAGGAGCTTATGAACCATGACTGAGATGCGGCATGTTGAGCGTGGCAGGCCGTTCCAAAAGGGCCGGTCTGCATGGGATGCGAGAATGACCTCCTCTCCGCTCGCTCGCCCTTGAACATTATCCTCACATGCGTTAATAAGAAAACTCGATCGAGAAAGTTAATCTCCAGGATGAGCGGCGGGAAAAATGTTCGATAATCTTTCAGATAAGTTTCAGAAGATATTCAAGAACCTGCGGGGCCAGGGAAAGCTGAGCGAGGCCAATATAAAAGAGGCCCTTCGCGAGGTGAGGATGGCGCTGCTCGAAGCGGACGTCCATTATAAGGTGGCGAAGGATTTCGTTGCCGGCATTTCTCAAAGGGCTGTCGGGCAGGAAGTGATGCAGAGCCTTACGCCCGGTCAGCAAGTCGTAAAGATTGTGCACGAAGAGCTCTCCGCTCTTATGGGTGGAAGCGCCGAGCCCCTGAAACTTTCCGGGAGGACGCCTGTCGCCGTGATGCTCGTAGGGCTTCAGGGTTCGGGCAAGACAACCACTGCCGGAAAGCTCGCCCGCAAACTTTCCAGTGAAGGCAGAAGACCCTGTCTCGTTCCGGCCGACGTATACCGGCCCGCTGCCATCGACCAGTTGATTACGCTCGCGGGCCAGTTGAAGCTTCCCGTCTACCCGTCAACTTCCCGGCAGACCCCGGAGCAGATTGCAAAAGAGGCCCTCAACTATGCGCGCCAGGAGAACTGCGATACTGTTCTGGTCGATACGGCGGGGCGGCTGCATGTAGATTCGGAACTGATGGAGGAGCTTTCGCGGCTCAAAGGCATCCTCGAGCCGGCGGAGATTTTGCTTGTGGCCGATTCGATGACCGGCCAGGACGCAGTGCAGGTTGCCGGTTCTTTCAATGAAAAGCTCGGCCTTACAGGAGTGATCCTTACAAAACTGGACGGCGATGCGCGCGGCGGCGCCGCCCTGTCCATCAGAGCCGTTACAAACTGCCCGATAAAGCTGATCGGCGTTGGTGAAAAGCTCGATGCCCTGGAGGTTTTTCACCCGGACCGGATGAGTTCGCGAATCCTTGGAATGGGCGATGTTCTGTCTATGATCGAAAAGGCCCAGGAGTCTTTCGACGCCGGGCAGGCCGAGGAGATGGCGCGCAAATTCAGGCAGGACACCTTTACCCTCGATGATTTCCTCAGCCAGCTTCAGCAGGTCAAAAAACTGGGCTCCTTCGAACAGATACTCGGAATGCTTCCCGGTATGGGAATGATGAAAGAGTTGAAAAAAGCCAAGGTCGATCCCAAGGAGTTCTCGCGCATGGAGGCCATCATCAAATCGATGACCAGGCAAGAGCGCAGGAACGTGGATGTACTCAACGGCAGCCGCAGGCGAAGGATAGCGGACGGAAGCGGAACGAGCGTCCAGGATGTGAACAAGCTTCTGAAGAGCTATGATGAATCGCGCCGGATGATACGGCAGCTTATGGGCGCACCGGGGGGCGGCACCAAGAAAAAGAAAGGAAAATTAAGGCGAAAAGGTTCATTTTTCCCTTTCTAATATTATCATCATACGGTATATAAAAAAACTTTACCGTGCAAATCACGGGGAGAGTTGCGCCTTTTTGCCTGCGCCGGGTAAAAAGGATAATTTGACCGTGTAAAAGCGCATCGCTTGGCACTGATCGTTCCCTTCGGAAAAGGGGCGTTTATAAAACAGGAGGTCTAGAGTTAATGCCGGTTAAAATTCGTTTGGCACGTGGCGGAAGGAAGAAAAGACCCTTCTATAAAATTGTTGTCGCCTCCTCCGAGGCGCCGCGCGATGGCAGGTTTATCGAAAGAATTGGAACCTATGACCCGCTCCCGATTGAAGCTCAGGTCCAGATCGACGGCGAAAGACTCCAGTACTGGCTGGGGCAGGGCGCAGAACCTACCGATACGGTCCGCAACCTGATCGACAAATACGGAAAGCTGAGCTTGAATATACAATAATTGACGCAGCGCATTCATGCGGAGGAAGTCATGTTGAAGGAACTGATCGAGTTTATGGCGCGAGCATTGGTTGACAATCCCGAGAATGTGAGAGTTTCCGAGATCCAGGGCGAACAGACCTCCGTTATTGAGCTTCGGGTATCAAAGGAAGACCTCGGCAAAGTGATCGGCAAGCAGGGGCGTACTGCCCGCGCCATGAGGACGATCCTGAGTGCTGCGTCTACGAAAATTCGCAAGCGTGCCGTTTTGGAGATAATCGAATAGCGAAAATGGATAAAGCCGTCCTGGTTGCTGTGGGAAAGGTCGTGAAACCTCATGGGATCCGTGGCGCGTTGAAGGTGGCTCCTTACGGCGAGACCCTCGGTGAAATGAAAGCCGGGGAGAAGCTGTTTATCGAAGCTGAAGGGCAACGGCAGTTGACACTTGTGGGCCTTCGTGCGCAAAACCGGGTTCTGATTGCTCAGTTCGAGGGAATTGAAAGCAGGGAACAGGCTGAGGCGATAACCGGAAAAGATATCTTTGTCGATAAAGACCGGCTGCCCGAGTTGCCTTCGGGCGAATACTACCATTTCCAGCTGATCGGGCTTTCTGTTGAAACGAAAGAGGCAAAGCCGCTGGGGACCTTGATGTCGGTGCTGGAAACCGGCAGCCACGATGTCTACGTGGTGGACAGCGACGGGAAAGAATTGCTCATCCCGGCAATCGAAGAGGTCATCAGTGAAGTGGACCTCTTAAACGGGAAGCTTATAGTAGATTTGCCGGAAGGCTTGCAATAAATGATCTTTGAAATCCTGACCATTTTCCCGGGTATGTTTTCTTCGCCTCTGGAAGAAAGCATAGTGGGAAAAGCCCGTGACCGCGGAATGATTGAGGTTCGGGTGCATAATGTCCGTGATTTTGCCGTGGACAGGCATCAAATGACCGATGACAGACCCTTTGGAGGCGGAGAGGGCATGGTCATGAAACCCGAACCGATTGTAAGCGCTCTTCGTGCAATCAGTGACAAAGGTCCGGCGCCCCGGACAGTTTTGCTGACGCCCCAGGGACGGTTGTTCAATCAGGAAATTGCTCGTGAAATGAGCCGCCTTCGGCGGCTCGTTCTCATTTGCGGCAGGTACGAAGGGGTCGATGAGCGGGTTGCCGAGTATTTTACCGATGATCAGATATCCATCGGCGACTATGTTTTGATGGGCGGAGAACTCGCCGCCATGGTCGTGGTGGAAGCCGTCGCCAGGCTGCTCCCGGGAGTCCTGGGCAACGAGGGTTCTGCCATTGCGGATTCGTTTAGCGAGCCGGTCCTTGAGCATCCTCAATATACAAGGCCCCAGGATTTCGAGGGTATGGGCGTCCCGGGGGTTCTTCTCTCCGGCAATCATGAAAGCATCCGCCGATGGCGGCGGGCACAGGCGTTGTTGAGGACCAGTATACGCCGCCCCGATCTTTTTGCCCGCCTTAGCCTGAGTGCCGAAGATATTGCTCTGCTTGAGGCAAGCAGAGCAAGTGAAAAGTAAAAAGGCAAAACGTCCGGCTGGAGCCGGTTTGGGAATAATGATGGCGCAACTATTTTTAGCGCTTTTGCATTACCCGGTCCTGAACAGACTGGGTGACACAATTGCTTCGGCGGTAACCAACCTCGATCTTCACGATCTGGCAAGGGCGTGCCGTACATATGCGGTGCCTGCATGTTACATAGTTACGCCCCTCAAGGACCAGCGGTCCCTGGCGAACCGGCTTACGGCCCACTGGATCGAGGGAATAGGAGGCGAAATCCTTCCGGAGAGGCGGGAGGCCCTGAAGCTTCTCAGGGTGGTCGAAAGCCTTTCTTCGGCTGTAGAGGATGTCGCGCAAAGGAGTGGACAATCCCCAATTCTTTGGGCTACCTCGGCAAAGACCGGAGAGGGTGCTCTGCCTCATCGCGAAGCGCGTGCTTTATTTGAAAGGGAAAAACGGCCCTTCCTGCTTTTATTCGGGACAGGCTGGGGCCTTGCACCAGAGATTTTCGACGTTGTGGATGCCGTACTGGAACCTATTGCGGGAATTGACGGCTATAATCACCTTCCGGTGCGCTCGGCGGCTTCTATCATGCTGGACAGGCTGCTGGGGCGAAGGTAGCAGATTATATTTATTTTTATGGAGGAATGGAAATGGGAGTCAGTTTGCTCGAAATGATCGAAAGAGATCACATGCGCTTCGATATCCCGGCGTACAGGATCGGCGATACTGTAAAAGTGCACGTGAAAATCCGTGAAGGCGATAAAGAACGCATACAGGTATTCGAAGGCGTTGTGATCCGTACCCATAGGGCCAAAATGGGCGCTACCCTCACTGTCCGGAAGGTATCTTACGGGGTCGGCGTGGAACGTATTTTCCCGGTTCATTCCCCGCAGGTTGAAAAGATAGAGATCCTGCGCCGGGGCCGCATTCGAAGGTCCCGCCTGTACTATCTGCGCCACAGGGTCGGTAAGGCGGCCAGAATACGTGAGAAGCGCGAGCCGATGGGTCGTAAGGGCAGTTAGTTTCCACTCAATACTCAAAACTCGTGGAGGCGGCAATTGATTGAAGCCCCGGCGGTTGACATGCGTCTTCATGAAAGGGATGCATACCGGCGGGGTTTTCGCTTCATTTGCGGCATAGATGAGGCGGGCCGGGGGCCGCTGGCAGGCCCCGTGGTCGCAGCCGCCGTTATCCTGCCAAAGGGCGTTCGCCTTCCGGGGGTAACCGATTCCAAGAAACTTTCTCCCGAACAGAGGGAGAATTTCTTTCGAAAAAATCCACGCCCGCGCTCTAGCCATTGGGATCGGTGCTGTGGATAATCTCGAAATAGATCGTATCAATATCCTGCAGGCAACCTTCCAGGCCATGAACAGCGCTGTCGGTCAACTGGCGCTGAGTCCCGATTATCTGCTGATCGACGGCCCGTATAGCCTTTCTCTACCAATAGAGCAGAAGGGAATTACCCGGGGAGACTGCCTTTCGATTTCCATTGCCGCTGCCTCCATAATAGCCAAGGTCCATAGAGACCGCCTGATGTGCCAGTTTCACGAAAGATTTCCTCAATACGGCTTTGATTGCCACAAAGGTTATGGTACCGCGCGCCATTGCGAAGCCCTTCGCAGATATGGGCCGTGTCCGCTGCACCGGATCACCTTTAATGGAGTCTTGCCGGATACGGAGTGCCGAACCGATGGAGAGGAGCCGCTATTATAAGGGGAAACAAGGCGAGAGGGCTGCTGCTGAATATCTTTGCAGCAGCGGAATAAAAATTCTCGAAAAAAACTTCCGATGTCCGCTTGGCGAGATAGATCTGGTCGCAAAGGACGGGAAGTCCATCGTGTTTGTGGAAGTAAGGACTCGGCAGGTGGACGGGCTTTGCAGTCCCGAGGAATCTATCACCTTGCATAAACGCAGGCGCTTGACTCGCGCTGCCCTGTGGTATTTGAAACAGCATGGGCTGTTGGAATCATATGCGCGTTTCGATGTTGTTGCGATCAGGTGGAACGGTGAAGAACCGGAAATAAACTGGATAGTCAATGCCTTCGAACCCGGACGATAAAAACGAGGAAAAAAATGGAAAACTCTATATTGTCTCGACGCCCATCGGAAACCTTGCAGACATCACTCTGAGGGCACTCGACACCCTGCGGGCAGTCGATCTGATCGCTGCCGAAGACACACGCCACACAAGAAAACTTCTCTCCTATTACGATATCCACAAGCCGTTGGTCAGCTATCACGAGCACAATGCACGGCAGCGAGGCGAGCAACTGCTGGAAAAGCTTGCTTCCGGACGGAGCATAGCGTTGGTGACGGATGCGGGGACCCCCGGCATTTCGGACCCCGGAAAGCTTCTAATCGAAGCTGCGCTTGCAAAAAGGGATCGAACCGGTCGCCATTCCGGGTCCCACGGCCCCCATAGCGGCCCTGGTCGTTTCAGGGCTGCCGCCTCAGCCCTTTGTTTTTTTGGGTTTTCCTCCGGCCAGGGGCGCAGAAAGAAGGCGCTTTTTCGAAAAATACGCCCGCCTGCCATTGACCCTGGTACTCTATGAGTCTCCCAAAAGGCTCGAAAAAACCCTCATGGATATACTAGGGACCTGGGGCGAAAGGAGGATAGCGGTTGCAAGGGAGCTCACGAAGATGCACGAAGAGATCTTCCGGGGTTCCATCGCGGCGGCCGTTCTACCATTTCGCGGGTGAGGTCAGGGGCGAGTTGACCCTTGTGGTGGAGGGGGAAGGGCCTGCAATGGGTGTGGATTTCAAATCGGGCCTGGACACCGGGATGCCGGGGCCTGATGGCGAAAGATCTGGCCGGGATTGCCCCGACTGGAGAGACGAACTGAAGTTGTCGCTCTCGGGCGGCCTTTCATCCAAAGAAGCCGCCTCGGCCATTGCCCGCCGCTTTGATCTTCCCAGAAGGGTGGTGTACCAGGCGGCTCTGGCGATGAAGAAGGAATGAAGACTCAATAGCTGCTCCAATACTAGTTTTTACCACGTATTTCCCCCTTAGTTTTTCGGTATTTTGAAACCCAGCGGGATATAGCATCCTCAGAGAAAAAGCATTACTAATACACCGGGAAAGTCATTCCCCGGCCGATTCTGTTCGATAAAGATATTGAGGGTTCTATGAGCTTTAGTCTGGGCGACCTGATCGACATTGAAAAACTCAACAACTGCTTGAGAACTTTTTGAGCGCTGTTGGAGTTCCTGCGGCAATCATCGACCTTCAGGGGACAGTCCTCGTTACCTCTTCCTGGCAGAGAGTGTGTGCCGATTTTCATCGGCAAAACGAGACCACCTGCAAGAGGTGCATCGAGAGCGATACGATTCTGGCTAATGACCTTTTGGAAGGAAAACCCTTTTCACTTTACCGGTGCCTGAACGGCCTCACTGATGCAGCTTCTCCTATAATAATTGAAGGAAAACACCTCCGCCAATGCTTTTATCGGGCAGTTCTTTATCAAACAGCCCGATCTTGATTTTTTTTGCGCTCAAGCTAAGGAATTCGGCTTTGATGAAGCGGCTTATTTGGACGCTCTGTCCGAGGTGCCGATCGTACCCAAGGAGACGCTTCCGCCGGTCCTTTCATTTCTCACCTCGTTTGCCGAGATGACGGCGAGTCTGGGCCTGAGGCAGTTGAGACAATTGGAAACGGAAAAGGAGTTGCGAGAGGCCCAGGCGAGGCTGGAGATTCAAAACGAAAAACTCCGGGCAAGCGAGCAAGACCTTCACCGTGCTCAGGCCGTCGCGCATATCGGTAGCTGGCGAATGGATGTTCAACGCAATACTTTGCACTGGTCCGACGAAACCTACCGCATGTTTGGGATTGCCAAGGGGTTGCCGCTTACCTACGAGGCATTTCTCGCCAATGTTCACCCGGATGACAGGGAAATGGTGGATCGGTCGTGGCAAGCCGCTCTGTGCGGAACTCCCTACGATATAGAACATCGCATTGTTGCAGGCGGCACAACCAAATGGGTTCATGAACAGGCAGAACTGGAGTTCGACGATCGGGGGCCCTTTGCGGAGGATTCGGGACTGCCCAGGATATTTCCGAGCGCAAGCAGATGGAAGAGGAATTGTGCAAGTCGCGCGATGAACTGGAAATGCGGGTTCAAGAGCGGACAGTCGAACTGATTGAGACCAACAAGCAATTAGAGGCGGAAGTACACAATCGCGAGAAGGTCGAGGAAATAGTCCGGGCAAGGAACCAGTTGCTTAAAGCAATGGCCAACGCCGTGTCCAGGCAGGAGTATCTTGATGTTGTTGTCAGGCAAATCCAGGAATGGAGTGCGTGCCGCTGTGTGGGGATTCGCCTTTTAAATGAAAGCGGAGCCATTCCATACGAATCGTATACCGGATTCAGCAAAGAATTTTGGGAATTGGAAAACGGAATCATTCTGGGGAGGGATTCCTGTGTCTGCACTCGCGTGGTGGCGGGAGAATACGAAGCTTCCGATACTCCCTATATGACCGCCAACGGGTCCTTTCGATGCCAGGATACGGCGTCCTTTGCCGCAAGTCTCACCGACTCTGAATTGTCCCGGTACAGGGGTGTTTGCATCTCTTCCGGGTTTCAATCGCTCGCCGTAATCCCTATCCGCTACGGCGCCGGAATTTGCGGAGCTATTCACCTGGCCGATACAAGGCTGGCCATGATACCGGATCGGCTGGTTAACCTTCTCGAAGATTCCACTCTCCTGATAGGGGAGGCAATTCACAAGTTCCAGATCCGGGACCGATTCAGGCGGTCTCAGCAACTCCTTGAAAAAACCTTTGAGGGCCTTGATGACTCGGTCCTAGTAACAGACTCGGAGGACCATACCGTTCTTGCATGCAACTCTGCTCTAACCCGGAATTTTGGTTACAGCCAGGAGTACGTTACGGGACGAAATACCGAGTTTTTGCACGTGGACCGGGGTGCGTACGAGGAATTCGGAAGGCGCGTGATTGCCGCGCTGGACAAGGAGGGCGTGTTTCGAACCGAGTTCCGGATGCGCCGCAGCGATGGCTCGGTTTTCCCGACCGAACATATAGTGACCGACTTGCTGGATGATTCGAGGGAGCGGATCGCGATCGTCGGGACAATTAGGGATATTACGTCTCGCAAAAACGCTGAGGCTGCACTTGTGGAGAGTGAGAGGAAATTTCATGCCATCTTCGAATCTGCTCTCGATGCTATTGTGATTGCCGACAGTCACGGAAGATTCAAGGATGTAAATCCGGTTGCTTCCAGTTTGTTCGGTCTGGAAAGGGAAGAACTTATTGGCCACTCTATCAGGGAATTTTCCGATTCCGATTTTAATTTTGATCGAGCGTGGAGCGTATTTCTCAAAAAAGGGATAGCGAGGGGAGAACTCCGCCTCTACCGGGTGGATGGCACAGTTCGGGACGTCGAATATTGTGCCGTTTCAGAGTTTTACCCCGAGTATCATCTGGCCGTCCTGCGCGATATCACGGGGCGCAAACGGGCAGAGGCGGAACTCAAGTCCTATGCGGCCAGACTTGAACAGAGCAACCAGGCTCTCCAGGAATTTGCCGCTATTGCCTCCCATGACATGAAGGAACCTCTTCGCAAAGTTATCTCTTTCGGCAACTTGCTCAGACAAAAGTACAACGATTCCCTCGATCAGACCGGCAACGATTATTTAAACCGGATGCTCGATGCGACACAGCGCATGCAAGTGCTGCTCACATCTCTTTTGGAATACTCGAAGGTTACGATGAATACCGAGCCTTTCCGAGAGATTGATCTTAACGAAATCATTTATGAAGTTCTTTCCGACCTGGAAGTGAGGATTGAAAAAACTGAAGGCGAAGTTCATGTTGGGGACTTTCCGGTCATCTCAGCCGACCCCTCACAGATGCGGCAGCTATTCCAAAACCTGATCGGCAATGCGCTGAAATTCCACAAACCGGTCGAGAAGCCAATTGTCCAGGTCCGCTCAGTATCCAATACGGATTCAGGATGCCGGATCATTGTCGAGGATAACGGTATCGGCTTCGATGAACAGTATCTCCAAAGGATTTTCGCCCCTTTCCAGAGGCTTCACGATAGGAACAGCCGGTATGAAGGGACCGGTATGGGCCTTGCCATCTGCAAGAAGATCGTTGAACGGCATGGCGGCAGCATTACAGCAGAAAGTACGCCAGGTAAGGGATCAATTTTCATAGTGATTTTGCCGGTGAAAGGGAGGAAACATATCTCTTAGCTTGTTTGATCGTTATCGACCAAATATTTATCCAGCTTATACCTTAGAGTCCCTCTCGGGATTCCGAGCAGCTTTGCCGCCTGCGAAATATTGCCGTCCGCCATGTGCATTACCTTCCTGATCAGATCAAGCGTAAACCGGTCAACCATTTCTTCCAGATTGAACCCCTCT
>CAVRZU010000205.1:0-23373 GCA_963725365.1 uncultured delta proteobacterium | reverse complement strand
CCGGTAAAGCTTCACCCGACACCGGAGAAAAAAAATGAAGCCGCGCCCCGGCCTTCTCCAAAAGCTCAAGGTTATCCGGATAATAAAAACAGAAAGCCGCGTCACGGGCGATAGCTATCAGCGGCGGCGGCGTGTCGCCGCAGACGGGTTGCGGCGGTGTGTCGCCGCGGACAGGTTGCGCGCTTGCAGAATCGCCGCGCGCAGAAAGAAGTGGCGATGCCCCCTGCGGCGACACGGCGTTCTTTTCCAGGAGCAGGTCGATGTCAACGTGTTTTTCCAGGAGATCGGCCAACCTTTTTTGCCATCCGGCGTCCAGCCTGATTTCGTCGGCGGTTACAAGCCCCAGGTGCCGCTCGGGCATCACTACCCGGTCTTCTTTGGGGATACCGCCCAAAACAGCTATTTCCGGACATGCGGAGTCCACCGCCTCTTTGAGGTACTTCAGATGAGCCTCTCCGCCAACCTGGTTGAAAATAACCCCGGCAAAATTAAGCCCTGGATCAAAATGAACGAATCCATATATCAGTGCCGCCGCGCTCCTGGCCATGCTCCGAGCATCCACGACCAGCACGGCGGGGATCCCCAGCCATTTGGCCATCTCCGCGCTGCTGCCCGATTCCGTCCGGCCGTCATAGCCGTCGTAAATTCCCATAACGCCCTCCAGCAAGCCCACCTCGGAAGCTTCCAGAAAGCGCAGGAAAAGTTCAGTGCTATATTGACGGCCAAGCATCCATCCGTCCAGGTTGCGGCTTTGCCTGCCGGCCACAACGGTGTGAAGCCCGGGATCTATGAAGTCGGGCCCCACCTTGAAAGGCTGCACACCAAGACCTCTGGCTTTCAAAGCGGCAAGCAGCCCAAGTGCAATTGTCGTCTTGCCGCACCCGCTGTGCGTTCCACCTACCAGAAAGGCGTATTTTTCTCCGGTACCTGCGGCCATTTATGTCCTTAAACACATAAATTCAGGAATTTAGGGATTGAGGGATTGAGGGATTAAAAACAAAACAAAAAACTTTGCCAGGAGAGGTACTTGCAAAACTCCTTCATCGTCATTCCGGCGAAGGCCGGAATCCAGGTTCTTCAAGCGTTTCTGGACCCCGGCCTTCGCCGGGGTGACGGTCTTGTTGAGTTTTGCAAGAGGCTCAGGACTAACAGGATTTGGGGCAAAAAAGCTTGATCTCCCTTCTGAATCCTGTAAATCCTGTTAATCCTGTTAATCCTCCTGTCAAAAGACTTTTTTGGTGTAGAAAAATTCACCAATCTTCCAAATCCCTCAATAGCCTTGTGTTGTCCCCAAGCCAACCAAAAATTTTACTAGAGTTCTCGGCTGCGAACAACTCTTTTAATGATCCGGCGTTCTTTTGGAGGCATTGGCGGTTGTAAATTGACCTTGAGACGGCAACCAGCCCTTAAATCCTGCTCATCGGGGCGAACCAGCCGAAATCGTCTGCACAGAGTGGTCCGGTTCCGACTACCTTCCGGCCCTGCCGGTGGGGTTAGCGGATTGTCCCTTTTTGAATGGCCGGCCACGCTGAACTTGATGCGATTCACCCATCATAGTTCATAACCTCGTGTAAGTTGTTGTAAGCGGTTGAGGACGAACAGCGAAAAAGAACTGCTAATTCTCTCATTATCCCTGCTGTAGTCGCTGAAAATACAGAACAACTTTTGATGTCTGGTCCCTCATCCAGTTGATTTAATAGGTTATTTTAGATTTTAGATGCTCCATAACAGCGAAGGAGCAGAGGGCAATTAAGGCAAAAGTGAAACAACAAAACATGGATCATGGGTTGGGCACAACTTCCCGTTGAGTTATTTCTAATCCGTGATTCGGTTTTCAAAATTCAGGGGTGTTGAAAGGCATAGGCCCGAGGGTGATTGATTTGTGAATCCCCTAAAAATGCTGGAAATCATAGGTGAGTTGTAGTTCTAAACGTTCGCAGGCGTATAATCTTCGGTGGTTAGGATTAAAGTGAACTCCGAAGTACAGCAATGCGCTGCAAGCCAACAAGCCTCGTGAGACCTTCAGGCGGGAATTCAGGAACGCTTGGATCTTCTTGTTTTGTAGATATATCTATCCAGCATAACACCGCCTTGACAGTCGCGCCAAAAATTGCAAGACTCCACACCAGGCCAAGGAGAGTCCAGCCCCACGAGCCGCGAAGCACACCGAGCGTAAACGGCGTGTAAGTGACTGCAATGAGAAGGGGTGTTTCATTCATTATCCCATATCTGATCGGGGCCAGGAGAGTATAAGCTTTTGCGGCACCGAACCGCCCTTTTTCCTTTCTCTTTGGGCTGATCAGTTCTTGTGCAGAAGGTCGGGAGGCATCTGCCTCAGCGACCGGGTCCCGGTCATGACCATGGCCTGCATAAGTTCCGTGCGCAGGGCCTCGATGTATTTGGTAACCCCTTCGATCAATCCTCCCATGGCAGCGATGCTGAAGGGTCGTCCGATCATGACCGCATCCGCTCCGAGGGCAAGCATTTTGAGCACATCGGCCCCGGTCCGGATTCCCCCGTTGACGATGATTTCAAGTTTTCCCTTCATTTCCTCTGCAATTTTCGGCAGCACGTCCGCTGTGCCGGGGGTGTGATCCAAAACTCGCCCGCCATGGTTCGAGACTACGATTGCATGGGCTCCCGCCTGCTGGGCGAGATTGGCGTCTTCCTTGGTCATGACTCCCTTGATAATGAATTTTTGTGCCCGTCTTGGTGATGATCTCACGAAGCTTTTCGAGCGGCTTGGGTGAAACGGGGCGGCCCATCTTGCGCAGGGTGATGAGCCCGGCCGCATCGATGTCCATGCCGATGATCGATGCGCCAGTATCCTTGGCCTTATCCAGCTTATCGTTGAGTTCGGCATCCTCCCACGGCTTTATGAACGGGATGCCGTGTCCGTCCGCCGCGACTATGGCCGCGAAGGCGGCTTCGTAGATAAATGGCGGGACGCCGTCACCCGTGCAGCCGATGATGCCGCCGTTTCGGCAGCCGTCGATGATGGCGGTGATGTATTCCTGCTCGGTGCGCTTGCCGCCCATGTTGAACGTGACCCCGCCGATTGGCGCGGCCAGGACGGGCATGGACAGCTTCATGCCGAGCAGTTCGGCGCTGGTGTCAGGTTCGGTGATGTCGTGCACCAGGCGCATGTTGAAAGTGTGCCGGGCAAGAGCCTTCACGTTGGCCATGAACGCCGCTCCGGTGCCGAGCCCGCCCATGCCGGGCACTTCCCCGGCGCAAGCCTTGCCGTTGCAGACCGGGCAGACCCGGCAGAAACCGGTCATTAGGTCACGTGCGGTTTTGCGTATTTCCTTCATTTGGTCATTCTCCAGTAGTTGAGATGAAAACAGTTTCACGGGTAAATTAAATGGACCAGCCGCCAATTCATTCCGGCGGGCAGTCCCTTCAGCTCATCTAAGTATCTGTACGGGATAGAGGCCAAGAAAATCAACCGATAAACCTGGTTTTTTCCGATGCAGCCTTTCGATGCACCTGCAACGGTTCACCACTGGGTTTGCCGAGGCACACCACTGCCAAAGGTACTTTCCCGGATTGCACGCCCAGTATATTTCGCATCACTTCAGCGTCGAACAAAGTAAACCATAGGCTTCCAAGTCCCAGAGCATGGGCCGCAAGAAGCATGTTCTGAACTGCCGCTGCACATGCGTGCTGGTAAACAACCCCGCCCACTTCAATAAATTTATCTGCCCCTGTTTTGTCCGGATCTCCTACTACAGCTATAAGCGCAGGAGCAGAGAGCAAAAAATCAACATTGTATCGTCCCAACCATTTCCAGCCGCTCTTTTGAAGCAAATCTTGCTTTAGTGTTCGGCCTCCGAGAAGATCGTTTTCTTGGTTTCCTGGCTGGTGATCACGATGAATTCCCATGGTTGTGCATTCATTGGCGAAGGAGCCCAGACAGCGGCTTCCAGGATCATTGAGATCGTTTCTTCCGGTATTGGCTCAGGCAAAAAGGCGCGGCAACTTCGTCTTTCTTTGATGATGGAGAAAATGTCCACAGATGGCCTCCTTTTGGTCTTAATCGGAATAAGAAATAATGGATCTGGGCGCTGATCCCATCAACTATCATGTTAATGCATAGACCCTGAAACGTCCTACTAGTCCCTGAGCGATCCCTTAAAATACGGTTTGCGCTTTTCAAGGAAGGCCGCTGGACCTTCTTTCGAATCCCGGCTGGCGAAACAGAGGCCGAAAGCCTCGGCCTCGAAAGCGCATCCGCTCTTGAGATCGACATCCGCACCGCGATCCACAACCATCTTCACACTCTTAAGGGCAAACCGGGGGCGAGTCGCAAGGAGTCTGGCAGCTTTCATCGTCTCTTCCAGAAGCTGATCGGCAGGGAATACTTTCGCGGCAAGACCGAGTTCTTTCGCCTGTTGAGCATCGATCATCTCCCCCGTCATGCACAATTCCTTGGCTTTGGCCCTCCCAACCAGCCGCAGAAGCCTCTGAGTGCCGCCAAAACCTGGAATGACGCCCAGGTTGATCTCCGGTTGCCCGAATTTTGCCGTATCCGCTGCATAAATAAAATCACAGCTCATCGCGAGTTCGCAGCCGCCCCCGAGAGCAAAGCCGTTTACGCAGGCGATCACCGGTATGGGCAAAGCCTCAATCACGAAGAGTATGTTCTGCCCCTTCTCGGCAAACAACTTTGCAGTAAGAGGATTCATCGTTGGAAACTGGGTGATATCAGCTCCTGCAACAAACGCTTTCTCGCCGGCGCCTGTAAGCACCAGCACACGAAGGGACTCATCCCTGGCAATGCTATCCAGGACCTCATCAAGCTCTTCCAAGGTTTTTGCATTAAGCGCGTTAAGTGCTTTGGGCCTGTTAAAGGTCAGCACTCCAACCCCATCCTGAACTTCGAATAAAATGTTTTCGTAAGCCACTAAATCATCCTCCATTTATTGAAAAGAGCACCTGAACATCCCAGCATTCCCAAAAGCAGGCGTGCGCTACGGTTGGCTGCCGTGACACATGCATGCTTGCCGGGACCGCGCTGGGCAACTTAAGACTGCGCGACTGTTCACAACGATAGCGACATAGTGTATATGCACGTATTTACCTAAAAAACTACTTGCTGCGAACCAGAAATATAATTGTCCGCTGCCTGGGAAAAAGAATTTATTAACCATTCAATCATTTAATTGGCAAAAATTTTATTGATTTCCATGGGCATAGAGTGGCCGGGTATTCGATCTCTATGCCCTGGAAGAGTTGTCTTAGAGTCCAGCGCGGCTCAAGATAGTGTCTGCCACCTGTTCGGCGGATTTGAATGGAAAGTCATCGGGTTTAAGAAGCTTGCCGGCCTCGCCGGCTGTCATAGCTACATCACCCGCCCGGCACTCGGTCGCTGCTCCTTGGGGAAATGCAGTCAGCAATGCTTGGGGGGAGCCGATGGGAAAGCTGGCTTTCCCGAGAGCCCCTATAATCTGTTTTCGAATCTCTTCCTTTACAGACATGCTTAAACTCCTTCATTTTTGATGATAACCAAGATCGATAAACTACTTATTCTTCCTGTTGGAATCCTTTTGATTTTAGTATAGCGGCCTGATCTTGTTGCGTCTGTAGCACTCGCTACAATTTCACTCTTTTTTAGGGGACCGATGGAATTTTAATCCCTTGTCTCGAAAATCCACTTTCTTCACCTTCTTTTCTTCTGCAATCGAAACCGGTTGCTTCTCATCAGACATGTAGCACCCCTTCACGGGGAGGTTCCATGTTCAAGCGACTTCTTCCAAATCGAGTTCGTCCTGGAGACCGGGCCGGGGGAATGATCTGTCGGCAGCCCACCTGAGAAAATCCATCGAAAACAGTTTGCCCGGACAATCGGTCCTGGCCCCACAGACCCTCTTCTCCCGCTGTATGAACCTGGATAGGGGGCCGTCAAGTTCGTCAAATCAATTCTGCCTCGAAGGGAAGGATGAGTGTTCTGCCGTGCTGGATGATTTTCCCGGCTTCCTTGAGACTTTTCATTGCTCGGGTTATACTGACACGATGGGCTCCTGTGAGAAAGCTCAGATCTTCGTGGGTGAGTGGGAACCCAATGGCGAGTCCCTCCTTACCTTTGAGCCCATGTTCACGAGCAACGTTTATAAGCACACGGTAGAGTCGATCCTCCAGGTTTGTGAGGGACATGCTGCCTATCCGATGCGTAAGCCAGTTGATGCGAGTGCTAAGATTTTTTATGACCTGCAGCCCGATGTTGGGATGTTCCAAGACGAGTTTTTCGAAGTTCTCCCTCGTAAAGCTGCAGACGAGCACCTCCTCCATGCACGAGGCGGACACCGGATAGTCGATTTCTTCGCTGAGCATGTTTTCACCCAGGAAATCGCCGGCCTTGCGCATATCGAGAGTGATCTCGGACCCATCTTCCATGAACTTGCTCAGCTTTACCCGGCCGACTTTGATAAGTGATATTTCAGTGCCGGGGTCTCCCTGCATGAATACGTATTGCCCGCGGTTCAATCTCTTGCGCAAAGCGGATTTGACGACCGCCGATACCTCCGGGGGTTGTAGATTTGCAAACACCCACATCTGGCCAATGCATGTGGGAGATATCTCAATACCTTTTGCAATCAGTTCTTCGCACAAGCATCCCATAGCGTCTTTTTCCCTGAGCCCTGCTCTGAATACAAATGGACAGGGCATGAATGGACATCCCTCATTCAATGAGCCTGGCCACTGTCTCCCTGAAAAGACCCAAATCCAAAGGCACAACTTCGACAAGGACCTGGACGAGGTCAAAGAAATCGAGGACCTCCTCATCCGTTAGCGGATTCAGGCCGGGATCGGCCACAAGGATTCTGTCATACCTTCCCAGATTCATGCGAATGTCCACTTCGTTCCACCCCAAAAAGGTCTTCACTGAATGCGGCCATGTCCTGACCCAGGTGGGAGTCATGATCATCGTGCGATTCTCTTCCAGTCTTTTTGCCTCTTCCCCGAGAAAGACTTCGATGCAGTTCTTCACCGGAGATGTCTTAATGCCCCACTTTTCTGCGAGAGAATCGATTTCAGGATGGCAGCCCCGTCCGAAGAGCATGCGAACATAATCGCAGGTCGTCATTGCGGCGGCACAAGCTTTTGCAAGCTCTCCCTCAAGGCGGTTGAGGTCGCAATGGAGCCCTGAATCGACCCACACGATCTGAATATCCTTGCCGCGCGATTCCGGATCAAGGACCGCGTGGAGTTCCTGCTCGAAGATCCTGCAAGCGATCAAAGTCCGTTTGGTTTTGACCATAGCATTCGGTTTCATCCTTCATCTCCTTGGACTTTAACGCTAACGTTTTCGCTCTCTCTGCCCTGACGAGACGCAGGTATTGCTGTTCTTGACGGGACTGCCGGCGATTCCAAGAATTTGCGTCTATATAGTCGATGCCCTCTTTCCGTCGCCTCCCGGCAGGGTTCGTTGTATAAATGGCCCGACCTGTGTGGCCGCCCCGCACCAGTCAGGTTATACGATCTGTTGACCCGCTTTCGGACCCACGGATTGATCGAAAATCGAATCCACGGTGATTATCACCACATATTTTGGATGGGGCAATTGCATCGGCGCCTTTTTCAATTGCTCCACCACCCTATCGAATATCGGGCCGGAATCAACCAGTTGTGCGGAGCCTTTGAATTGGTAGCCTTTGTACTTCTCCAGGTCAACTACAGTCACTGCAACCTTGGGATTCTTCTGCAGATTATCACGAGTCTTGAGGGAAAACAGATCTGCGAAAACGATGTGCTCTTCGTCAATAACCTGGACGGTTCCCTTGGGTGTGGTATTCGGCACGCCATCGGGCGAGGCTGTCGCTACCCATGCCATTTTGTCCTTTATAAAATCCTGCACTTCATCGGGTATCCTTGCCATAAATCATCCTTTCGTCAAAATAGACGCTGACTGTGAAGGTTCATCCTTGCGTGCCAAAACCACCCTCTTTCCGCAAAGACCGCATTTGCCCTCTTCCGCGTTGCAAGGCTGTTTTGGCGCCTCTCCTCTGCACATTCCACACTTAGGCATCTTTTCTCACTTGTGATCCTGGCACACAGCATAACCAATCGAAAAAAGAGAATCTGTAGCCCTTGCTACATTGTGGAATTTAACTGCATGTTTTCGCTAAATAACTCGCATGGATGACAGTCCTCCATCGTAGTGACGAAGAAGACCTGAGAACCGAAAACCGTTAGCGCCGCTCGGAGCAAATTCAAAAACGAGGGGCCGTAGGTTTCCAAGGGTAAAGGACTCAAAGGAAGAGAGCCGGCTGAAAACTCGTTCATTGAAAATCCAATGCAAATTCAATGAGAAGATAAATGATGAGTGATGAGCAAAAACGAGGCCTGAGTCCTGAAGCTGCCAGGATATGCCTCCTACACTGAAATGATCTTGGTGTGAGGTGTGAGGTGTGAGGGGGTGAGGGGGTGAGGGAAGCGAGGAGTGAGGCGCCTCAGACCCGCAACCCGTAACTCCGAACGAAGTGAGGCATTTATCAGCGGGCGGGTGAGAAGTGAGCAGCGTATAAAACATGGCGAACAGAGGCGGGTAAAAGCTAAGTTGAGCGGTTGATTAATTCGGCAATTTCTTGTGGGTGGCTGATGTCATTGGCGAATCCGGGTCCTAAACGGCCACAGGCGCGTAATCCGGTGATTAGGACCGATAATAATTGCGAAGTTTTCTGAGAATGGCTCAAGTCATTGACGAATTGTGGTCCTAAATGCCCGCCTCACTTCTTGCGGGGTCTACGGGTCGTGAGTCATGGGTCGAAAATCTTTCGCCATAAGAGATTCGATAATCTTCTCGCACGGTTAAACCTCCTTGACGTCATTGAAGGTATCCTGAAGGGTGATTAAGCTAAATATAGTACATCTCTATAGAGCCCAGACGAAAGGATGTTAATATGACCCTGAAAGACAGAATAAACGCGTTAAAAGCAAAATATGACGCCATAACCCCAAAGACAAAACAGGAAGTCATGCACCGTGCGACAGAAGAACTCGAAAAGTCCGGTCTTAAAGACAAGGCGCCAAAGGTGGGAGACAGGGCGCCCGATTTTTCCCTCAGGGATGCGGAAGGCGCCCTCATTAGCCTCAGTTCGCTGTTGGAACATGGTCCAGTCGTCTTAAGCTTCTTTAGGGGAGGATGGTGACCTTACTGCAATCTGGAGCTGGAAGCTCTGGAAAAGGCCCTTCCTGAGATCACCTCGCTGGGTGCGTCCCTAGTGGCCATTTCACCTCAGCTCGAAGAGTTCAATCACAAGTTGGTCAAAGAAAAAGGGCTGACGCTCAAGCTGCTGAGCGACCCCGGCAATCAGGTGGCGCGCAAGTTCAGCCTGGTTTACAAGTTCCAGGAAGATTTGCGTGAAGTCTACCTTAGCTTCGGTACCGATCTTCAGAAGTACAATGGAGACGATTCGTGGACTCTGCCCATGCCGGCACGCTTCGTGATCGATCAGTCGGGGGTGATTCGTTCCGCCGACGTCAACGCTGATTACACCATAAGGCCCGAACCTGAAGAGACTATCAAGGTCCTCAGGTGCTTGACCGAAACAACTACCGGCGCACAAGAGATGGGCTTCGAATCCTGCTTGAGGTTTGCCGACCGGTTCGGCAAAGCAGACGCTGGTTACCAACCCGAAGGCAGGTGAGAGGAAAGAGCTTCGTTGATTGAACGTACTGATAGCGTAAATGACGAAGCTGAAGTCGATCTATCCGTCCGGCCATCAAGCGTGCGCCACCGATGAATGGGTCTTTACCCAATACTTACTACCCGGTTTTACGGGCAACAAGGCAAAGAGCAAACAAAAACCGGCTAAGTAACGGTTTTTTCAGGAGGATATCAAGGAACTCGATCTCAAATATTCTTAATCAGGTAGGTGCTCATCTCCAGACCCCGCAGAACGTCGGGTTCTTCCCTATTATCGCCATTGCTGCCAGAGCCGTGACTATCCCAAAGGGCAGATTTACCAGCAGCAGGTAGACTGCGAACATCGGTCCCTTCTGAAGCCCGAAATACCCCGCGCCGCTCATCGGCAGGAAGATTATGTAGAGCGCCAGCACAGGCGCGAGGAAGAATAGAAGACCGTAGAGGTATAGGTGCTTCCAGGCGGTCTCTATAAAAAGCCCGAACAGGATACCCCACAGCCCCCCCCAGAAGAGGGGCCTGTAAATATCCGGCGACTTCAAGGATATCGGGGCATTTACCCCGAATGCCGCGCTAAGCCCCAACGCGAACAGGATGCGGGCAAAAAGGACCACGGCCAGTGCGCCTATAACCCCCGCCGCGAAGCAGATTGCCACCCGCTGTATCAGAGTTAAGCATTTTTCCATTACGTTCTCCTTATTTATTTATACCCACAAGAAGGTCTTGTAGAGTGTTGTCAGCCCATATCACCATGCTCAATACTGTAAACCAGGCTGGAAGTTATCTCGCCTCAACTCTCCTGGAGGCTTTTACCCTCTCGATAATTTTGGGAATGAAGAACGAAAAGGCAAAAAGACCAAGTGAGAAGAATACCTTCCAGCTAAGCAATCCTCTCCATTCGCCGCTTGCCCAGACGTCTCTGACCGTCCCGACAAAAAAAGTGAAAATGAAGGTGCCGACGATGATACCCAGCGCCGTCCCGGCAAAATAATCCCGGAAACGCACACGGGTCAGCCCCATGCCGAAGTTCATCGGGGTAAACGGGAAGTAGACAAGGCGCAGGTAAAGTACTGTGGCAAAGCCGTTTCGCTCGATGGCCTCATCGTATTTCCTTAGCCTGTCGCCGATGAGTGACGCGGCAAAATCCCGCCCCAGGTAGCGCCCGATAAAGAATGCCAGGCTCGATCCGAGCATGGCCCCCACCCAGACGTAGAGAAAGCCAAAATAGGGTCCGAAGATGGCTGCCCCCAAGGCGGTGAGAAGGGTTCCCGGCACAAACAGGCATACCCCTGCCGCGTACACAATTATAAATGCCAGTGGGGCCAGGAATCCCGCATTCTCCAGAAAGTTGCCCAATCTTTCGGCGGTAAGGAATTCTTTCACCGGCGTAAAGCGAACGATAACCACGGCCGTGATTACGAAAAGAACCAACGCGGCCGCCTTTATCTCTGCTCCCATTTGTTTTTCGTGAGATTCCATGCAACTAAGCCTCTAAGCCTTGGGGCCTCTTAGCGGGCCCGTGCCCAATATTTTTTAGCTTCTCCATAAAATTCCACCGTCTCCCGGCAAGCCACAATCGTAGAACTGACTTTGCGAATGGAGTCAATCGAGTACGGTTGTACTCATCGGCCACCTGCCGGATGGCCTCAGCCTGAGTCGGATAAGGGTGGATCACGTTGGCCATGGTCTTGAGGCCAAGTCCTCCCACCATGGCAAGACTGATTTCACTGATCATATCACCTGCATGACGGGCCACAATGGTGGCCCCAAGGATCTTGTCGGTGCCGCGTTTCACGTGCACCTTCACAAATCCCTCTTCCTCCCCGTCCGTAATAGCCCTATCCACTTCCTTCATGGGTCTGATGAAGGTGTCCAAAGGAATGCCTCTTTCCTGAGCGTCTCTTTCATACATCCCGACATGAGCGATTTCCGGATCGGTGTAGGTGCACCAGGGAATGTGAAGTGTGCTCAGTTTCTTCCTCCCCATAAAGAGTGCGTTCTGAATCACAATGCGAGCGGTGGCGTCGGCCATGTGAGTGAATTTATACTGAAGGCAGATGTCTCCGGCAGCATAGATCCGAGGGTTTGTCGTTTGGAGAAAATCATTCACTTTGACCCCGTCTTTCCTGTCGTATTCGACCCCTGCAGCCTCAAGATTGAGCCCCTCGACATTAGGGGCCCGCCCAACGCCAAGGAGAATTTCATCCACAATCAAACTCTCTAATTGACCGTCTCGCTCGTAGGTGATCAGCTTTCCCTGCTGGGTGGGAGTTACTTTTGTGGGACGGGTGTTGAGAATGAGTTCAATCCCTTCCCTGAGAAAAGTCCTCTGGAGTATTTCGGCTGCGTCTTCATCTTCGCGATTTAAGAGATGGTCAGGCCCCTGAAAAATGAACACTTGCGATCCCAGCCGTTGGAAGGCCTGGGCCAGTTCGGATCCAAGCGGGCCGCCTCCGATGACGGCAAGGCGTCCGGGCCGCTCCGTCAGAGAAAAAACCGTTTCATTAGTGAGGTATCCCGCCTCTTTCAGGCCTTCGATCGGCAGTTCTACCGCTCGTGCTCCTGTGGCGATTGCAGCCCTGGTGAAGTGAAGAGTTTTGTCTCCCACAACCACAGAATCCGGTCCGGTGAATTGAGCCTCCCCCAGAAACACGTCCACTCCCAGACCCTGAAAACGTTTGACCGAATCGTGGTGGCTCATTCCCGACCGTAGTCGTCTCATGCGCTCCATAACAGCGGGGAAATTCACTTCAACCGTATCGGTCAGGTTGACGCCAAATCCGGCGGCAGCACGGATATCTCGCTAGCGGCACGTGAGGAGCGAATGATGCATTTGGATGGAACGCATCCTACGTTAAGGCAATCGCCGCCAAAGAGGTATTTTTCTACGAGAGCGACCCTTGCGCCCAGCCCTGCTGCACCTGCCGCCGTTACGAGTCCGGCGGTGCCGGCTCCAATGACTACCAGATCATAGCGGCCGGAGGGTTCCGGGTTCCTCCATTCAGGTGGATGCAGGTTCGCTACCAAAACGCTGTTGTACTGGTCCATTGGCAGAACTTGCGGCGCGGTATCCGCTTTCATCGAACTCTCCTTTGCCGTTAGCCGGCTGCCCTGCACTTCAGCTCTTTGGCTGCGTCGGTTGCCACCAAAGTGAGGTGAAGTTTCTTGTCATGCTTTTTATGGTAAGGGGCTGTGTGGAGGTCGTCAACGATCTTAAGATTTCAAGCAAAACACCGGGAAACGGCCTTGTCCCTCTAATCTGCCGAATACAGTAATCCCTGCGATCATCGATTTTCTCAATTGATCTCCCGGGGACAATTGTTTCCAATACAGCTTCTTTGACCGGCGTCCTCAGCCCTTTGTTCCGTCACAATTCGAACCCCATGTATGGATTTATGGTGTAAAACCCTCTGAGGATATGGCAGCTCGATACCCCTTTCTTTGAATCGCCGCCATACTCCCATGAGAAGCTCGCTCCTGACCGCCGCAATGCCATTTTGCGGATCGTTTATCCAAACCCTCAACTCAAAATTAACTGCACTTTCCCCGAAACCTGTTAACAGACTGGCGGGTTGGGGTTCCAGCAACACCCTCTTTGTGTCCGCAGCCGCTTCCAGCATCAGCTTCATGGCTGCCTCCAAATCCGAATCGTAAGAAATTCCCACCGGGACATCCAATCTGACCAGATTATTGCTGTAGGACCAATTGATTACCTCACCCGTGATCAAATTTTCATTGGGTACAAGATGCTCGATGCCGCTTCGGGTAACTACCGAGACATAGAGACTGCCCAAAAAATTGACCCAGCCGTAGGTGTTTCCCAATTGAATCACATCGCCGGGCTTGATCGATTTGTCGGCCAGGATCATGAAACCGCTGACCAGGTTGGAGAATATTTTCTGCAGGCTTATGCCGATTCCCAGAGCAAGAGCTCCACTAAAGAGAGCGAAGAGCGTCAGGTCGATCTGCATGTAATGGAGAATGAGGATTACCGAGGTGAAGAACAGGAGAGCAATACTGAGCTTATTGAGCAGGGCTTGGGTTGCCAGAGGGAGGTTTGATCCGGTTTGCAGCCATATACGGAAAATCAGTTGCAGGTTTTTTGAAAGCCAGTAGAGGACCAGCGAGAAGAAAAATGCCCGTGCAAAAGTCAGCATCGAAACATGCACACCGCCTATTGTGAAATCCATGCTGCTCAGAAGATTGACCCAAATGTCAAGGAAATGGAAGGCACGCAGTGTGATCCAGATCCAGATTGTAGCCGTAAGGATTCCGGCCCAATAACGATTTTTCACCGGGTTAGCGAGAAATCGGGTGAGAAACACGCCGAATGCCACCGCTAACATGAGACCGAGGCAATCTGAGGGCCAGTTGAAGTGTTGAGCGAGTCGAAGAGCGACTCCAAGGAAAAGAACGGACAGCAATGGGCGAATGATCTTGAGAAAAGTTCTGATTTTCTGAAGTTCAGAACATCCCTCGCTCAAGGTGGACAACGCCATTTGTTGTCCAAACCACGAGCGAACCGCCCCGGTAGCCTCATGGGCCAGCACGAAAGCGATCACACCAATAGCAAGCTCGACTGCCACAGACCGGGTGAAAACATTGCTAAGGAAATATTGTTGGATATCCACCATAATTTTCCTCCTCTATAACGGGTCAAGAAAAAATATCCGGCTGGGCTTCAAGCCCATTGAAAGAGTTCAAGCACATCAACTCCTGCGAAAATTCCCGACAAATTTCAAAAAATGGCCGTGGTGAAATTTTTAGAAAGCGAGGCAGCTTCCCGCAAATTCAAATCCCACTTGGTCCATTTAAAAAAGCTAAGTTCTCAATGGGTTGCGGGCGAGATCGTAGTAATTAGCGTTTATTTATAAGGGAAAATCCCGACTAAGCTTTCGAATGAGTATGAACACAGTGAAGAAGATAAATGCCGGTAAGGAAAACCCTGGGTCTATCGTCCTTCTTAAGGATGAGAATTTAATCACCAAAGAGCATGAGCGACTGGGCGAAAAGCCCTGTTCTTTCAATATGTTGGAGACTCAACCCAAAGGAGTAAAACAATGACTTCCAGTCAAAACGGCGGGGCAAGCCCCCGCCTGATAACCCCTGACAATTCCGTACTTATTTTGATCGACCATCAGCCCCAGATGGCTTTTGCGACCCGCTCCATCGATGGCCAGACGCTCGTAAATAACGTCACCGGACTTGCAAAATCCGCAAAGGTCTTTGGTGTGCCAACCATTTTGACTACCGTTGCATCCGAGACATTCAGCGGCCCAATTTTTCCGCCCGTTCAGGCGGTTTTTCCGAATCAAAGGCCCATTGATCGAACTACCATGAACGCTTGGGAGGATAAGAACTTTGTCGCGGCGGTCAAGAAAATCGGGCGCAAGAAACTTGTCGTGGCCGCTCTTTGGACGGAGGTTTGCCTTGGAACCATGGCGCTCTCGGCCATTGACGACGGCTATGAGGCTTACATCGTGACCGATGCTTCAGGCGGAGTGACTCTTGAAGCCCACGAGAGAGCCATCGAAAGGATGATCCAGGCCGGGGCCGAACCTATGACATGGATTCAGGTGCTACTTGAGTGGCAGCGTGATTGGGCTCGCACGAATACTTACGAAGCCGTGATGAATGTCGCCAAGGAACATGGCGGCGCATATGGTATTGGGATCGGCTATGCGAAAGTGATGTTTGGAGCACATGAAGGCGAAGAGAAAAAAGCGGCCTGATGGCCCATCAACGAAAAATGGAACTGCTAAAAATCCATTCCCCATGCAGAAGACCGGCGGAAAAGATTTGATACTGTCTACCGGTCTTCCGGCTTGGTTGCAGGGTTGGGTTTATGCAGCAGCACGGAAAGGCAAAAAATGAATGCGGAACTTATTCTAGTAAACGGCCGCATCGCGACGCTCGGCAAAAGCAAACCTGATGCGTCCGCTGTTGCCGTAAAAGACGGGCGTTTCGAGGCTGTCGGATCTGAAGCCGAAGTCATGGCCATAAAAGGAGACGGAACACGAGTAGTTGACCTCAAAGGACACACGGTAATTCCGGGGTTGAATGACTCGCACATCCACGTGATCCGTGAGGGGCTGAACTACAACATGGAACTTCGCTGGGACGGCGTTCCTTCTCTGGCAGACGCAATGAGAATGTTGCGAGAGCAGGCCAGGCGAACGCCCCCGCCCCAATGGGTCCGGGTAATCGGGGGATGGTCTGAGTTTCAATTCGCAGAACGGCGCATGCCCACCCTGGATGAGATCAACGATGCGGCTCCAGAGACCCCGATTTTCATACTCCATCTTTATGACCGGGCTTTTCTAAATCAGGCAGCCCTGCGCGCCCTTGGATACACGAAGGAGACTCCAGACTTTCCCGGCGGTGAAATCCAGCGGGACAGGACTGGAAATCCCACGGGGCTTCTAATCGCGCGCCCGAATGCAAACATTCTCTACGCTAGTCTTGCCAAAGGCCCGAAGCTCTCCTATGAGGACCAGCTCAATTCGACGCGCCTCTTCATGCGGGAGCTAAACCGGCTCGGCGTAACCAGCGTAATCGATGCGGGAGGGGGTTTTCAGAACTATCCCGAGGACTACAAAGTCGTCGAGGAGTTGGCGAGGAGAGGGGAGCTCACCCTTCGCTTTGCTTATAACCTGTTCACTCAGCGCCCTAAAGGTGAGTTCGATGACTTCAAACGCTGGACCTCGATGACCAGCCCCGGTAAGGGCGATGACTTTTTCAGGATGAACGGAGCCGGTGAGATGCTCGTATTCTCGGGTGCAGATTTTGAGGATTTCCTGGAGCCCAGGCCAAATCTTCCCTCCGTGATGGACGATGAACTAAAGGCCGTTGTAAGGCTTCTGGTTGAAAACCGGTGGCCTTTCAGGCTCCATGCTACCTACGACGAGTCGATCTCGCGGTTTCTTGATGTATTCGAGCAAATCGACCGTGAAGTCCCATTCCAGGGTCTGCGATGGTTTTTCGATCATGCCGAAACCATAAGTGATCGGAATATCGAAAGAGTCAAGGCTCTAAGGGGCGGGATTGCCATTCAAGACCGCATGGCATTTCAGGGAGAATATTTCATTAAACGATATGGGTCACAAGCGGCTCGGCGCTCACCCCCCATTAAGCGGATTCTGGAAATGGAGGTCCCTTTGGGGGCTGGAACCGATGCAACAAGAGTCGCCAGCTATAATCCATGGGTAAGTATCTATTGGCTTGTGACGGGAAGGACGGTTGGAAGCGTGCAGCTCTATCCATCTGAAAATCGGTTGGACCGGCTGGAAGCTCTCCGGCTTTATACAATGGGCAGCGCTTGGTTATCGAGTGAGGAAGAAAAGAAAGGGTCAATCGAAGTTGGCAAGCTGGCGGATATCACCGCTCTATCCGATGATTATTTTGCCGTTCCCGAAGAACGGATAAAGCACCTCGAATCCGTTCTTACCCTCGTCGGCGGAAAGATTGTTCATGGTTCGGGTGAATTTGCCGCCCTCGCCCCGCCATCTCTCCCTGTGAGTCCGGCTTGGTCGCCGGTAAAAAACTACGGTGGATACCATCATATCGGAAAAATGTACGACCGTGCCGCTTAAGGCATTGGAAAAGGAGAAGTGTCAAATGGAAAACATCGCATCAACAGAGCGGCATCCCTTAAAAGGTCGCGTTCCACTGAAGCCGGACTATGCAGGCTTCACAGAGAGAGTCGTGAATGATTACTCGAGTATAGAAAACCCCAGACTGAAGTATATCGTTACAAACCTTATCAAACACCTGCACGAGTACCTGGTTGAAACAAAGATCACCGACCAGGAATATGAGTTTGCGTGGGACTTTATGAAGAGAATGGCCGATATGACGAGCCCTGAGAGAAACGAATTCATCTTGTTTGCTGATGTTGTGGGGGTGAGTCAGCTCATTGAAACGCTCAATCATCAGTCGCAGAATCAGCCGGTTGGTTTTGCCCTGCTTGGGCCGTTCTATCGCGACGGCGCACCCTTCCGGGAAAGAGGGAGTTCGATCGCAAGTGACGACACTGCCGGCAAACGCGTCCGGATATTTGGAAAAGTTTTGGATTATGAGAATAATACCCCGATCGCTGGGGCGATTCTTGACATATGGCAGGCAGCGACAAACGGTTTCTATGAGAACCAGGATGAAAATCAACCTGACTATAATCTGAGGGGCCGTTTCAAGACGGACGAGAACGGTACATTCGAGATTATCGCCCTCATGCCGACTGCATACCCCGTCCCGACCGACGGCCCAGTGGGTGAGTTGCTTACGGCTGCCAAAAGACCGCCCATGAGACCCGCGCACATTCACTTCATTGTCACATCCCCTGGTCACGAGACGCTAATTACCCAGATATTCGTAAAAGGGGACCCAATGATCTATGAAGATGTCGTTTTCACGGCGAGCGCTAACATGATCGGTGATTTCAAAGAAGAAGGGGACCATTTTCGGCTGAATATCGATTTTCCTCTTAAGCGTGGTGAATCGACAATGCCGAAAGCGCCGGTCCCGGCAGAAGGGGGCCATCATGGATATCACTAAAATGATCGTAGGAGCATGGAGACTGGTGCATTCCATCGATCTCACGTCAGGGAACAAGGAGTATCCGTTTGGAGAAGACGCCATTGGGTATATCTATTACAGCGATACTGGAATTATGGCGGTGCAGATTAGCAGAAAATCAAGAAGAGAGGCCCGAGATCTTTCAGACCTCAAACACGATTATCTGGCTTACTTCGGCAGATATGAAGTCGACACGGAAAAGCAGGTTGTCCGGCATTTCGTCGAGGGGCAACTCTTTCCAGGCGAACACGCCGGGGTTCTCGAAAGAAGATATAAGTTCGATGGGGACTTGATGTCGTTAAAGCCTGTTGATGGGACCAATCGCGAGATCCTGTGGCGCCGGGTCCGAGAGGAATCCATCGCCAAGGCGGCATAAGAGGACCCTGATCGATGAAAGCCCTGCGGTTCTACAAATTTGGCGATCCTGTTGAAGTCCTGCGAATTGAAGAGGTTCCCGAACCTTTACCGGGACCTGAAGAGGTCCTGGTAAAGGTTTACGCTGCTTCGCTCAATCCAAGCGATGTTAAAAACGTCCAGGGGAAATTCGGTAAAACCACCCTGCCAAGGATTCCCGGGCGGGATTTTGCGGGCGTCATCACCGCCGGAGACAAGGATATGATTGGACAAGAAATTTGGGCGGCCGGAGGGGATATCGGCTTTACCCGAGACGGGAGTCATACCGAATATATCGTGATCCCAAAGAAAGCAGCACGGCCAAAGCCGAAGTCACTATCCATGTCCGAGGCCGCCAGCGTGGGCATTAACTTCATCACCGCCTACCTGGGGTTGGTCGAAAGAGCGGGGCTGAAAGATGGTGAAACGCTTCTTGTGACCGGCGCAACCGGGGGCGTCGGCAGTTCCGTCGTAAAGATCGCAAAACTGAAGTCAGTCCGCGTAATAGGCGTAGATCGAAAGCAAATGGACCCGGAACGCGCGAAGCAGTCGGGACTCGATCTAGCGCTGAGCAGTGAGTCTGACGACATAGTGAATCGTACTAAGGAATTTACCGGCGGCAAAGGTGTGGACGTCATCTTTGACTGCGTGGGCAGACCGCTCTTTGAAGCATCTCTCAATTCGCTGGGAGTAGGCGGCCGGCAGGTGAACATCACGTCGGTTGGCGACAGAAGGGTCTGTTTCGATCTGCTGGACTTTTATCATCGGCAGCTCACCCTGTTCGGGGTCGATACGGCGAAGCTGGATATAGTTGCTTGTGGCGATATTCTGGAAAGTCTTCGGCCCGGTTTTGAGGACGGTCGGTTAACCCCTCCTGAAATCGCCCGGACCTGCTCTCTGGACGAATTGATCGGGGGCTACGAACAAGTGGCAACAGGAGCCGCCAAGGGGAAAATCGTCTTCCTTTTGGAGTCCTGATGCACACATAGGGAAAGGAGAATGAGAAAGAAACCGGTTAATTCAATAGTCGTGTGAAAAGGAAATAATCATGAAATGAAAGGAATATATCCGATGAGAGAAGCAAAAAAGAAAATCTCAGAGCCTTCGACTGGGCATTCCCAAGATATTCAAACCGTACACGACACGACGTACAACCTTCTGCGCAGGCTCGGATTGACGACCATATTCGGAAACCTGGGATCCACCGAACAGCCGTTTCTGAAGAATTTTCCCGAAGATTTTCAATATGTGCTCGGTCTTCAGGAAGCGTCGGCTGTCGCGATGGCCGATGGATTCTCGCAGGCGACAAACAAGCCCGTACTTGTGAACTTACATACATCCGCCGGGTCCCTGGCCGGGTGGCTGCGGCTGGCCCTGGGTGGAGCGGTTGCCGCGCTGGTGATCTTCCCTGTTTCGGAATGACCTGCCGCGGGCCGGCTCGAACCGGCAATTTGCGAGAGCGGAAACATGGACAAGCAATACAGAAACTATTTCGGCTGACAAGTCGGCCGCAGTGCGGGCACCAGCCCCCGCCGCGCCAGCGCCTGCGACGCCGGCCGCCCGCTTGGCGGCCATCGAGACCGGGGCGCAAGCCCCTGCCGCGCCGGCGCCTCCCGCGCCGGTCACGAACGATGCGCTGGCAATGGAGCAGCCGCGTTCGTTGTCCGACGGCAGCGCCATGAGAAAGGTTGACCAACCCAACGCAGCGCCGGCACTGGCGGCCGCCAGTGATCTCCCCGTCAACGGGACGTTCAGCTCCGAGGGTGTCGGCGGCGGTCGCGGCGGTCGCGGCGGTCGCGGTGGCGGCGGTGGTGGCGGCTTCGGGGGCGGCATTGTGCGCATGGCTGCCCCAACTTCGGATTCGCAATTTGCTTCCGTTCTCCCGGCGGCATCCGGACAAAACAGGGCCGCCGGACAGTTCCAATCTCCATCCTCCATCCTCCATCCTCCATCCGCCACCGCCAATTCCCCCTCCTCCCTCTCCTTCGTCCAACACATGGTTCGAACAGACGAGCCGATCCTCGCAAATTATGTCGCGACTGGGAGCGTCATCCTGACTTCGTTTCAGATCGAGCGGGCCGGAGAGCAGGTTCGCATCGTGGACGCGGACGGCTCGGTCTATGAGGGCACGGTGGTGAATGCAGAGACGCCCAACCCGGCGCAAGCGGGCGAACCGGCGGAACAGCGGGTCGCCATGCAAAATCAAATCGCGCCACAGGAAGCCGCAAAGGCGGCCAGCCAGGCAGAGCGGCGGGCCGCCCAGGATGCCGGGGTTCTGGTCGGCGGGCCGACCAAGGCGCAGGCCAACGCTTTATCCGCCGTTCCCGCCCAGCTCAATCGGGCTTCACCCCCAGCACGAACGCCTCAAAATCGGCCGCGGCGCAACAGGCCGGCGGCGGGAGCGGCTTCGCCTTTCAAGTCGTTGGTTTGAACCGCAAGCTCAACCAGAGCGTCACCATCACCGGGAATTGCATCAATGCGCCGCTGCCAACGGGCGGCTTGGTCGCCGGCGGGAATTTCTCCAATCAATCCCAGGCGCCGCCCGTCGGGAAAGCGGCAGCGCAAAACGCGCTGGCGGCGGCGGCGGCGCAGCCCCCGACCGGCCAAATGAAGGCGCTTCGCCAGAACAACAGCGGCAATAACGGCAACATCCAAAACGCGCAAAACGCCGCGTCACCGGCCCAGCTTTGGCGCGTGACCGGCCAGGTGCAAATTGGTCCGGGCACCCGCTTCAACCTTGAGGCCGCCAGCGCCCCGCCATGATGATGCGGAATCCGGCTTTTATCATTCTTGGCGCGCTGACGCTGGCGCTGGCGGGTTGTCCCGCGCCCTCCCAGGCCGCCGCCGCCCCGCCGCCACAGCCCTATACCCGCATTGCCAACCCGGACACCAATACCGTCCAATTGCAAATCGCCTTGCGCAAGTTCGTCCCCGCGCAGCATCGCGGGCCCGGCCATCTGGCTGGTGGGCGTCATGCACGTGGGCGAACCAGATTATTACCGCGCGCTGCAGCGTTTTCTCGACGCCCAAACGGTCGTCCTTTACGAAGGGATCAATGCCAATGCCCACCCGCGTCATGTTCACGATGCAACCGCGGCCTCCTCCAATGCGCCCGCGCCCGCGACGCCGCAAACGGGAACGAACGCCGGTTACTCGATGCAATCCACGCTCGCCCGCTCCCTCGGCCTGGTCTTTCAACTGGACGCGATTGACTACGACCGCGCCAATTTCCTGAACAGCGACCTTTCGATTGCTGCAAATCCAGCGCATCATGGCCGGCGGCCGCCCGCCCGCCGCGCCCGGTCAAAAAGGCGCGGGCAACGCCCCTTTCGATGTTCTCCTGCAAATCATGGACGGGAGTTCGTTTCTCGGCTCGCTGTTCAAGGTGGGGATGCAATTCATCGCCACCAGTCCCAAACTCCAGGCGGTGGCGAAGCTGACCTTGATCGAAGCCATCGGACGGCTCAAGGGCGATTTGTCCGATATGCAAGGCTTGCCGCCGGATTGGAAGCGAACTGATCCAGGTCCTCATCCGAGCGCGCAACCAGAATCTGCTGGCCGATCTGAAGGCGGAACTGAAAAAAATTCCCGCGCTCCGGCTCCGTCGCGGTGTTTTATGGCGCCGGCCACATGGACGACCTGGAAAAACGCCTCACGGACGATCTTCATTATCGCCCCGCCGGCGACATCTGGCTGACCGCCTTTTCCGTTGATCTGCGCAAGAGCGGCATTTCCCCCGCTGAAGCCCAATTGATGCGCAACCTCATCAAAGAGCAAATGGAGCAGATGCAGCCGCACTGAATTTCAGAACACCGCAGACGCCGGAATTGGAACTGAGACGGAGCGCCGATTTTTAATCGGCTTAAACTGTGATTGGGCGGTGAAAGCCGATTTGGAAATCGGCGCTCCGGTCTCACCCTTCAATCCTGCGCGGCCATTTTATCCGCACTACCATCGGTGTTCTGAGGACGCCTCATGGCGCGGCGGAGGCGGGCTTGGGAGGATCGAAGACCGTGAAGGTCAAGCCCTTGAGGGTGGCCTCGTTGGCGCCGGGAGGGCCGATGCTGTGGAGTGTATAACCGTTGCCGGATTTGGCGTAGCGCAAGGGTTGGCCGTCAAAAGGGTCCTCCCCGGCACGGCAGCCAGGAACTTGGGGGACAGTTCGGCCAAATTGTCGGGATAACGGTTTCCACCAGCGGCCCGGAATTGTTCCAGGGCGACGGCGGTCTGCGCCAAGCGCAGGTGCGCCAAGTCTTGCGCCTCCCTCGACGTTGCTCCGCCAACAGCAGGCATCATGAGCATGGTGATCAGGAATTTCTTGGCCTTAGCCTCCTCGGCCCGAGGACCCATAATATCCACTGCCTTTAAGCGCGAAGGGAACGGCTCTCTGCGGGCAGCGAACAATGGCTCGCAACTGGCCACGTAAAATTGGCGGTCGGCTTTGATATTCTTCAGATCGTACTTCCGCAAACTGGGAATCAATCCATTTGTGTCGTTGGGAAGATTGGTTCCAAGGTCTTCAAAGGTCTTCTTGAATTTCTCCGGAGACATCTCGAAATAGACCATCCCATCCACCATATGGCCCACAAAGGCACGGTTAAAACTCTCGCCGCCGGCTTCCCGGTCCGCCATCCGCCCCAGAACGTCTTGCAACCTGGTGAGAATTTGCGGCGGCAGTGCGACGCGATTGACCGTTTGCTCCAACGAGGCCAACGCGATGGCATTACAAGCCCACCCTCACCAATTGCGAGATCAAGAGA
>CAVRZU010000204.1:0-5421 GCA_963725365.1 uncultured delta proteobacterium | reverse complement strand
CGGTTCCGGTCTCCCCCGTTATGAGGATAGTGGCTTCGGAATCGGCAATTCTGGTCAAAGTGGAGATGACTTTAATCATCGAGGGGCTTGCAGCGATTATCCTGTCAAAGTCGTAAGTTAAATCTTGAGTACGTCTCAGGTAATCGATTTCGTTTCTTAAGGCCCGATTTTCGACGGCCTGCTCGACTGCAATTCTGATCCTTGTGGGGGTATAAGGTTTGACAATGAAATCAAAGGCGCCCGCCCTGATTGCCTGGACCACAGTCTCGGTTTTTGCCTGCTCACTGGTGACCAGGACAGGGGTATGGGGAGGAAGTTTCTCTTTCAAGGTGCGTATATTGTCGTCATGGTTCGATTCGATGCTCACCACTATTGCATCGAATGCTTCTTTTTCCAGTCGTTTGTAAGCCTCATTCAAAGCGGGACAGAATTCCACCTTGTGGGCGATCAGGCCTTCCGAGGCAACATGCTGCCAAGTGTGGTCATATTCGACAAAAAGCACTCTCGCCATTTTCGGTTCTACACCGTCTTTATAAGTAGTCATGAAGCCCTAGCGGCCGTTAGCCGAAACCGTTTCCATATGAATCGGCTCAGCGTAAATAAATGATTAAACAATTTACGCATAATTGCCGATTAATAATATTGTCAGGATCATATCGTATTTTGTACTAAATAGCGAATTTATTGCGCTTAGTTCCGTTTTCTGGTAATGAACATACCCGAGGAGGATGGTTGGATGCTTTTCCCAACTTTGTGGAACAGGTCCGTGGTCAAACAACTGTTCAGCCCGCCCGATCGCGGTTTCCGTGGCCGCAGCAACGGTTCGCCTCATTTTAACGATCACGTTATCCGGACAAACAGGCGCCGCCGAATATCTCGAGGTCGAAAGGCTTCGGGAAGGCCGCCTCCGCTGGGGCAGCGGCTAAAACCGACGCTTTGTTGCAATACGCGCTGAGGACTTTACTGAAAGTAGACATTATGGAAGCTTTCAAGAATTCCAGGGCCACAATGGTGGACGACGACCAGCTGGTTTGCGAGACTCTCACCGGAGACAATTCGCAGTTGGGGCCTTTGCGCGGAAGGCTTTACCCAGCCCGAAGCCGCACTTGATAGTATCAGGGAAAGCAATAAGTGCGATATAGTATTGCTTGACTTTTCATGTTGGACGGCATACAGGCCTGGACCTGATCCCGCAATTTGGCGGCGATGTCAATATCATTGTCATAACGGGATTCGCCGATAAGGATAGCGCCATACGGGCACTCAAAGCCGGCGCCTTCGACTTGCTGGAGAAGCCATTTCAAAATGAGCTGTTGTATCATTCGATATTGAGGGCGCTTAACGGCCCTCGAAAGCTGAGAGGAATCGAAGTGGTTGATCGATGACATCGGAAAGAGCCGCTCAGAGCTGTTGGCTCAACAGCAGAGACTTGAAAATTTGAACACTCAGCTTCTGGACACCAACAGGGCATTGTCGATTTTTGCTCAAAATATCGAACGTGAGAGAGAGGAAATGAGAAGCGGATCGCCTTGAAGCTAAGAAATCTCATAATACCTATAGTCGTGAAGCTCAAAAACGATCCGGCCCTGCACAATTATGAAATCCAACTGATATGCTGACCAAGCAGATTGAAGACCTGACTTCAGGGTTTGCATGGACTCCCGTGTTGCAATGAGTCTTTCATTCACCGAACTACGGATTGCCTCCCTTATCAAAAATGGCGTAACAACTGAAGGGATAGCAAAACAGTTGCATATGGCGGAGAGCACAGTGCGCACCCATCGGAAAAATATCCGAAAGAAACTGAAGATAAACAACGCACAATTCAGTTTGAGAAACTACCTGAATTCAAGAAATTGATTTCCGGGAAGAAGATATGATTTCATGTCTCAGCCTTGCAAAAGATTTGATCCGCAAGGAGATATCCGCCCTTGAATCCCTTCATGATCGAATCGGTCCCGAATTTGAACAGGCGGTCTTGTGCCTGAGCCGAGATCGGGGGAAAGTGATTGCAACCGGGTTGGGGAAGTCGGGAATTATCGCCGGCAAGATTTCGGCGACCCTTTCCAGCACCGGCACACCGTCGATTTTCATTCACCCGGTCGAAGCATTGCACGGAGACCTGGGGATAATACAGCGCGGAGACCTTGGCCTGTTTCTCAGCAACAGCGGTGAAACCGCTCGAGGTGCTTCAGTTCCTTCAAATATTCAAGCGGCTGGGCCTCAAAACTATAGCTATGGTTGGAAGAGCGAATTCCACTCTTGCCAGGGATTGTGATATCTGCCTGGATGCATCTGTAGAGTCCGAAGCATGCCCCCTCAATCTTGCCCCCACCAGCAGCACCACTGTCGCGATGGTCCTGGGAGACGCGCTGGCGGGGTGTCTTCTGACTCAAAAGGGGTTTTCCTCGGATGATTTCAGCAGACTGCATCCCTCGGGCGCTTTAGGCAGGCGTTTGCTGTTCAGGGTCAAGGACCTTATGCATTCGGGAGATGATCTGCCGCTTGGTAATGAGTGGAACGCTCATGCGGGATGCGCTTGTGGCGTTGACCGGAAAGGCAATGGGAGCGGTCCTCGTTGTTTCTTCGCTCGGCGGTTTACTGGGGATTTTTACCGACGGGGACCTGCGCCGGGCTGTACTACAGCACGAAAACCTGCTGAACATCGAAATCGATAAAGTGATGACCAAAAATCCAGTCGTTATTCATGAAAGCAGAATGGCGGCCGAAGCCCTCAACCTGATGGAAAACCGTCCCTCACAGATATCGGTGCTTCCGGTCCTGGACGGCGACAATAAGGTGATCGGAATAATACGTTTGCACGACCTGGTGCAGGCGGGTCTTTAGTATAAATCAATTGGCCTTCGAAGTGCCGCTTCCTCCCTTTTTGTAAAAAGAGATAAGAAACTCGGTGTCCTTCGGCGAGAGGTCGAATCGGGTTACAGAGTCATTGATGAGTTTCTGAACAGGCTGTTGCGGGTCATGGTCGAGTTCGGCTGAAATCCATTTTACGGCCTTGCGAAGCGCGTCGCCTTCCGGCATTATAGTAGCCATTAATCCAACCTCCAAAGGGAAATTCAATCGTAGACATTATAGTCTACATTTTATCAGATTATCACTGTTGAATCATGCAAGAAGATAAATCCTATATAGAAATTTAACGATTGGGTAGACTCGATACCCTATTCCTCCCCCGTAAAATGACCCTTGTGCTCTGCATTCACCTTCTTATAAGCTATATCAGGAGGGATTGATAAACAATGACGGAGCCGATCCGACTCAGAATTGCCGAAATTAATTATTATATCGGCCCAGATACTCAAAAAAATGTGAGGGCGGCTCCTTATCGTGTAAAAGATCAGGTGAGCATTTCCAAAGAGGCTTATGAAAAATTCAGAGCGAGCACGGGGCAAAAAAAGCAACTGCAGCAAGAGCCGGATAAGCATGAGGCGAAAACTCCCGGGGACCCGAACATGGGAAGAAACCTCGAAGCCCTGAACCTGGACCAGGGAGCAAAACCCGAGGAAATCAGGAAAGCCTACCTGGATGCCGTCAAAAAATATCACCCGGATAAATTTGTGAATTATCCGCCTGAGCTGGTCAAAGCTGCCGAAGAGAAAACAAAACAGATAAACTCCGCCTACAGTCTGCTGAAGAAGAAAGCATAGGAAACGCAAGTGCGGTTTAAAATAAGTCTTATTGTTGTCCTTATTTTCTTCCTGCTGCCGGACTTGTGCAGTTTCGGGGTGACTGATTTCGAAATATACGAAGCGAGCGCCCTCAACCGGGTAATTAAGCGCAACAAGCTGGTAGTTGGAATGGAAGTCAAATTTTTCCCGTTCGAATATGTGGATACCGATGGCCGGCCTATCGGATTCGACGTTGAACTGGCAAAGATTGCCGCCATGGAGCTTGGCGTCGAAATAGAGATAAAAGACATGGAGTTCAGCGGCCTGATTCCGGCTCTCCAGGCTGGTAAGATAGATATGATAATTTCCGGGATGACCCGGACGCCGGCGCGCGCAAGAACCGTGTCATTTACTCAGCCATACTTCAAGACCGGGTTATGTGCTCTTATCAGCAACAAACGAGCCCCGGAGGTTTCCGAAACAGCTCAGTTGAACGCTGAGAACCGAATACTGGCTGTAAAATTGGGCACGACCGGCGATATCGTCACTGCGAGGCTTTTCCCCAAAGCCCGGGTGAAACGGTTCAAGGAAGAAACCGAGTGCGTACTGGAGGTGGTTTCCGGCCGGGCTGACGCTTTTATCTATGATGAGGTGTCGATTATTAGACACTACGCTTTAAATAAGGAAACCACTCATGCTATTCTCAAACCTTTCACCTACGAACCTTATGCTATCGCCATAAGAAACGGAGACTTCGACTTTCTTAACTGGTTAAACCTTTTACTGGAAACTATAAAGGCAGATGGAAGGTATGAAGACCTCCGAGGGAAGTACTTCAGCGATCTTCAGCAGCGCTCGGGATAAGGTGAACGTTTTTGCCTGCGCCGCAATTCTGGCCGGCTCGACTCTGGGTTTATACCTGCTTCTCAGCCGGATGGAGTACTCATGGAACTGGCGGATCCCCTGGGAATACCGCAGGCTCTACCTGCAAGGGATCTATTATACCCTCGTAATCTCTGCGGGCGCCATCTGCCTGGGCTACCTGCTGGGCCTGGCGGGAGGAATCGCTCGAATCTCCGGGAATGCATTCTTAAGGGAAGCGGCCAGGCTCTATGTCATATTTTTTCGCGGGACTCCGTTGCTTATCCAGATATACATATTCTATTTCTGCATCGCCGCGGCGATCGATTATGACAATCCCGTAGTGATTGGGATTGTTGTCCTGGCGGCTTTCTCGGGTGCATACATAACGGAGATAGTTCGAGCCGGAATTGAATCCATTGATCGGGGGCAGGCTGAGGCCGCGCTCTCAACGGGTCTTACCAGGTGGCAGACCTTGAGGTATGTAATCTTTCCGCAGGCGTTCAGGAGGATCATTCCGCCGGTGACGGGCCAGTTTGTCTCGCTTATCAAAGACTCGTCTCTTCTATCGGTGATCTCGGTCAGGGAGCTTACCAAAGCATCCGAAGTGGTAAACGCGACTACCTATAAAACATTTGAAGCCTATCTGCCGCTGGCCTTGATGTACCTGCTTCTGACTTATCCACTCTCATACCTCACCCGGGTGCTCGAAAAAAGGATGAGGAAATGAGGAGGACTTCGCGCAGGATAGATTCGCCGTGGCTTTCGCCTTGACTTTAGGGCGATGCTTGGCTATTTTGACTGCTCATTGGGGGATCGTCCAGCGGCAGGACTGCAGACTCTGGATCTGCCTACCTAGGTTCGAATCCTAGTCCCCCAGCCATGGGTTTACTACGGTCCCATCGTCTAGTGGTCTAGGATATTGGCCTCT
>CAVRZU010000203.1:0-5292 GCA_963725365.1 uncultured delta proteobacterium | reverse complement strand
CAATGATCTCGACCTTCGGTTCACCGTTGCGAAGCAGCGCGTCCAGCACGGCGAGTCCATCCATCTCCGGCATTTCCATGTCCAGAGTGAGAAGATCGGGCTTTAATTCGCGAACTTTCTTGACCGCCATCGCGCCGTTGGTTGCGCTTCCACCACTTCAACACCAGGAAGCGATCCCAGCACATCTGAAAGCAGCCGTCGGAAAAGGATCGCATCGTCGGCTACTAAAACCCTCACGTCTACCCTCTCTTTTCTTCGTTCGGCTGCGGTTTTCCGATGCATTCGTCGATAGCAAGCACCGCGGCAAGATCAAGCAGCGCCGCTAGTCGCTCGCCGGTGCGGAACACTCCCCGCAGCTTTTGGCTGTTTCACGCATGCAGATTCAAAGCCCACCGCTCCGAGTTCTCCGGCTGCGACGGAGACGGCGACCCGACAACCCGGCCGCAATCCGACGATTTGATCGGGGGGGCCACAGTCGATTTTGAGAGACGCAGAGAGCGCAGAGGAAAGAAATCTAGCAGACAAACATAAGTTACCGTTTTCTCAGCGACCTCTGTCACCTCTCAAGATCGACCGTGCGTCCTCACAAAATATCGGACGCCGAACTATAAGCTTCTAACGTGGGTTCGAACGTTTAACGCGGAACCCGAACAGAGTGAGGGTTCGCCTCTCGTGCAAATCACCGGATTTTAGGAGTTGTCGATCGGCCAGTACTTTAAAATTCCGCTGTCAAAGGGCCAAAGAGCTGGGGCTCATTTCTTTTATTTTTGTCCCTACTTGTCAGTTTAATTTGTTTTTCTCAGCGATCTCTGCGTCTCTGCGGTGGAATTGGAAAGCCCGCAGAGAAGGCTGAGAGCGCGCGGAGAAAATTTTTTCTGCCAGAAAAAACGCGAATTTTGGATCTAAGCTACTACTAAAAGCCTTCAGTCTTCAGCCTTACAACCTGATTTTTTCCGCCTCGACTAATCGGCATAGACTTTCGCGAGTATTGAGGTCCGGATCTTCCTGGACAAGATCGAACAGATCATTCAATATTTTCCCCACCTTGGGCCCCGGCGGGAGGTCGAGGATTTTCATAACATCCTGGCCGCTGAGGGCAAGTTCCCGTATGCTTAAAGCCGAAATCCGCCCGAGCTGCGTCTTTATCCCGGATCGAAGCAGCTTTATTTCTTCAATTCCGCATTGGGCAAATCCACCGCAGAGAAATTCGGCTTCAGCAAGCGCGATGAAATCCTCCAGAAGTTCAGGACCTGTTGCGGTGATGAACCGCCTGATACCCGCCTCGCTCCAGGAAAAGGCCTCCCGGGTAAGCTGATGCCCGACGAGAGTGGAAACTTCAGCGATGGCCCTGTTCGACATATTCCACTTCTTCATCGTCTCAATGGCGATTCGAGCGCTTTCGTGCCTGAAATCAGCCCCCTGCCCGCCATCTTCTTCGGTTTGAAGGGCCGCTTTGTGAAAGAGAGCCGCAAGTCTGACGCGTGTTCTCCCGGGAGCATTTATGATACAGGCAAGCGTATGATCGAAGACGCTTACGGCCGATCCGCTGCTGATTTCGATATTTACGCCAGCCGCAAGGCAGGGGAGCAACCTGCCAAGGGCGCCGCTTTTTTTGAGCAGATCGAAAGCCACGGAGATGTTTTCAGCCGTGAGCATCTTGAGTATTTCATCACGAATCCGCTCGCCTGAGACCTTCTCAAGCCATACAGCTCCTTGCTTCATTGCGTCGAAAGTAGCTCCTTCGACACGGAAGCCGAAAAGTCCGCAAATCCTGGCGGCCCGCACGATGCGCAGCGGGTCTTCAGAAAATCTGTCCAAAGGATTTCGTACCGCCCTGATCAGACCGGCTTTCAAATCCTGGCGGCCCCCATACGGATCTATGAGGATACCCTGCGGGTATGAGAGCGCCAGCGAATTAATTGTAAAATCACGCCGCCCGAGGTCTTTCAGTATCCCGGCCTCGCCCGGCCCATCAAAGCTGGTGACTTCAATGTCGCGGGTCCTCGTATGAACCTGAACGGTTCCGTGCCGGATACCTACCGGGATAACCCTTCGAAAAAGGGAAATGATTCCGCTGGTGCTTGCGCTGGTCGCAAGGTCCCAATCCTTTGGCTCAACTTCGAGCAGAAAATCCCGCAATGCGCCGCCAACAACGAAGACATCGGAGCCGGCATCGTGGATTTTTTTCATAACCCGGAGGACGTCGTCCGGGACAAAAGCTAGTCCGACTCTGGCGGACGAGACAGGCATGGCAGGTCCTTTTGGTTGCAGCTACCTCGATTTCAAAAAAGCTTGATCTTTTCGTCAAGACCAATATAATAGCCGGGTGTTATTTGAGGCAAGCGGCATTAAGTGATAATCGTATTGGTCTGAAAGCCGATATTATCTTTATGAGGCAGGATTTTTGGATGGATACTGAGCAAGCATACGACAAAATGAAGGCATCAAATCGCATAATCCAAGATTTCCCCGTCGGGAGATACGCGCTTTATACAATCCTGTTTCTCGTCGAGATTGCGATCTGTTTTGCCATTGTGCACTGTATTCAGTCTTGACTTGTCCATTTCGGATTAGTATATCCGGAATCGAACGTATGTACATACGTTTTTGGAGACCAACAATGATCGCTCGCCTGTCCCTGTTCCTATTACCAGCTCTACTACTAGGTCCGCAGCGCCGGATCGGGGAACCTACCGCCTTGCTCTTTCTATGACTCAAAATGAGACTGACTGACGATTAAAGGCCATGGGTTCTCCCCATGGCCTTTTTGCATTTATGTACCTTTTTTGATTTCTTTGAAAATGCCTGCAAACCACTAGGAGAAAAAGATGAGCAGAAAGATTCATATTTTCGACACGACTCTCAGGGATGGGGAACAGGTCCCCGGGGCGAAACTCAATAAGAAACAAAAGCTCGAAATCGCTCAGCAGCTTGAAAAGCTCAATGTTGACGTAATCGAAGGTGGTTTCCCCTGCTCTTCGCCCGGTGACCTCCAGGCGGTCAGGGCAATTTCGCAACAAGTCCGAGGCCCTGTGATCGCGGCCCTTGCCCGCGCGGTTAAAGAGGACATAGATATTGCCTGGGAGTCTGTGCGTGAAGCGCAAAGGCCCCGGATTCACGTTTTCCTCGGCTCATCGGACATCCACATACAGAAGAAACTGCGGAGCGACCGTGAAAGCGCCCTGGAGATGGCTGTGGCAGCGGTCAGATATCAAGGAATCTGTGTGGTGAGGTCGAGTTTTCCACCGAAGACGGGTCGCGGACTGATTTCGAGTTCCTGTGCCGCATTATCGAGGCTACGATTCAGGCCGGGGCCGCTGTGATCAATGTTCCCGATACGGTCGGATACGCCCTGCCCGAAGAATTCGGCCACCTTATCCACAGACTTCGCGAGACCGTTCCATCCATGGACCGTATCCTGCTGAGCGTTCATTGCCACAACGACCTCGGCCTGGCGGTAGCCAACAGCATTGCTGCCGTCCGCAATGGAGCGGACCAGGTGGAATGCACGATTAATGGAATCGGCGAGCGGGCCGGAAACGCGTCTCTTGAAGAAATCGTAATGGTGCTCAAGACACGCTTTGAGAGCTACCATGCCACCACAGACATCAACACCACCGAGATATACCGCACGAGCCGAATGGTGAGCAGAATCATGAACATCCCCGTTCAGCCGAACAAGGCGATAGTCGGAAGCAACGCTTTTTCTCATTCCTCGGGAATTCACCAGGACGGCATTCTCAAAGACAGGACTACTTACGAGATCATGAGACCCGAAGACCTGGGCGTCAAACAGGACACGATAGTGCTCACGGCCCGTTCCGGGCGGGCCGCGCTCAAGCACCGGCTCACTGAACTCGGTTTTTCACTCGATGCCGAGGTCTTCGAGCGCATCTACAGCCGTTTCATCGATGTCGCCGACCGAAAGAAGGAAATTACCACTCAGGACCTTCAATCAATCGTCGAGATCGAGGTTTCCAAGGTGCCCGAGACATATAAAATGCACAGCATCCAGATAATGAGCGGAAACAAAATGGCCCCCCTCGCCTCGGTATGTCTCGAACGGGACGGGCAACTCCTTACGGACGCCGCCACCGGGGACGGTCCGGTTGACGCTGCTTTCAACTGTATAGAGCGAATCACCGGTGTTTCGGGCAAACTTTGCGATTATGATTTGAAGGCGGTCACCATGGGCCGGGACGCGCTGGGTGAGGCTATGGTAAGGGTACAGATAGGAGATACCATCTACTCCGGAATAGGCGCCAGTCCGGACGTGATTGAAGCCAGCGCCCGCGCCTACCTGAACGCTTACAACCGCTACTTTGCAAACGGCGGCTCCGAAACAACAAATAAGTGAGCCTTTTGCAAAATGTCCTGAATCTACATCACGGGTTGGAAGCCGCGTTTCCGGGCTACGAGGCCGTTTCCCGGGAACGCGGGCTTGATGCTGATGCCGATCAAAAGTTGAACACACTCGCCTCGGCGGCCGGGTCGATCAATTGGGATTCGACGTCCATGGCCATATTCGGAAAAAATTTCGCCTCGTCAACCTGACGGGCGTTTGCGCAGGGAGTGCACACGCCTGTATACACTTGTTTTTCGCCCAGGTATGGCAGGTAATCACCAGTGCACAAAGTTCGCCCCTGTTTTTCCTCCTTTGCTGTGGGATAATTTGAAGAAACTGCTATCACATCACTGCGCATGTTGCTGTTAAATTTGGATGACATTCCTTGAACAAATTCCCTGGTGTGTTTACAATCAGTGCTTGATTTTGTTGGCGCGTTCAGTTAGTCGGGATAAATGAAAATATTTGAAACTGATGCGATTGTTTTGAGCACACGCGATCACGGCGAATCGGACCGCCTTGTGATGTTTCACTCCGCAAAGTTTGGCAGATTGCGCGGAATTGCCAAGGGCGCCCGGAAAAGTAAAAAAAGGTTTTCAAACGTATTTGAGCCCTGCAGCCTTGTAAGCCTGGAATGCAGGGAGAGAAATTCTTATATATGGATCGAAGCCTGCAAATTGGTGGAACCATACATGCCAATGCGCGCGGATATCGAGAAATGGGGATATGCAGCGCTTTTTTCCGAAATCATTCTTGAAATGGTTCCCGAAGGAGAGCCCCATCCCGGGCCATTCCTTCTGCATAAGGAGACCCTGGAAAGATTGGAACGGGACAAAGACCCACAGAATGTGTTATTATTATCCATGTTGCGATTTCAAATCCTTATGGGCCATATGCCGGCCCTGGATGAATGCGGCATTTGCCGGTGTAGCCTCAAAGCCGCCACA
>CAVRZU010000202.1:0-8934 GCA_963725365.1 uncultured delta proteobacterium | reverse complement strand
AAGGCGCTGCAAGGTCGGCCGCGTATGCTGTTGCTGTCAAAAACTGCGTAAACATCAATTTGTATCCTCTGCGTGCATAAATCTGACTATTCTCAAAATATTCCCGAGAGCCGCTGCGGCGGGTTCCATAATATGCAAATCCGTTACCCACCCGGACAGTTCGGAGGCAACCGGATTTATCTCCAGTACACGGGCTCCGTTCCTCTTGGCAATCAGTGGAAGCTGGGAGGCGGGGGCCACACTTGCCGAAGTGCCCACCACAAGGATCAAATCACTCCGCTCCGCTGCTTCGAATGCCTGCGAATATGCATCAGGAGGTATTCCCTCCCCGAACAGGATAACATCGGGCCGAATCGGCCCCCCGCAAGAGCATAAAGGCGGAAGCATCTCCAGTGAGATATCCTCGCGGGTAAAACGCTTTTCACAACTGTTGCAGTGCATTCCCCGGAAGTTCCCATGGAATTCGACCACATTGGAACTGCCGCCCCTTTGATGCAGGCTGTCCACGTTCTGAGTGATGACCATCTTTATGATTCCCAGCCTCTCGAGCTCCCCCAGTGCAATATGCGCTTCGTTGGGACTGACCCTTTCCAACAGAGCGCCCATCTCCAGAAGCATTTTCCATACCTTTGACGGATTGGCGCGGAAAGAATCTATATGCCCGTACTCAAAAGGGTCGTACCTGGTCCAGAGCCCGTTGCTGCCTCTGAAATCAGGTATTCCGCTCTCCACCGATATCCCCGCCCCGGTAAGCGCTATAGCGTGCCTACTTTCCAAAAGCAGCTTGGAGAAGCTGTGGTATTTATCCATATTCCTCCAGAATAATTAAGTTTTTGCTCCCAAACGGCGCGTTATCGTAATTCTCCCGCAAATTCTTGTCAAGAACCCCAAGCGCAAATTCAGTCCGAGAGCAAACTTTTATCAGGCGTCAGCACCCCGTCGAAGCGCCAGGGGTCACGAAGAGCACGAAGAAGGCACGAAGGTACACGAAGAAAAATGATTTCCCTTCGAGTGCTCAAGATCGAACGTTACCCCCAAAGCACTTAAGGCACCGATTTTACCTGTAAATCTTGAGGGTCTGGCCCACTTTTACTTTATTGCCGGCAATTTTGTTCCAACCGCAAATCTGCTGCCTGGTCGAATTGTACTTCAGAGCAATCGAATCGAGCGTCTCACCCCTGGAAACCTTGTGCACCAAAAGGGTCGGCTTGAAAGCGGATGCCCATGTCTCAACTCCTTTTTCGAACCGCTTTACCCTGCCCTCGGGAACTCGAACCGTGAGTTCACCCTTCGGGATTACGTCGGAAACAAAGCAGGGATTGAGCATCTTCAGTTCCCGGTAAGTTACCCCGGCAGATTCAGCGGCGGCGGCAATCGGCATCGGACCGGGAAGTTGGATTTTTACCTTTTCGAAAATGACAGGTTGGTAGCCGGCCCCTTTGGGAAGGTGATAACCGTATTTTTCGGGATTGCTCAAAACCTCTTTGATGGCCAGTATCCTGAATACGTAGCGCTCGGTTTCCAGGGGAAGTTTGAGAGAATAGTAGCTGTTGGTCCTTTGTTTGACGATTTCAGTCTGAATACGGCTCTCACCGCAATTGTAGGCCGCAACCGAAAGTGCCCAGTTCTGAAATAAATCGTGCAAGTCTTTCAAATACCGAAACGCCGCGGTCGCCGATTTTTCGAAGTCATAGCGCTCGTCAATGGCTGTAGACTGCGCCATGCCATAGCAACTCGCCGTATTTGCCATGAACTGCCAGGGACCGGCCGCGCCCGAATGTGAAACAGCGGAAGCCATAAGATCACTTTCGGCGACGGTCACATATTTCAGATCGTCAGGAAGCCCCCTGGACGCCAGTTGCTTTTCAATCCAGGGGAAATAGCGCTCCATTCTTTTCAACCACAAATAAACCTGCGCATGGCTTTGCGTTACGATTGTAAATTCCCGGTCGAATCTTTCGCGAACGTCGGCAGAACCGAGCGGCACTACCTCTCCGCAAAGCTCCGCCCTGGCTGGAAGTTCAAAATAGGGCACAAGCCAGGCGGTAGCGGCCGGTTTGGAATCGATTTCGCCCCACCCACCGGCCCCATAGAAACCCAGCATCATGACTACAACCAGAACCAGGACTCCGAGCCTGCATTTTCTTTCAAGCGGCATTGTCAAACTCCTGCTCAAATATCATCATAGCGCCGATATATCATAAAAACGCCGAGTCACGCTCACAGATGCAACGGGGCGCGGGTCGGGTCATGAGTTATATTATAGCAGACAACCAATTTCCGGAATCCAGTTATTGCGACATCCGATTGAAAGCCGCAAGGAAGAAGATATGGAAAAATATCTGCTCAATGCCGAACAGCTCAAGCAAATAATGGAGAAGGCAATCGATCTTTTCCTCGAATACCAGTATAAACGCGGTTATGACGAACCAATGGCCAGGTCCGGAGCCGTCATGGACGTTATCGGGTCTCTCAAGAGCCTTAACAGGGACCACCCCGTCCCCTCCGAGTGAGCCCCGGACTATTTGTTAACGGCAAGCCCGGCCCTGTTCCTCAAACCGTTCATCCTCGCCAGGAACTCATCGGGCGGCATGGCATCCATGACCCGCAAATCTACCACCTCTTTGCCCCCCGGCTTTAGAAAAATGACAGCGGGAATCCCTTGAATACCATAGCTGAGCGCCAGCCTCTCTTTTGCACGGTCATCCGAATTGGTGAGATCCACCCTCATCATGATGAAATCTTTTGCGGCAGCCTCTACAATCGAGTGCTCATGAAAGGTCATCCTGTCCATATGCCGGCAGGACGGGCACCAGTCGGCGTAGAAATCGAGGATTATGGGCCTGCCCGACTCCTTGGCTTCGTTCAGCGCGTTTTCTGAATAGGGAGTCCATTTCACGCCCTCGCTCGGAATAGCATACCATATGATAACGCATGCGGCGACGATACAGACGACCCCAATGCCCTTCTTGATCCGGTAAAAGGCGGCGGACCCTGCCCCGGTCCGATCAACCCAGCCCAGATGAATCCCTGCGGCCAGGGCAATAACCGAAAGCAGCGCCAGCGCAGCAAGTTCGGGCATTATGGGGGCAACGAAATATGCGGCCGCCCCTATCATCACCCACCCCATGACTTTGCGCACCCAGAGCATCCATTCACCGGATTTTGGGAGCTTGGTCAAGCGGTCGGAAAGCAAGGCAAGGACGAAAAGCGGAAACCCCATTCCAAGGCTCAGGGCGAAAAAGATCCAAAACCCGAAAACCGGGTCTCTGCTGTTAGCGACCATGATCAGGACCCCGGCGACAAAGGGACCGATGCACGGCGCGGCGACTATGCCCAAAGTCAATCCCATGAAAAGGCTTCCGAGATAACCGGCGTAGTTTCGGGCAGCCGCACCGGTTATCCATGCCGGCAGCCGCAATTCCCAGACATCGAACATGCTCAGGGCAATAACGACCATGACCACGGAGACCACCACAAGAGTAGCCGGGTTCTCGAGCAGTGTTCCCAAAAGACGCCCCGAGAGGGCGGCGAAAACCCCCAGCATCGAGTTTGTTATCGCTATTCCCAGAGTGTAGAGCAGAGCGCTTATTAAAATCGCTCCGCGCCCGTTTTGCTGCACCGGCGCAATTTGCCCGCCATCCACGGGCTTAATGGCCAAAGACTTGGCGCTGAAGTACGATATTGTCACGGGAATTAGCGGATAGACACACGGGGTAAGATTTAGCGCCATTCCTCCCAGGAAAATGGAGATAATCGCCCAAACCATGCCGAGGCCGCCGGCATCGGCATGGCCGGCATGGGCAGTACCTGTAAAAAGCAAAATTGAAAAAAAAGAGCTAACAAGCAACCATCTTAATCTCATCTATTCTTTCCATTCCTCTAACAGCACGCGCATCGTCCGCTAGATTTCCCTTATTTTATAACCCGAAAGTAAGCACTTAAAGGTCAAAAAACGCAGCGGCGAAATTTTTGTTTTCGGCCAGAGAAAATGCATACGTTTGTCACGGCTCCCGACCGTGTGCTTTACAGCCAGAACATGCTCATCGGGCAAGCGCTTCACGTTCCATTTACGGGTTACCTCTTGATTGCGTCCCCTCCGGTCATCGCCGGGCTTATAGCCGTCTGGCTGGTGATAAGCTGCTGCTCAGCAGGCAAATGGACAAGGCCAGTTCCCGTTCCGAAGGTCTCCGAAAACCATTTTAACACCTGGCAGGCCGGAAAAGGACTTGGAGTCGTAACACTCCTGGTGCTGGCATTCCTCTTCACTTCATGGCCACAGGACGTATTGGCCCTGTGTGCGGCCGGAGCTTTGCTAAGCAGCAGGCGAAGGCTTCCCACGACCTCCTGCGACTGGTCGATTGGGAGATCCTGGTGCTGTTTATCGGTCTGTTTATCGTCAACCACGTTATTGAAACATCGGGATTGCTGAGCGTGTTCTTTGGCATTCTGCAGGACTTGAGCATACATTTGAATTCACTGCCCTGGCTGTTCGGCGTCACTGTCCTGCTTTCGAACCTGGTATCCAATGTGCCGGCCGTCATGCTGCTGCTTCCAGTCGCCACGCATTCCACAGCAGGGCCAGCTCTGGCCCTGGCCAGCACATTGGCGGGCAACCTGCTGCTTTTCGGAAGCATTGCCAATATTATCGTGGCGGAACAGGCGTCCAAACTGGACGTTCATACATCATGGAAGATGCACGCCCGTATAGGCGTGCCGGTTACACTATCGACACTGGCCATGGCGGCCGGATGGTTATGGCTGCTTCACTGATATTCTTTTCCGGTTCCTTTTACGGCTGGATTTCGAGGATTTCGATGTTTCGGATGCCTTTAGGGGTCTGAACCTTTACTTCATCGCCCTCTTCCCGGCCGATGAGAGCTTTTCCGATGGGAGATGTAACAGATATGGTTCCCGCCAGGACGTCGGCCTCATAAGGACCGACCAACCGATATGAGTTAACCTCGCCGGTTTCGAGGTCTTCCACGATCACTACACAGCCAAATACGACTTTGCCATCCACATCCTTTGGCAAATCGACTATTTGCGAATTGCCGACCTTATTCGGTCAATTCCTGGATCTTTCCTTCGATTATGCCCTGTTTCTGCTTGGCGGACTCGAACTCGGCGTTTTCCGAGATATCCCCGTGCCCGCGAGCTTCCTCTATGGCCTTGATGACTGAGGGGCGGTCTTCCTTTTGCAGCCGCTTTAATTCACTTATAAGTTTCTTATATCCTTTCTTGGTGATGGGGACTCTCGGCATTCCAACTCCTTTCAAAATAAAATATGCCGTTCCATTTGGTGCCATTGCAAACGCATGTCAACTGGCACGGAACAGCACGGACTTTCCAGCTCTCGGCCGTTTAAATATATTTTAATACTAAAACTGAAAAAACTTCATCAAAAAGTGCAACAAGGCAAAACTTCGTGTCGTCCAATCTAAAATCTCAAATCTAAAATCTGAAATTTCTGGTCGACTGATTTTGAATTACCCTCCGGCGGCGTCGTGGTAAACTAATCGGTTGATAAATTCAGGAAACCGGCACATGGCGCCGGGATTTCCCCCAAACAGCGGCTAAACGGCTTAACTCGATGATTGAAAAGCGGTCCTGCGGGACCTCGTGAGGGACTCTTATGGGCTTCAACCGGAAAGACCTTCTGGGAATTCGCGACCTGGAGGTCGCCGAAATTGAATACCTTTTAGACTTATCCCGTTCTTTCAAGGAAATCAATGAGAGGTCCATCAAGAAGGTGCCGACCCTGAGAGGGCAAAACTATCATTCACCTTTTTTACGAACCGAGCACCAGAACGCGGACCTCCTTTGATATCGCTGCAAAACGGCTAAGCGCAGACACTTACTCGATAACGGGCCTCAACCAGTTCGATAGTCAAGGGTGAGACCGTGCTCGATACTCTCAAAAACCTCGAGGCAATGAGACCCGACGTCTTTGTAATTCGCCATTCGGCTTCCGGCGCGCCTCATATGCTTGCGGCCCGTACCACCGCCTCGGTCATCAACGCCGGGGACGGGATGCACGAGCACCCTTCCCAGGCGCTGCTCGACATGCTGACTATCCTTGACAAAAAGAACAGACTGGACGGCTTGAACGTGGTTATCGTCGGCGACATTTTCCATAGCCGTGTGGCGCGTTCCAATATCTGGGGGCTGAAAAAATGGGGTCAAAAGTGGTGGTGTGCGGCCCTGCCACACTCATTCCCCCCAATATCGAAGCAATGGGCGCCGAGGTGTCCAACCGACTGGAACAATGCATCCCCGATGCCGACGTTATCATGGTTCTGCGTCTTCAAAAGGAGAGGCAGCAGCAGATGATGCTCCCCTCCATGCGCGAATATTCCACTTTGTATGGCATAAACGCCGAAAGACTCAAGATGGCAAAAAAAGACGTTTTGATCATGCATCCCGGCCCAATGAACCGGGGAGTAGAAATAAGTCCTGAAGTAGCCGACGGGCCCTATTCGGTTATCCTGGAGCAGGTAACAAATGGTGTTGCCGTCAGGATGGCGTTGTTGTTTTTGCTCGCGCAAAGGTAATTTATACGGATACTGGAGTGATGATGGAAGCAAAACCAAATCCGGCTAATCTTATTCTGCGCAATGGCAGGGTGATCGATCCGGCGCAGGGATTGGACGCAGTAATGGACGTTCTCATCGAGAACGGAACCATAGCCGAAATAAGCGCGAACATCGAACTGGGATCTTCGAGGCTACCGCAATTCGAGCAGATCGATACAAACGGCAAATGGATCGTTCCGGGTCTGATCGACATGCACGTGCATCTTCGTGAACCGGGAGAAGAATACAAAGAGACCATCGCATCGGGCACTCTGGCCGCGGCAGCGGGAGGATTCACCTCTGTTGCGTGCATGCCCAATACGCGCCCGGTAAACGACTGCGCCGCAGTAACCCAATACATACTCGAAAAAGCCCGCGATGAGGGGTCCTGCCGCGTGTTCCCCGTGGGCGCCATTAGCAAGGGGCTCGAGGGCAAAAATCTTTCCGAATACGGGGAGCTTCGGACAGCAGGCGCCGTCGCCGTATCCGACGATGGCCGGCCCGTGATGAGCAGCTTGCTGATGAGACGCGCCCTCGACTACGCCAAGACATTCGAACTGCTGGTCATAAGTCACTGCGAAGACCTGGATCTTTGCGGTGCAGGTCTTATGAATGAGGGCCCAGTATCGACAAGGCTGGGCCTGAGAGGCATACCGAAGGCGGCTGAAGAGATTATGGTGGCCCGCGACATGCTTCTTGCCGAACTCACCGGCGCCCGGCTTCACCTGGCTCATATCAGCACTGCCGGCTCAGTAGCGCTCATACGCGAGGCAAAAAGACGCGGGGTCCAGGTCACCGCAGAGACAGCACCTCATTATTTTACGCTTGACGATGAACTGATCTCCACCTTCAACACGGTCTACAAGGTCAATCCCCCGCTGAGGAGACTTGGGGATATTGAGGCGGTAAAGGCCGGGCTGGCCGATGGGACCATCGATGTTATCGCTTCGGACCATGCTCCTCACAGTGCTGTCGAAAAGGACCTCGAATTCGAATACGCAGCAAATGGCATGATTGGTCTGGAATCGTCCCTGCCACTCATTTTGGGGCTCGTGCGAAATGGAATCCTCAGCCCTATGGAAGCAGTCGCAAAGGTATCGTGCAACCCTTCCCGGATCCTTGCAATCCCTTTGGGCTCATTGCGCAGAGGAATGCCTGCCGATTTGACTCTTATCGACCCTGAAGTTAAATATACAATCGATGTCCATCGATTCAAATCGAAGAGCAGAAACTGCCCGTTCGCCGGCATGGAAGTGCAGGGCAAAGCGGTTATGACGCTTATGGGAGGCAGGATCGTTTATACCGGATAATCGAATGCTACTGGAAATCCCCCATAAAATTCTTGTCGTCGATGATGAAAGGAGCATGCGGGAGCTTCTCGAAATCCTGCTGCTAAAGCACGGCTATGACGTTCAATGCGCTGAAAGCGGATCGGAAGCGCTCAACAAAATCCAGGCAGAACCATTCGATCTGGTTATAACCGATATCCGGATGCAGCCCGTCAACGGCCTCGAAGTCCTCAAACAGTGCAAGGCAATCTCCCCTCGAACCATTGTGATGATGATCTCTGCTTACGCCAGCGCCGAACTGGCCGTAGAAGCGATGAACGAAGGGGCCTACGATTACTTTCCCAAGCCGTTCAATAACGAAGAAATCCTTTCGGTTATTTCCAATGCGCTTAGCAACAGAGGGGACGATCATGCAATGAACAAGGAGGGGGAGGGTCCCCTCTATTTTGGCTGCCTTATCGGAGAAAGCCCTCCGATGCGCAAGATTTATCAAGACATCAGCACCGTGTTCAGCACCCGCTCGCTATCGGCGAAAATCGTGTCCGCGTCCTGCACCACGCTGTCGGGCGGCAGGCCGCCGTCTTTCGCCGACAGGTTCATCGAGCCGCGCGACACCGTCATCCGCATGCCGAGGCCAAGCGCCTCCTCGACTGCGATGTCGACAGCATTCATCAAGCCGGCCGGATAAAGATAGTGATGATCGGCGGCGGTGGTGCAGCCCGAGATGAGGAGTTCGGTCAGCGCCATGCGGACGGCGAGGCGCAGATGGTCGGGCCTCAGCCGCGACCAGATCGGGTAGAGGGCGGTCAGCCAGGGAAAGAGCGCCTTGTTGATCGCCTGCGGATGGGCGCGCGTCAGCGTCTGGTAGAAATGGTGATGCGCGTTGACGAGGCCGGGCAGCAGGCCGGACCGCGAGGCGTCGTAAACCGCATCGACCCGCTCCGGCGTCAGGCCGCGGCCGAGGGCTCGGCGATGCGCGTCCCCTCGACGACGAGCCCTCGCTCGGCGCCGTCGACGAGATCGCCAGGTGCTATTGATCCAGGTCCGCATGAAGCCGTCGTTCCTCGTCC
>CAVRZU010000201.1:0-17722 GCA_963725365.1 uncultured delta proteobacterium | reverse complement strand
AATGATAACAGAGTTCCCCTTATCCTTCAGCTTCTGCAAACTCTCCAGCAGTTTTCGGTTATCAGCTGGATGTAAACCGATTGTAGGCTCATCCAGAATATAGCAGACGCCGCGAAGATTTGAGCCGAGCTGAGCGGCAAGCCTTATTCTTTGTGTCTCGCCGCCCGACAGGGTGTCGCCGGACCTGTCCAGGGACAAATACCCCAGCCCCACTTTCAGTAAAAAGGAAAGTCTTGACACGATTTCCCTGGAGATAGGGACCGCAATCGGGGCCTCCGTCTTCGTGAAGCGAAACTTTTTCCACATCCTGTCAAGCTCGGACACCCTCAGAGAGCTCATTGCGCTGATATTGAGGTCCCTGAAGAAAACAGACCTTGCCTGGGGGTTTAGCCTGGAGCCTGAGCACTCGGGACAGGGCAGATCGTCGTACAGATGCCGAAGCCATTTCCAGGATCATCTTCTTCTGTAACCGCCTCAAGGATTGAAAGAATTCCAGGAAATTTTCCGCTCTTGCCGTGCACAATAGCTTCCCAGGCGGAATCACTGACGACCGCAGCCGGTTTTTCAACGTCCACTCCCAATTCGCTTTTCCAGAACCGTTGGAACTTTTCCGCTTCCCGCCTCGAACCCCGCCACACTGACGCGCGCAGAAACCCATCAGCCCCTCTTTGAGCGAAATGTCCGGAGCGCCGCGAAGCCGTTGGGCACTGATCCGACTTATTCTCCCGGTTCCCATGCAGGACTGGCAAGACCCCTGCCTACTGTTGAAGGAGAACAGCCTCGGGTCAAGAGGAGCAAGCCCGAGGCCGCATACCGGACAGTAGAGATGCCGGCTGAAGACCTTTGTCTCTCCCCGGCCCGAATCCAGGTAAAGAATACCCCCTCCCATTGCGAGCCCGCGGCGGACGGAATCGGACAATGCATCAAGGCCCATCCCGCCGCCATCTATCCCCGGCATCAGCACTTCTATATCATGCTCGCGGCGCCGCGCAATTTCGGGTATGGGATCGAGGGGCACAAACTCACCATCGACCCTTACCTGCTCGAATCCCAGGCGGCTGAGACGCGCAAAAAGATCCCGGTAAATTCCCTTGCGCCCGTGAACCAACGGCGCCATAAGCTTCATCGGGCCTGTGCCGGCTTCATCCCGGATTCGCGACAGGATATCGTCTACACTGAGGGTCTCCAGTTTTCTGCCGCACTCCGGGCAGCGCTGCTCCCCGAGTTTGGCATATAACAGCCGAAGCAGGTGGTAGGTTTCGGTAATCGTGCCGACCGTGGACCTCCTGCCGAACTGACTCGTCCGTTGCTCGATGGCGATGGTTGGAGGCAACCCTAATATCTGGTCCACATCGGGCTTCTCCATTATCTTGAAATACTGGCGGACATAAGAAGACAGGCATTCAAGGTATCTGCGCTGGCCTTCGGCAAAAATCACGTCAAAAGCCAGAGTGGATTTTCCGGAGCCGCTCAGTCCGGTCAAAACGCTCATTTTTTGGCGCGGAAGACGGATTTCTTCGATCTCGAGATTGTGTTCGCGCGCCCCTCGTATAACAATGTCGGTGGAACCGCCGGCCGGGTTGGCCGCTGCCTCCGGCCCCGGGGCGGTGGGACCGCCGGCCAGGATCGCCGCTGCCTCCGGCCGCGGCAAGACAAATCCTCCAGGGTCGGCGCAGGAAAATCGGGACTGGGGCTCGGCCGCCTCAGTGAGGCTATCCCCCGCAGGCAGAGGGCCGGGGTTATGGCCTTCGAAAAACCTTTTATTTTCCGAAAGGCGTTCCCCGAGAAACCGGCCGGTTATGCTCTGCGCACACTCGGCGACCGTTTCCGGTGTGCCCGTGCACACAACCGATCCGCCTCCTTCGCCGCCTTCCGGACCAAGGTCAATGATCCAGTCGCACGCCGCCAGAAGATCCAGATTATGCTCGACTACGAGGACGGTGTTTCCCTTCGCGACCAGTTTGCCCAGAACGCGGATCAATTTGGAGATATCTTCCGGGTGTAATCCCGTGGTTGGCTCATCCAGGATGAATAGCTTTTCGCCGCCCGGCTGCCCGCCGGAAAGGTACCGGATAAGCTTGAGTCTTTGGGCCTCGCCGCCGGAGAGCGTGCTTAGCGGCTGCCCCATGCAGATATAGTCCAGGCCTATCGCGATCACTGGTTCCAGAGCCTCTGCAAGCTGCCGGCTTTCGGGAAAACGCTCAAGTATCTCGAAAGCGCTCATTTCCAGCATATCGCCTATGGAGAGCCCCCGCAGCCTGATATCGAGCACCTCCTGCTTGAATCTTTTTCCTCCACACTGGGGACAGCGGACAAAAACATCGGCGAGAAACTGCATCTCGACACGTTCGAACCCCTCCCCGTTGCACGTCTCGCACCTTCCACCCGGCACGTTGAATGAGAAATGCCTGGCTGAAAAGCCCTTTGCAACAGCTTCGGGCGTCTGGGCGAGCATCTTGCGCAGCGAATCCAGCGCACCGGTGTATGTCAGAAGGTTGGCCCTGGGAGTTCGACCCACGGGCTGCTGGTCAACCATCATAATATCGCCGACGCTTTCGGCTCCCGTAATTTCGTCGTGAAGACCCGGAGTTTCAGCCGGCTTGCCTTTCTTCCTGAGCCATCCCTGGTAGAGCGTCTTTTCAACCAGTGTGCTTTTTCCGGAACCGGAGACGCCGCTTATTCCCACCAGCAGACCAAGTGGAATTGTCACATCGATTCCCTTGAGATTGTTCTCACGCGCACCTCTGACGGTGAGTTTTTTCCACGGGTGCGGCGAGTGGCGGATCAAGTGAATCGGGCAAAACCATTTCCGCCCGCAAAGGTATGCGCCAGTCAGGCTCTCCATCGACCCGGCAAGCCCTTCGGGCGGCCCTTTGAATACTATTTCCCCGCCGCGTTCGCCTCCACCGGGCCCCATGTCGATTACTTCGTCGCAAAACCGTATCATTGTCTGATCGTGCTCGACCATCACAACGCTGTTTCCCATGGCCACCAAGCGGTTCAATTGTCCCATAAGCCTTTTCTGGTCGCGGGCGTGAAGTCCTACACTGGGTTCGTCAAGGACGTAGAGTACATTTACCAGCGCAGACCCAAGGGCTCGTGTAAGATGCACCCGCTGTACTTCGCCGCCCGAGAGGGTCCTCGATTGCCGGTCAAGAGAAAGGTAATGCAACCCCACAGCCATCAGGAACTGAAGCCTGCTCCGAATCTCGCTGATCAGCAGGGATGCAGCCGGATCCTGCGAAATCACGGGCCATTCCCCCCCGAAGAAATGGTTTAGTTTTTCAATGCTGTAAGAGGCAAGCTCGGCTATGTTCGCTCCCCGAAGCCGGTACAGAAGGGTCGAAGGCTGGAAGCGCGATCCCCCGCAGGCATCGCAGGGAACGTATGCCCTGTATCTCGACAGGTAAACCCGCACGTGCATCTTATATGTCTTTGTTTCCAGCCACTCGAAAAATCCTTTTATCCCGTAGTAGCCTTTCGTACCGTTTATAATCTTGAGGCGCGCGGAATCATCGATATCTGCAAACGCAACGTCCAGTGGGATTTTTTCCTTCGTGCAAAAATCAATAAGCTCAAGATATTCCTCCCTGTCCGTCCCGAAGGGTTTGACTGCTCCGTCTCTTATGGTGAGGCTCCGGTCCGGAATGACCAGATCAATGTCCACTCCGATGTTTCTGCCAAAACCACGGCATTTGGGGCAGGCCCCGATGGGACTGTTGAAAGAGAACAGGTTCGGGTTGGGGGGAGCAATGGGAGGAGCCTCCGTGCAATCAGCGCATGAAAGATCCGAACTGAACCTCCTGATCCGGTCCGGCATCACGACCACAGCCATGCGCCCCGTTCCCATCCTGTAAGCGGTGCTTATGGAATCCAGCACCCGGCTGCGCGCGGCTTTGCCCCAGAGCAGCCGGTCTACGATAACCAGCAGATCGACCCCGGCGATACTCTCCGAATCAGCACCGCTTAGAGTCTCAAGATCCACAACGGCCCCGTCAACGAACAACCTCAGGAAACCCTGCGATACGAGACGGGTTCGCCACTGACCTTCCCGATCTGCCCGGAAAGGAAAACATATGAGCACCCTGTCTTCGGCGGAAAGCTCGTCAAGCTTGCCGAAAATCGTCTCGGGCGTATCTTTGGCCACAGGATTTCCGCACACCGGGCACTGCGGCGTCGCAAGTCTTGCAAAAAGCAGCTTCAGATAGTCGTTGATTTCGGTTATTGTCCCGACTGTGGACCGGGAGCTTCGAACGGCGGTTCCCGACTCTATGGCGATGCTGGGCGGAATTCCCTCTATCAGGTCGGCCTCGGGCGGGTCCATCCGCTCCAGGAACTGGCGGGCATATGGCGAGAAAGTCTCGATGTACCTTCGCTGCCCCTCGGCATAAAGCGTATGAAGGGCAAGGCTGGACTTGCCCGAACCGCTCACGCCGGTAAGAGCGATCAGCTTGTTTAGTGCTATGTCCAGGTCCAGGTTTTTCAGGTTATGCTGGCGAACGCCTCGAAGGCGGATAACGTCGGGATTCAATATTGGACTCCAAATTTTTTTCTCTATTGATATTGAACCTGCAATTAATTAACAAGCATTGAACATAACAGTATTTTAACCCGGATTCGGCCGGGTCGGTATTTCTTTAAGGATGAACAAAGGGAAAAATCCCGCCCGGAAAGTTACAGATGAACGATCTTACTCCTATGATGCGGCAGTACCTCGAGATCAAATCGAAGTACCCGGAATCGATTTTGCTCTATCGCATGGGGGACTTCTACGAGATGTTCATGGAAGATGCCGTGACAGCTTCCAGAGTGCTCGATATTGCGCTGACATCGAGGGACAGACAGGCTGAAAATCCTGTCCCGATGTGCGGAGTTCCCTATCACGCGGCGGAGGGCTATGTGGCAAGGCTGGTCTCCGCGGGTTATAAGATAGCCATCTGCGATCAGGTCGAGGACCCCAAAAAGGCCAAAGGCCTCGTACGCCGGGAAGTTACCAGGGTCCTGACCCCGGGGCTTATCGTCGACAACCAGAACCTGACGTCGAACCAGCCGAACTACCTGGCTTCGGTTTTTGCCCCCGGACACGGAAAGCAAATCGGGATTGCCTTTTTGGACATCTCTACAGCGGAGTTCAGGATCACCCAACTTGATTCCGAGGAAAGTCTGCTTGAAGAGCTGATTAAAATCAACCCCAAAGAGATCCTACTTCCCTCCGGCGTGCCGCCGGACCCGTGTTGCGCGCTTGCAGAATCGCCGCACGCAGGGCCAGGGTGGGCAAAATTGGTGCAAAACCGGATCGATACCGCTTTCACCCATATGGACGAGGTCCATTTCGACAAGCGCCGCGCCCTGGAGAGGCTTACTTCACATTTCCGGGTGCACTCGCTGGAGGGTTTCGGAATCAACGGGATGGATTCGGCGGTTCAGGCCGCAGGAGCGGTGTTAGCCTATGTCCAGGAAAACCTTTTCGGGTCCTGCGAACACATTAAGACGGTAATTCCCTACAAGCGCTCCGAGTTCATGGGACTTGACGAGGCTACCGTCAGAAACCTGGAAATTTTTTACTCGGCAGGCTTTCAAGGAAGAAAGGGCTCCCTTATCGATGTGGTCGATAATACGCGAACCGCGATGGGAGGCCGCAGGCTTCGGCACTGGCTGCGTTATCCGCTGCTTCAGATCGGGCAGATCGTGCAAAGACAGAATGCAATTGCCGAACTGGCTGCCCGAAGCGAGCTCAGAGCGGCGGTGCTGGATTTGCTGGGAGGCATAAACGATATCGAGAGGCTCAACGCAAGAAACAGCACAGGCGTTTCTACTCCCCGTGACCTGATAGGTCTCAAGAAATCCTTGCAGGCGCTGCCTCGCCTGGGACAAACAATATCTGACTGTCAGAGCGACTTTCTGGCTGGCATTGCGGCTGGCTGGGACAGTCTCGAAGAACTTACCGACAATCTGCAGGCCGCTCTTTGCGACCCCCCTCCGGCAACCCTTTCGAACGGAGGGGCGATAAATGCCGGTTTCCACCCCGAGTTGGACGGATACATCCGGTTGAGCCGCGACGCAAAAGGGTGGATGGCCGAATATGAGGCCCTTCAGCGCCGTGAAACAGGAATTTCTTCGCTCAAGGTCCGCTTTAACAAGGTGTTCGGCTATTTTATAGAGATATCAAAATCCAACCTCGCCTCGGCCCCTCAGCATTATTTCCGAAAACAGACGCTGGTAAACGCGGAACGCTTTATTACTGAGGAACTGAAAGAATTCGAGGTCCAGGTTCTGGAGGCCGATGAAAAAAGGCTCGAACTCGAAGAGCGGCTTTTCATCGAGCTAAGGGGAGCAGTTTCCAGGGAAAGCGGACGCATACAAAAGATGGCCCAAATAATTGCCGACATGGACTGTCTAAGCTCGTTGGCAGAGCTGGCCGTAAAATACGATTACTGCAAGCCGGAGGTTGATTCGAGCGATTCCATACGCATCCGGGATGGAAGGCATCCAGTCATAGAGCGGTTTCTGCCGGACGGCGGCTTTGTGCCCAACGACCTGGAGCTCGATCAGGAAAGCCAACAGGTCCTCATTATCACAGGCCCGAACATGGCCGGCAAATCCACTATTCTAAGGCAGGCAGCCCTGATAGTTTTGCTAGCGCAGATCGGGTCCTTCGTCCCGGCCTCTCAAGCCCATATCGGCATCGTAGACCGCATTTTCACTCGGGTCGGGGCTTCAGACGATCTGGCGCGAGGCCGGTCCACATTTATGGTCGAAATGCAGGAGACCGCAAATATTCTACACCAGACAACGCCTCAAAGCCTTATCATACTGGATGAAATCGGAAGAGGCACAAGCACCTTCGACGGCATGAGCATAGCCTGGGCTGTTGCGGAATTTTTACACGATTTTGGGGGCAAGGGGGTTAAAACCCTATTCGCCACTCATTATCATGAATTAACTGAGCTTGCGCGGAACCGGTCAAGAGTTAAAAACTTCAATGTGGCGATCAGGGAATGGCAGCAGGAGATAATCTTTTTTCATAAATTGACCGCGGGCAGTGTGAATAAGAGCTATGGAATCCAGGTGGCGAGGCTTGCCGGCCTGCCCGGTCAGATTACGGAGCGCGCCGCACAAATCCTGCATCAACTCGAAGGAGGTAAATCCGCCTCAGGCGGACCGAGTCTGAAGGCGCCTGCTTACAGCTCACCGAAGGTCGAGGTCGAGCCGGGCATGCAGCTTGCCCTTTTCCAAAAAGCCCCTGACTGGGTGCAGGGCAGAATCATCGAACTTGATCCGGATAGCATGACGCCTCTATCGGCCCTTCAGACCCTGCATTCACTAAGAGAGGAAATCCTCAAGGATGCCCCGCAAAAGCGCACAGGGCGCAGAGGTAAACAATTGAACAAACAGGAAAGAGCCTAAAGCGAATGATGGATAGTTTTATTACGGAGAGTATTTCATGAGCCGGAATGAGGGCATAGAGATTGCGCCCGGCGCCGTGTTCGAATTTTTCGAATCAAAGGAAATCCTTTGCGGAGTCGTGCTCAGCGTAAAGGACGGCCGCTTCAATGCGCTCTCGGAGAGCAACCGTGAAGTGGGCCTCACCCTTTCGCGAGTCGTTTACAGCGGGAAGAAATCCCTTGACCTGGAGTTGAGCCGTGACCAACTGCTGGAGAAACTGCGATCCATCTCCGTAAACCGCAAGCACATCATGAACCGGATTGATATGCAGGAAATCTGGTCCCTGCTCGAATCGGAAGATGCCGGCTACGAAGCCGTAGAAATTGCAGAGTTTATTTTCAGCGCTCCGGTCTCGGACGACCAAGCCGCCGCACTCAAGCGGCTGCTGCTCTCCGACAGGCTCTATTTCCAGGCAAAAGACTCCAGGTTCTACCCGCGGTCCGCTCAAAACGTGGAGACCCGCCGCCTCGAACTGGAAAAGGAGGCGGAAAGGGAACAAAAACTGATCGAAGGCGCCAGGTGGGTCGCAAATATTCATAACCGTAAGCAAAACATTACCCAGATCGATTTCCGTGATGAGCTTACGGAAGAACTCAAAAATTTCGCTCTCTTCGGAGAGGATTCAAAGCAAAGCGCTTTCGTCAAGGAACTTCTCAAGCTGGCCGGCCTTGCTTCGATTTCCCAGTCGGCTTTCCGCATCCTTGTAAGGCTGGGCATATGGCGCGAAGACGAAAACCTCATGCTCCATGAGCACGGTCTTTCGGCCGAGTTCCCGCCCGATGCCGTGGAACAGGCTGAACGGATTACGATATCGGCTATCACGCAAAAGGCCGCAAGTGAACGGGAAGACCTCACCGGCCTGGATGTTTTTACGGTTGACAGTTCTTTTACGCGCGACTATGACGACGCGCTCAGCGTGGTCGAACTGGAGAGCGGACTTTTCGAGGTAGGCATCCACATCGCCGACGTTGCCGAACTTATCGAACAGGGGAGCCCCCTGGATCGCGAAGCCGAGGCAAGGGCAAGTTCGATCTACCTGCCCGATGAGCGCGTCTCGATGCTGCCCCCCTCACTTTCAGAAGGGATTTTGAGCCTCAAGGCGCAAGAGGACCGCCTCGCACTCAGTTTCCTGATCACCATCGATACGAAAGCAGATATCTCAAAGACCAGGATTTGCAAGAGTGTGGTCAGGATTCGAAAACAGCTCACCTACGAGGATGTTAACGACAGCGTCCTTGAGGGCGGCAAATTTAAAGCCCTCTATGATCTTGCCGTCAAGCTTCGGCAGAAGCGGCTCGATCGTGGCGCTATCGTCCTGCCTATTCCCGAGATCCAGGTTTATGTGAACAGTGCCGGGATGATTCAGATTTCTCGCTACGACAAGGAAAGCCCCAGCCAGATACTGGTTTCCGAATGGATGATCGAGGCAAACGCCGCCGCCGCCGTCTTTCTTGCCCAAAGAGATATACCCGCCCTGTATAGAAACCAGGCGGAATGCAGGCAGGAAACCGAGTTTGTTCAAAGCGAGCACGAACTATTTCAGTATTTATCGCCGCAGGCGGCTCTTTTCGCGGGCGGAGCTGACAACTGAGCCCAAACCCCACTGCAGCCTGGCAATTCCTAATTATACCACCGTCACCTCACCCATTCGGAGATACTCCGACCTCGTGGTACAACGTCAATTGAAACACGCCCTGGCCATGGACGCCGAACTCTACTCCAAACAGGAACTCGACAGCCTTATAGGCCCTCTTTCCCTGGCCCACGCAAGAGTCTTCACCATTCAGCGAAAATGGACCAGGTATTGGATTCTTAAATACATGGAACAGGAAGATATAGATAACCTCAACGCCTTGGTGCTGGTCAAAAACGCACGCTACGCCCACCTTCTGATACCTGATTTCCTGATCGAAGCAAATGCGCCGGTTCCCGAAAACGCTAATTTCAACCAGGGGGAGAAGGTAAAAATTCGTATTGAAAAGGCGATCCCGCGCGAGGATGTTCTTAAGATACAGATAGTTATGTAGCAGGAAAAAGGGAGCGGGGAGCATGGTTTCTTCCCGCTTCACGCTCCCGGTCCCCGCTCACGCTTCACGCTTCTTCCTTATGCTTCGAATGTATACCCTACTTCTCCATGCTGACTCAGATCGAGACCGGTCGATTCATCCTCTTCGCTTACCCTCAGGCCCATAACTGCATCCAGTACTTTCAATATTACGAGGGTTACCACGAAAGAGTAAATCCAGGCAGTTGCTACCGACATCGCCTGAATGCCCAGTTGTCCCGGGTTTCCGAAAAAGAGTCCGTTGCCGCCATCAGGGTTGATAAGCTTGGAAGCAAACAACCCGGTCAACAGAGCGCCAAGTGACCCGCCGACACCGTGAACGCCGACCACATCCAGCGCGTCGTCATAGCCGAACCGGGATTTGAGGTTCACTGCTCCGTAGCAGACCGCACCGGCAATGATTCCTAAAATGAGTGACGGAAGTGGACCGACAAAACCGGATGCAGGCGTAATGGCGACAAGGCCCGCTACCGCACCGGAAGCTGCGCCGAGAGCAGTCGGTTTTCCCCTGTGAATCCATTCCGTGACCATCCACGACATGGCTCCGGCACCGGTGGCAATGTGTGTGACCACAAAGGCGGAAGTGGCGAGCGCACCCGAGGCTACCGCGCTGCCCGCATTGAACCCGAACCACCCGAACCACAGACAGGCAGGCCCCAATATTGTCAAAGTAAGGTTATGCGGGGCCATAATTTCGACCCGGTATCCCTTTCTTTTGCCCAGGACAAGTGCGCATGCAAGCGCGGCAAACTCCCGAGCTGATATGAACCACGAGGCCCCCGGCAAAATCGAGCGCCCCCATGTTTTTCAACCATCCACCCGTGCCCCAGACCCAGTGAGCAAGCGGATCGTATACCAGGCATGCCCAAAGGAATATAAATACACAGTAAGCGCTGAATTTCATACGTTCGGCGACGGCCCCCGAAATAAGCGCGGGAGTTATTATTGCGAACATCATTTGAAATATCATATATGCTTGATGAGGTACTGTGGGGCCATAGTCGGCATTGGGCGTCAATCCTACGTTTTTTAAACCTATCCAGTCAAGATTGCCGATAAAATGACCTACGTCCGGTCCAAACGACAGACTGTACCCGAAAAGGACCCATTGGATCGTTATGATGCCCATCGCAACAAAACTGTGCATAATCGTCCCAAGCACATTCTTGCGCCGGACCATACCTCCGTAAAACAGCGCCAAACCCGGGGTCATGAGCAGAACGAGCGCTGATGAAGTGAGGAGCCAGGCGGTGTCGCCGGTGTCAACTTTGGTCTCGGCCGGGGCGGGGGCAGGAGCCGGCTGTATCGACTGCGTCAACTCCACCGGAGCACCATTTCCCTGCGCAAAAACAGCGCCCGCCGATAATACAAGGAAGACAAGAAAAAAAGCCGTCAATAATTTCTTCATACATTTCCTCCCAATCTCTAAAACGGAAAAATTCATTTCTCTGGCAAAGAATTTGAAAACCGAAACAAAGAACTGAAAACTGAAAATTATAAAGCTTCCGGACCGGTTTCCTTGGTCCTGATGCGCATTACATCGTTTACGGGGGACAAAAAGATCTTCCCATCCCCGATTTTTCCTGTGTAGGCCGCCTTTTGGATTGCTTCCATTGCCTGTACCGCCAGCTCGTCGGGAACCACGGTCAGGATCAGCAGCTTCGGAACAAAATTGACCTTGTATTCAGCCCCCCTGTAAAGCTCAACATGCCCCTTCTGCCTGCCAAACCCCTTCACTTCACTAACCGTCATACCCTGAATACCAAGCGCAGTCAGAGCTTCCTGCACTTCGGTAAGCCGGAAAGGTTTAATTATTGCCTCAATTTTAGTCATCTTGCTTCCTCCGATTCTCTCTTCTCGATTTAAAATTTATCCCCCAATTATTTTCAGCGTCCCAGCTACCGAGCCGGACCGAACTACCGAGCACAGTCCAAAGCACATGCCAAAGACGCTACTATATTGAACTTCTTTTCTAAGTAGTTGATATTAAAGGATCAGGATATCACAGATAAGGACTTGAAGAGCGATTGTGAGGCCAAATACAATACATAATTGTTCTGACGCCAATTAGAGACACAATTTTGAAACGTTATTGTAATAGTTTCCCAAGAACAGGCAAAGAAGGCGACTGCAAACGGACGGAGACCCAGGAAAAAACAAAATTGACTCAACTGCTCAAAACATGACCAGATCATGGAACAATTCTGTATAAAATAAAAAATTGCTGAGTTGGTGAATCGGTGGACGCTGAGCGGGGGGGGGAAGTGAATGGCACAAAACCGTGGAAGCACCCGCTTTGCTCCCATTCACCCAATAACCCACTCGGCAGCTTTATTGCTATTACAGAGCCTCGCTCCCTCTCTCTTTCGTACGAATCCGGACTGCCTCGTCGATTTTGGAGAGGAATATCTTTCCGTCCCCTATTTTGCCGGTGTATGCCGCCTTTTGTATCGCTTCGACCGCTTTTCCCGCGAGGTCGTCAGGGAGAACGGTCATTATGTACAATTTCGGCACGAAATTTACGGTGTACTCGGCCCCACGGTAAAATTCGACATGCCCTTTCTGCCGCCCGAACCCTTTTACCTCCGTTACTGTCATTCCCTGGATGCCAAGAGCTGTAAGGGCTCCCTGGACTTCCGTCAGCCTGAAAGGCTTAATAATTGCTTCGATTTTTGTCATCTGCCGCCCTCCTATTTTAGATAAATCTTTTACGCCTTTCCCACCCGATCGACTCCAAGCCCTTGATCATGTTAGGCCACAGTTGGCTACCCGTAAAGACTGTACATAATTGTACCATGTACTAAGCGGACGTTTTCAGCGTCTTTTTGAAAGGCCCCGGCCCGCAGCCACAAGCTGCAACCAGGTGTCACGGGCATACCCGATCCCGCCACTTTTGTCTTCTATGGGATTTCCCATGTTACATATATGACTTTGCGCCGACAAACGAACCCCAGAACGACAAGTCAAAGAACACAAAATGGTACAAATATGTTAATACACCGGTACTTCAATTTAGCTATAAATACATTAATGTCACGCACTTTATTAACCGCCGTTGGGGCGTGCCCCTGGAAAATGTCAGTTACATCAGGTACTTGCTATATAGCTCACTCCGGGTATGTAGCTTGCTCTCTGACTGAAGCTTTCAAAGCTCCTTTAATAGTGTTCACTCAGTTTCAACCAACAGGAAAGGCTTAGGGCGCAATGGTTTTAAAGTTCCGAAATACTTCAGGTTTACGGCATTCACTGCTACAATTTTCATTTTGACGTTATGGGCTGGACACGCTCGGCGCTGGCGGCCGATGCGGCGGTGATCAATCCGGCAGATACCGCCTGGGTGCTCTATTCGGCGGCCATGGTCATGTTGATGCTGCCGGGACTTGCCCTTTTTTATGGCGGCATGGTACAGCGCAAAAATGTACTGAGCTCTCTCATGCACTCTTTCGGGCCGCTTGGGATTCTAGGACTCCTGTGGATCATTGTAGGATACTCACTTTCGTTTACCGGCGGAAACTGGTTTATCGGAGGTCTGAGCCAGTTCATGCTCATGGGGACGACCGTGATTCGCTTACGGCACAATCCCGACATACGCCTTTGTGATGTTTCAGGGAATGTTCGCAATAATAACACCGGCATTGATCAGCGGCGCCATAGCCGAGCGTATGACGTTTAGGTCCTACGTCGCCTTCCTGATACTCTGGTCGCTTTTTGTCTATTATCCCCTGGCTCACTGGGTATGGGGAGGCGGCTGGTTCCAGTCGATCGGCGGCCTCGATTTCGCCGGTGGTCTGGTCGTGCATCTTTCGGCCGGGATCTCGGCCCTCGCAATCGCTATTGTCATTGGCAAGCGCAAGGGATTTCCAAGCGAAATGTTTGTCCCGCATAATCTCACAATGACACTGCTGGGTGTTGGACTTCTCTGGTTCGGCTGGTTCGGCTTCAACGCCGGCAGCGCTCTGGCGGCGAACGCGACTGCGGCCCTCGCCTTTACAGCCACGATGACCGCCGCAGCAGCGGGGGCGTGTTCCTGGATGGCTATGGAATGGTTTATCATAAAGAAACCAAGCGCGCTTGGATTTGCTTCTGGAATAGTGGCCGGGCTGGGCGCGGTGACGCCTGCTTCAGGGTTTGTATACCCCGCGACCGCGATGCTCATCGGACTTGTCTCCGGAGCGATCTGCTTTTACGGGGTCCGGATGAAATTCAGCCTCGATTACGATGACTCTCTGGATGTAGTTGGGGTCCATGGGGTCGGCGGCCTCTGGGGTACACTGGCAACAGGCCTTTTCGCCACAGCAGGTGCGACAGGCCTGACGGCAGGCAACCCCAAGCAGTTGGGAATACAAGCGATCGGAGTTATTGTAGTGGGCCTTTACTGCCTGACGGCCACTTATCTGATCGCCTATTTTCTGGAAAAGACGATTGGGCTACGAGTTGGCGCCGAAGAAGAACTCTCGGGACTCGACAAAGAAATTCACGGCGAGGTCGGCTACAGCATCTGAGCTAAGAGTCATCTCACGCAAAGACGCTAAGACGCGAAGAAAGCAAAAACATGGACCGATATTTAGAAGTCCAGTGCCGTATGTTTTTGATCTCTTGGCGCCTTGCGGCTTCGCATGGAAACTCACCATCGAGCCAGCGGCATTGAGGCTCGATATTTTTTCTTTCTTCGCGTCCTTGCGTGAAAACTCGCGCAGCCTTTAAGCAACGCCTGAGGCACCTTCCCTGGTGATAATCGAGTTCATCAGAAACGCCTCTATGAAATCATCCAGTTCGCCGTCCAGAACGCTTTCCACGTTCCCCTTTTCCACATTCGTGCGGTGGTCCTTCACAAGCCTGTACGGCTGCATGACATAGGACCTGATCTGGTTGCCCCACGCTATTTCATCGAGATTATCATGAGTTTCCTGCATCTTGGCCTGCTGCGCGCGTCTTTCGCGGTCGTAGAGTCTTGATTTGAGGATTTTAAGTGCTATGTCGCGATTTCGATGCTGGGACTTCTCATTCTGGCACTGTGCCACAATGCCGGTAGGCAGATGTGTGAGTCGCACTGCCGAACTGGTTTTGTTTACATGCTGTCCACCGGCCCCGCTGGCCCTGTATGTATCAACCCGAAGGTCCGATTGCTTTATTTCGATCTCTATTTTGTCGTCGAGTTCGGGAAAGACCAGCACCGCCGCAAAGGATGTGTGCCTGCGGCCGCTGGCATCAAAAGGAGAGATTCTCACCAGCCTGTGGACGCCTGATTCGGCCTTCAACATTCCATATGCGTAATCACCGGAAACGGTAAAGCGTAACATTTTTAATTCCGGCTTCTTCCCCCTCCAGAAGGTCAACCATTTCTACTTTGAATTTCTTCCTCTCACACCAGCGCAGATACATCCTGAGGAGCATCTCCGCCCAATCCTGTGCTTCGGTTCCGCCCGCACCGGCGTTAACCGTAACTATTGCATTCTTGTTATCGTCTTCGTCGCTCAACATCTGCAAGAGTTCGATGTCACGGTATTTCTTCTGAAGCTCCTTCAGTTTGCGCTGGACTTCCTTGCAGATTACTCTCGTCCTCCTCTTCGACCGCCATTTCCAACAGCAGTTCATTATCTTCTATATCACCCGAGAGAGCGCCAGGTCTGAATGATTCCGTTAAGTTCCGAGCGCTCTTTTAAGACGTCCCGGCTCGCCTCCGGGTTTTCCCAAAAGTCCTGTTTGGCCATCAGTCTTTTCGAGCTCGGCCGAGCGTGCCTCCTTGCCGGCAATGTCAAAGATATCCTCCCAAGGGTTTGAAATTTTTGAGACAGGTCTTTGAGCGAATTTTTCAGCTCTGAAATATCTATATTCATCGGGACATCCTCCGTATTCTTATGTGGACAATTTTGAATATCATCGCGCAAAATGTTACAAAAACGCAAAACCAGGCAAACAGATCGCCATATTTAGCATAAAAAGAAAGATAAGACATCGGGTGAACGCTGCATGTCATGAATCCTCGCGTGTTCAAGGCCAATCTTCCACATTCATGCCCCGTGGCATCGAACGCTGCGCTGATTCCGGTGTTTGCGGCCCGCACCAGCGGAACCCGAAACTCGATTGCCCGCCAGCGTGCGATTTCCAGATGCTGATACGGCCCCCCTGTATCGCCGTACCAAGCATCGTTTGTAATATTCATCAGCACCTGGGCGCCCCTTCTGACGGTTTCGCGCGCAATCTGCGGGAAGATCGACTCGTAGCATATCAGGACCCCAAGAGGTGGGCCTTCGAAAATAATCGGTCCTGGATTGGTTCCGGGAATGAATTCTGCAAAACCTGCCGTCAGACGATGGACAAAAAACAATATGTTCGACCAGGGCACATATTCTCCGAATGGAACCAGGTGCTGCTTGGCGTAAGCACCCACCAGCGCAGCTTCCCCGTTAAGCAGATAAGCTCTGTTGACCAAACGCGGTTCGCCTTCCACACGCACCACGCCAATGCTCCCGAAAAGCAGCGGTTTTCCGGTTTGCCTTACAATACGATCGACCCTGGGACTAAAATCCTCATCCAAACCGTAGAAAAAAGGCATGGCGGATTCCGGCCAGACCAGTATGTCCGGCAGCCGGATCATGTCTGACGCATTCCAGGCTCAGATCGGCATACGTGCTGATCGTTTCACCCTCAAAGGCAGGGTCCCATTTTTCATTCTGGGCGATGTTTCCCTGGATAACCCCCACATTTAGCGCAACAGTACTGTCTTGTATCGTCTTTATCTGTTCGCAACGCCAGAAACCGTAAGCCAGAGCGCAAACGATGCAGGTGGCCAGGACCGCTACCCCGAACCTGCGATAGGAGTTTGTAATGAAACCGAAAATTACGGTATTGCCAAGCACTACCAGCCAACTCAGCCCATAGACCCCCGTTATGTCCGCTACCTGGATGAGATGGTTTAGCGGAGTTTGGGTATAGCCCAGGTTAGCCCACGGAAATCCCGAGATTGCGAACGCCCGGGCCCATTCGAGCGCAACCCAGGCAAACGGCAGTCCAAAAATATAAAGCAGAGGCAGCTTATCGCACCTTTGCGCCATAAGAGCGAATAAGGCAGGATAAATGGCCATTATGGAGCAAAGCAGCAGTAGAATCAGGAAGGAGGCAACAGGGGAAAAACCGCCGTATTGATAAATAGCATGGTGAATCCAAAAAAGGCAGGTCAACGAGTGCGCCAATCCACAAATAAACCCGAGACCAAACGCCTGTTTTCCAGTTTTATTTCTGATGGCATAAAGCAGGGGCACAAGCGCCACCCAGGACAAAAAGAACATCGCGGGCTTTGGAAATCCGGCCGAAAGCAACAACCCACTCAGAATTGATAAAAATATCGCAGTCATAGCACTCAAAGCCAGTGAATAAACAAGGACTGAGCACCGAGGACATAATTTCAGTGTCTTTCTACTCAGTCCTCAGTCCGCAGTCCTCAGTCCCGATCTTCAGTCCTCAGTCCTGATTTTTGGCTTCCCCGGAAGATTCCTCCGGGACATCCTCACTGATTTTTCTGATGCGCGCCCGATCTATCTTCCTGCTCGTTGCGGATTCAATCACGATCTCAAGCGGACCGTAAAATGACCTTTTCGTTGACTTCCGGCACCTTTCCGATAAGGCTTATTATAAAGCCGCCAACAGATTCGAAATCTCCTTCCGGCAGGTCAACATGAAGAAAATCCTCGAGTTTATCGACGTCAAGGCGCAGCGTTTACGGTAACGGAGCCATCTTCATGCTGGACAATAAGTTCTCTGTTCGGCATCGTATTCGTCCATCACCTCGCCGATAATTTCCTCGATGATGTCCTCCAGAGTGAGAATTCCGGCGGTCCCGCCATCTTCGGTTGCGATTGCCGCCATGGAGGGAGGGAGGGAGAGAGAGAGAGAGGAGAGAGAGAGGGAGGGAGAGAGGGAGGAGAAGGAGGGAGGGAGGGAGGGAGGGAGGGAGAGGGAGGGAGGAGGGAGGAGGGAGGGAGAGAGGGAGGGAGGAGGGAGGGAGGGAGAGGAGGGAGGGAGGAGGAGGAGAGAGGAGAGAGAGAGAGGAGGGGGAGGGAGGGAGGGAGGGAGGGAGGGAGAGAGGGAGAGAGGGAGGGAGGGAGAGAGAGAGGGAGGGAGGGAGGGAGGGAGGGAGGGAGGAGGAGGGGAGAGAGAGAGAGAGAGAGAGAGAGAGAGAAGAGAGAGAGAGAGAGGGAGGAGGACAAGAAG
>CAVRZU010000200.1:0-6256 GCA_963725365.1 uncultured delta proteobacterium | reverse complement strand
GAACTATAAGCACACTATCTCGCTGGTGCACTCCAGAGGCACAAAAGACTTAGACGGGATTCGAAGATTCGCGAGTTGAGCGGCAAGCAAGGTCCCCCACCCGATAAACAATTGAGGAGTTAACAGCGGCAAGAACTCCCTCTGCAGACGCTAAAAATAGAGCTCATATTTTGATGGCCGATCCACCTTGTAGTTTAAAACAATTCAGAGATTGATGTCCTTTGAAAGCCGATCCCTGAGCAAGGAAAACCTGGATTGCGTCCGGTTGTTTTTTATGGCGATTGCGAGTGCTTTTTTCGAACCCACTATCACGACCAGTTTCCTTGCCCTGGTTACGGCGGTATAGAGCAGGTTGCGCTGCAGCATCATAAAATGCTGGGTAAGAAGCGGGAAGACCACGGCAGGATTTTGCTCCCCTGCGACTTATGAATGCTTATCGCATACGCGAGAACGAGTTGCTCCAGTTCGGAAAACTCGAATTTTACGCTCCTGCCGTCGAACTCCACCACGATTTCCCCGTCTTCATGGTCGATCCTTCGGATACGGCCAATATCTCCATTGAAAACATCTTTGTCGTAGTTGTTTCTAACCTGCATCACCTTGTCATTTATGCGAAAAGTGCGCCCAGCCGCTTCCAGGGTGACCCCACTCGGATTCAGGGCTTTTTGGAGCACTAAATTAAGATTTTGGGACCCCGCCTCTCCACGGTGCATGGGGCTGAGCACCTGGACGTCTTCCATGGGATCGAGCCCGAAGTGCCGAGGTATCCTTTCGGTACAGATCTCGACGATAGTGTCCAAGGCGTGTTGGGGTTCTTCTCTGCTTATAAAATAGAAATCCTGTTTCGCTCCTGCTGCGGCGCGCAGATCGGGGAAGGCCCCCTGCCGAATGAGGTGCGCGTTTGTTATGATTCTGCTCCGGCTTGCCTGCCGGAATATCTCAGTCAGACGCACCACAGGGAATTTGCCCGATTCGATGACGTCGCCCAGCACGTTTCCGGGACCTACCGAAGGGAGCTGATCGGCGTCGCCGACCAGCACCAGCACCGCATGAGATGGTATAGCCCTGAGCAAATGATTGGCAATTACTATGTCCATCATGGAAATTTCATCTACGATCACAAGGTCGGCGGGAACCGGTTTTTGCTCGTTTCGCTGAAACCCGCCCACTTGGGGGCTGAATTCCAAAAGCCTGTGAATTGTCGCAGCGGGTTTTCCCGTAGCCTCCGAAAGCTTTTTTGCCGCACGGCCGGTGGGCGCCGCCAGGCTGATGCGCGCCCCTATGCGTTCGTATATGGCAATGATCGCCCGCACCAGTGTAGTCTTGCCGGTACCTGGTCCCCCGGTTATCACGAGTACTTTTTCTCGAAGGGCCAGCTTTACTGCTTCTTCCTGAAGAGGAGCCGGCGAAAAATCAAGGCGGTTTCTTACCCAATCGAGACTGCCTTGGATATCGATCTTTGCTCGCAGGCTGCTATATAGTTGGATGGCCGCAAATCGCGCGGCCGCGCCCGTTTCAGAGGCATGCATTGCACTCAGGTAAACCGCCTGCTCATCTCCGAAACCGCTCCGAAACGGCAGCAGAGAGCTTTTCTTCCTTGATTCGCTTCTCCGCTTTCAGGCTACTCAACGCATCTTCCAGAATCGGCGTTCCAATATCGAGTGTTTTTCCGCACCGCTCCATCAACAAGGAATGCGGCAAGCACACGTGTCCCTCTTCGGTTGCCTCATGCAGCACGAACACAATTCCGGCCTCCGCCCTCAGGGGAGAGTCCGCTGAAAATCCGAGGTTGCCTGCCAGTTTGTCTGCGGTAAGAAAGCCAATCCCCTTGATTTCCATTGCGAGGCGATATGGATTTTCCCTGACAATATCGACGGACTGTTGACCATACTTTTTAAAAATACGGGCTGCAAGCGTGGCGCTCGCTCCGTTGGAGCGCAGAAAGATCATCAGCGCGCGGATTTCTCTTTGCTCCTCCCACGCCTTTTGAATCTGCCCTACGCGGTATTTGCCGATCCCCTCGATCTCCAGCAGCCGTTCTATTTGGTCTTCGATGATATCCAGGGTTCTTTCGGCGAAACGTTTTACTATACGCTCGGCCATCTTGGGGCCGATGCCGCGTATGAGGCCCGATCCCAGGTATTTCTGGATTCCGGCAACTGTTGACGGCGCGCTTGTCTCGTAGCGGTCCACCTTGAACTGTCTGCCGAAACGGGCGTGCATACACCATCGCCCTTCCATAAGAAGGCTCTCGCCGGGGCACAGCGACATAAAGTTTCCTACAGCGGTTACCAGGTCCCGGTGTCCTGCCGCCCGAACCTTGATCACACTGTACCCGTCTTCTTGGCTGGTGAAGGTGACCCTCTCGACCAGCCCCTGGAGCTTACCCTCGATATCTTTCATTGAATTCAGTCTGTTCTTCTCCGCGTTTCGATTTAGCAAAAAATTAACAAAAGAGTCCGGATGTTGTATATTTTATTATGATAATGTTCTTGAAACTCCTATAATTTGTTAATATACAGTCAAAGCGGGGAAGCAAAATCAAAACTTTTTGATCAAAGGTTTTTGAATCGGGTCTTCCGTTTAAAATTTAGAGGTCCCCAATTTCGGCCAGCGGAGGGGTTGCCTATGTCCCTTTATATTAAAACCGACGATTATCACAAGCACGGAATAAGCAAGTATTCCGATCCAGCCCTGATCCGGGCCGTAGTGCAAAAAGAGCTTAACATAGACAGGGTCTTCGTTTCATTTGTAAATAAGCATGAATATATCAGGGTGGATTTTCTCCGGCCAAGACCACACCGCAGATTCAACAGACGGCCCGGCAGGCGCGCGTCCGCGAGGTAATCCGGGACGCCTTCGGCCGTCCCTCCTTTTTTTTGCTTCTGAGGTATCCTGACAAATTTAATCGCAGATCTTTGTTTATGGGGTTTTGCGGAATACGAAGGGGAGAACCGGGCTGTTTTTCGACCTTAGCCTTTTGTTTTTGCCTTTTGTCTTTTTACTTTTTATCTGTGCTTCTTTATGGCGTAATCCTTGGGGACAGTGAATAGTCCAGGGTCCAGGGACTTTTCCTCAACTTTTTTGAGAGTGCTTTCAACGGTTCCGCCCATCACATGATTGACGGTATAAACAGGAAAACCGCCAAGCTTATCGACTATACCGGCAACATGCATCTGCTTGAGCATCGGATTTCGGTCCGCAATGACTCCCATTTTGGCGCCCAGGCTCCTCAGTTCCTTATAGCCCCTCACGTCCTGTGAAACCCAGTATTCTCCATTCACCATTGCAATGTGAACTTTATACTTGCGGCACTTGTACCCGGCGATGGTTTTCGACTCACCTGTCCCGGTGATCTGGATTCCCATCATTGAACCTATCATTTCGGCCATTTTCTGTTTATCGGCAGGGGCCATTCCGGGAAGCCCGGCCAGTTCCGTCAAATTCAGAAGGGTGCAGGTTTTCGTTTTAGTGTCGAGAGTGTATAGCTCCATGGAAGAGTAGTCCACTATGAAGACTTTGCCGCCGCCCAATTCCACTCGCGAGGCTTGGGGGGTGAAATAATATTTCTGAATCGAGGTCCCGTTAGGCTGGTGAGGAACATTGGTCGATATGCTTTCGGTTTCCCAGTAGAGATCGGCCGTGGCCGAACGGACGCATGCTCCGGAAAGCAGCGCCGCGACGCCGAGGCACAATAACCATTTCTTTAGCCTTCATGCTGTTCCTTCTGCCGGTATGGCAATTCATCCAAGATACAGGGAGATCTAAACGCTGTCCCGGCTTCATAGTATCAGGCATTCCAAACAAAGAATCAAGTGCTGGAAATCCTATGCCCGGCTTTCGCTTCGGGGTATAACGCCTCAGTCGCATAGAGTTTCATGAATTCCCTGAAAATGATGAGTCTCTGGACATCCTGGGTCCCTTCCCCCAGAGAAGAAGCCCATGCATCCATGGGATATTTGTGAATGGGATGCTCGAACACGACAGAGGCCGCCCCGAACAGATCCGCTGCCCATTGTCCCACAGCCCTTGCCAGTTCGACCGAAAGATATTTCGTGATCGATGCCTCCAGCCTGAAATCCAGGCCCTGATCTTTTTGCCAGCATGTCTTCCAAAGCATTAGCCGGACTGCTTCGAGTCTACTGTAAAAATCGGCGGCTTCAAATGATTTCGCCTGAAAATCGATCACTTTGTGTCCGAAAATCTGCCTCTTTTTTGCATGCTCGATGCCGCTTCGGAACGCCCCTTCGGCGGTGCCCAGCGTTAGCGCGCTGATAGTGATGCGACTGTTGGTGAAAATTTCGAGCACCTGTTGCAGTCCCCGTCCCCGACCACCGATAATGTTGGCCTCAGGCACAAATACGTCACTGAGCTGAATCCGCGTAAGATCTGACGGGACCCAGACCTCCTTGTGAAGTTTGGAGCGGCTGATTCCTTTTGACGACAGATCGACCAGGAACATTGAAATCCGGCTGTTTCGAGGGGCATCGGGGTCCGAGACCGCCGTAATTAGTGCAAGGTCGCTGATATAGCCATTGGTTACATATGATTTGATTCCATTGAGCAGCCATCCTCCATCCACCTTCCGCGCCGTTGAAGATATTCCAGCGACGTCACTGCCGGCGGTCGGCTCGGTATTGCCGACACAAATCAAAGTTTCGCCTCGAGCGGCTGGAGGAAGGTAGATGCTTTTCTGCTCAGGGTTTCCGAACAGTGTTATTCCCTTTGTGCCCAACGATATATGAACAAGCACAGCCACTCCTACGCCGGGCGATACAATCCCGAGATGCTCTTGCATGAGGGCCTGCTTTGAAAGACTGCTGCTCGCGGTATCCGTTTGCCGTCCGGTTCAAGCCCCAGCCAATCACGGGCGCCAAGTTCCCTGAAGAAGTCTCGGGGTATCTCCTTTTGGGTGTACCATCGACCGAGGTTGGGCGTAAGTCGTTGCGAAATGAACTGCTTGTATTCCCTAAGGTTTTCTTCGAATTCGACGGGTATCCGGAAATCCATCTTGAAGCTCCTTTGCAGATGAAATTAAAAGTAACCTCAGTCTTTCCAATTCCTCAATTCCTCAATTCCCTTACTTTTGACTTAAATCGTGGCTGGATTCAGTGCATTTTTCCAGGGAAACCGTAAAAACAGCCGTTGAATCGTGTCTTGAAAAGGAGAGTACGCCTCCCATTTCCCCAAGAAGCTTGAATGTCGTGGATATTGCTATTCCCTCACCACCCCCTTCAAATGGAAGTATCATCAGTTCGGGGTCCCAGGTCTTTTTCCCAGTCGAGCGGGCTTACCATGTCCACATAAATGCTGCGCTCGCCAAAATAGGTCTTCAATAGTTATTTCTTTGTCCAAATCCATCGTTCCCACGGCGTTGCGAATCATTGCGACAAAGACCTGGGTGAGGATGGCCGGATCAACATGGGCCGTTGGCAGATCGGATAAAGATCCAGATGGATTTTAACTTTATGCTTTTCCAGTTCAGGGCCGACCAGAGCTACGGAATCGGTGAGGATCGCATTCACGTGGCATTCACGTGGCTTCATGTCTACCGGGCGCAGATAATCGTTCAACCGGTTGAGCATTGTTTCGAGCCGTTCAGTCTCATGCAGGATGATCTCGGCCTCAGGGGAGTCGGAATACTTTTTCAGCAGCCGCCGAGCAAAGCCCCCTATTGATACCAGCGGGTTCCTGATCTCGTGACCGATTTCAGCAGCGGTAGCGCCCAGCGTCTTGAGCTTCTCTCTTTGCACCAGCGCGGCTTGGGCTTTCTTGAGTTCACCTGTGCGCTCAAGCACCATCTCTTCCAGATGCTCCCGGTATTTGCGAATCTCAATGTCTGTTTTTTTTCGTTGAGTGATGTCCCTGATGATTCCTACATGCCCTCCGAGTGCTCCATCGGGTTCCTCAATACCGGAAAAGGTCCCCTCCACCGGGAAAATCGTTCCATCCTTTTTTTAAGCTCCCATTCAACTCTTAGAGGCTCATCTTTCATAACGGACGGAGCAAGTGTTCCGAACTGGTCAAAACTCTCATCCGAAACGTGAATTATTCTGACGGACTGACCGATCCTCTTCTTTGGAAAATCCGAACAGGTCCAAAAAGGCGCGATTGACTGAAACAATATCGCGATTTCCGTCCACCATGAAGATAGCCTCCAAGGTCCCTTCCGCGAGCGCCTTATAAAGCACTTCCGACCTTTTGAGGGCCTCCTCGATGCGCTTCGCCCGGAGATATCTATTACAAAACCCTCAAT
>CAVRZU010000199.1:0-5571 GCA_963725365.1 uncultured delta proteobacterium | reverse complement strand
CAACCTGGAACGTTTTAAAGAGCTCCTTGAAAAACCGTACGGAATGATTCTCTGTGTGGGTCCAACCGGATCGGGGAAAACCACAACCCTCCACTCGGCTCTCGTTCATGTCAACACTACGTCAAGGAAAATCTGGACCGTGGAGGACCCGGTGGAAATAACCCAGCAGGGGCTGTGCCAGGTGCAGGTAAATGCTAAGATTGGCTACACCTTCGCCGAGGCGCTCCGTTCATTCCTCCGTGCTGATCCCGATGTGATTATGATCGGCGAAATGCGTGACGGCGAAACGGCTAAAATCGCTATCGAGGCCTCGCTGACCGGGCATCTTGTCTTCAGTACGCTCCATACGAACAGCGCCCCGGAAACCGCCACCAGGCTTATCCATATGGGCATGGATCCTTACAACTTCGCGGAGGCCCTGTTGGGAATTATTGCGCAACGCCTTGCGAAAAGGCTCTGCGACCACTGCAAAAATCCCGTACGGCCGACACATGAGGAATACGAAGAGTTGGTCGGCGAGTTTGTCCACAGCTCAGGCAAGATGTCAGACTTCATCCCTGCCTATGACGATGCTACCCTGATGGTAAGAAACGGCTGCGAGCGCTGTGGGGGGACCGGTTACACCGGGCGCATCGCTATCCATGAACTTATGCTCGGGACCCCCGCTATCAAACGCGCTATCTGGGAAGGCAAAGAGGCTGAAGAGATAAAGAGAATCGCCCTGGAGGAAGGGATGCGGACACTCAAGATGGATGGGATCGGCAAAATCTTCAAAGGGATAACCGACCTGGAGCAAATTCGGAGGGTATGTTTTTAAATGGACTATATGGACTGGCTAAACAAGTATTGCGCCGAGAAGGTGGTGAGCTCCGAGCAGGCAATCTCGGCCATAAAGAAGGGCAACCGGGTCTTTATCGGCACCGGTTGCGGCGAACCTCAGCATCTCATCAGGTCTATGGTGAGCGACCTCAACCTTCAGGACATCCTGGTCTACCAGATGCTTTCAGGTACGCTTTCTGAATACGTCGACGATGAATCCTTCCTGAATCGTTTTTCGCTCAAACTCTTCTCTATCAGCCTGAGCCATGCGAAAGGCGGCTTTTGAAGGCAAGATAGACTATGTCCCTGCCTATCTTTCACAAATTCCGGAGCTTTTTTCCGGTAAACATATCGGCCTGGATGTTGCCCTGATCCAGGTGAGTTCCCCTGACCAGTTCGGGTATTGCAGCCTAGGCGTCTCCGTTGACATCACCCGTGCCGGAATGCAGAATTCCAGGTCTGGTCATCGCACAGGTCAATCCGAGGATGCCAAGGACGTTGGGCGATAGTTTCGTTCACGTCGATGAAATCGATTACCTGGTCATTCACGAAGAGCCCCTTGGAGAGTACCTGCCGATAATGGCGGACAATGAAACAGCCAATCGGATCGGCCATTATGTTTCACAACTGGTCAATGACGGGGCTACCCTTCAGATCGGCTACGGACAGCTCCTCTATGCTATTTTGAAATACCTCGATGGCAAGAAGGACCTGGGAATACATACTCAGGTAATCACCGATGGATTTCTGCCTCTGTTTGAAAAGAAGGTCATCACTAACAAGAAAAAGTCCCTGTTGCCCGGAAGAGCCGTCGCATCCCTTTGCATGGGATCTTCCAGGCTCTACGACTACGTCAACAATAATCCCATGTTCTATTTCAGCAGTTCCGAGTTTGTGAACGATCCGGTCGTTATTGCACGAAACGATAATCTAATTTCCATCAGTTCGGCATTGGAAGTCGATCTCACAGGGCAGGTGTGCTCGGATTCCCTCGGCTACCTCTTCTACAGCGGGATTGGAGATCAGGTTGACTTCCTTCGAGGAAGCGCCATGTCCAAAGGCGGCTTTTCCATTATTGCCCTGCCCTCAACGGCCCGCAACGGGAAGGTGTCGCGCATCGTCTCACACCTCAGCGAAGGAGCCGGTGTGGCGACAACGCGGGGAGATGTCAACTTCGTCGTCACCGAGTACGGCATTGCGGAGCTAAAGGGAAAAAGCATTTATCAGCGGGTCATGGAACTGGCTCAGATCGCTCACCCCAAGTTTCGTGAGGAGTTGATCGATGAAGCCAAAAAACACCACTATATTTTCTCCGACCAGCTCCCGCCACATCAGGAAGACCTGATTTTTCTTGAAGACTACAAGAGCTCTTTTCGGCTCAGCAACGGGAAAACCATAGAGTTTCGTCCTTTGCTGCCCTCGGATGAGTTTGCATTCCGTAATTTCTTCTATTCACTCCAGGCAGAATCCATCTACTATCGGTTCTTCCACCACAAGAACCTTTTTCCGCACCAAACCATCCAGGAACAATGGGCGAATGTGGACTACCGCAAGAACATGTCCATCATCGGCCTCACTTCCAGGGGCGGGCACAAAGATATCATGGCCATTGCCTCGTACGCCCTGGCAGAACAGGGCCGGGCAGAGGTCGCCTTTGTGGTCCGCGATGATTTCCAGGGGCAGGGCGTCGGCTCCCATCTCCTCGATGTCCTCGAAAAGATTGCCAGGGAGAACGATTACAAAGGCTTTACCGCCTCCGTATTGGGGGAGAACAAAGCAATGATCCACGTCTTTCAAAAGCGATATCCCAACATGAAGGTAAAGGCCATGGGCAGCGAGGTCGTCATTGATATGGATTTTGAAAGCCAGGACCCGAAGAAGTGACCATTGCCTCGATCTTTGCGGGGGGCGTTAGACCTGAAAGGCTTCTTGCACAGTCAGGGTAGCGGCCGGACAGGAATTTGCCCATGCAATGGGCCAATTGCGTAGCAGTTGTTCATGTCCCCCGGGACACCTTGAAACCATGAAAAGGGATGCGCCGACTGGAACAGTCTTATATTTTCTTATTGAAACCATCTGTTGAGTTTTCAGAAAAAACTATCGCAAGTCATGGTCAGCACAATGATGATGTGGTAGGTTACAAAACCGAAAATATATACCCGTCATATTCAATTGTTGGCTTTTCCGGAGCACTGGCTGCTCGTGCAGTGATCCGGTCAGGTATCACTGCGGACTAACCTAATGCCTGGATAGAGGAGGGCCATGTCCTTCAGTCTTTTTCCCAGATCGCCAAAGTTTTTCGAACTGTTCCGCGAACAGAACCGCATCATAGTAAATGCGGCAACGGTACTCAATAAAATGGCCCAGGAATTCGAGAACTGCGAGAATCTGTGCCAGGTGATTAACATGCTCGAAGCCGAGGGGGACGCCATCAACCGAACCATCCGCCGCGAGTTGTCCACCACCTTCATAACGCCCATCGACCGCGAAGACATCCACGAGATCAATTCGTCCCAGGAAACGATTCTCAATCACATTCAGGCTGTTTCAAACCGGGTCGGAGTCTACGAAGTGTTCCACATCCGGTTCCGGCCAAGCGAATGATTGGAAACATTATGGAGATGGTCACAGGGACCGGGGTTATGCTTGGCAGGCTTGGAAAGGGCGGGAAGTCTCTGATACTGTGGCGCATGTCAAGCAGCTCAAGAAGGAGTGCGAGATGCTGTTGTTGAGTGGCCTGGGTGAGCTTTATGATATCCCGTCACCCGGCCCGGCGGACGTCTTGGATATAATAAAATGGACCCAGATCTACGACCGTATCGACAAGCTCTTTAACAGGACCTGGCAATTGACCAAATCCATCGAAGGGATCGTGCTGAAGAATGCTTGAGATTCCCATGATCCTGTTGGTGGTTATCGCAGTGGGATTGGCATTCGATTTCACCAACGGAGCGCATGATTCGGCAAATGCCATAGCCACGGTTGTTTCAACGAAGGTCCTGTCGCCGGGACTGGCGGTGATGATGGCTGCCTTGCTCAATCTGCTCGGGGCATTCATCGGCACTCATGTTGCCCAGACGGTCGGCAGCGGCATCGTTGAACCGGACATGATCACGGGCTGTCAGATCCTGACATTGGCCGCACTTTTCGGCGCCATCGCCTGGAATCTCCTGACATGGTACCTTGGGTTGCCATCTTCGTCCTCTCATGCGCTCATCGGAGGGTTGATAGGCGCTACTCTTGCCTATAGAGGGCCGGAAGCCCTCAAATTTTCCTCCATTTTCTATAAGGTCCTCGTGCCGCTGGCTCTTTCGCCTCTCGCAGGGTTTGTAGCGGGTTATCTGATAATGCTGGCCCTGTCATGGACCTTTTGCAACGCGCATCCCCGCAAGGTCAACAAGGCTTTTCGAAGGCTTCAGATTCTATCGTCAGCTTTCATGGCCACCAGCCACGGCACCAACGACGCACAGAAGACCATGGGTATCATAACGTTGGCGCTATTCATCGGGCATAAGATCCCCGATATGAGAGTGCCTTTGGGTCCAGCTAGCCTGCGCTCTATGCATGGCCATAGGCACAGCTACAGGTGGCTGGAAAATAATCAAAACGATGGGCCATAAGATCTTTAACCTTGAAGCGGTGCACGGGTTTTCGGCCGAGACATCGTCGGCCGGGGTGATAGCGGTTGCGTCGTTTTTCGGGGCTCCGATCAGCACCACCCATGTCATCTCGGCAGCGATTCTGGGTGTTGGCTCGTCTAAGCGATTGTCGGCCGTGCGCTGGGGAATTGTCGGGCAAATGGTCACCGCTTGGATTCTGACCATACCGGCGGCCGGCCTGATCGCAGCAGTCTGTTTCAAACTGTTTTGGTTCATTGGCCTGGTGGATTGAACAAAGAGAAAGTTAGGCCGGCGCCGAATTTGCTGGAGAAGCGAGTTCCCTTCAATTTCCTCTTTGGACAAACTCCTTTGTGCCGCCGGCAACTTAATGGACTTCAAGCTCCTCAAAATCGAGGCCTTCGGGAGCGATGAGCTGCTGTTCCGGGGGCATCTCTCTGCCTTTCCGGAGCCGGCCCTGATGTTTCTTGTCCTGTCCATGCCTTTGGCCCGCGAGCTTCGGCTTAAAACTGAGTTGTCCCTTCCCGGAGCCTTTGCTGCCGCCCTTTACAATGGCGGTCAATTCATCCACATAGCCATTCATTTGTTCGGCCTGGGCGTTAAGATCTTTCGAGGAAGAGGCGGATTCTCCGGCATTGGCCGCCACCTGCTGCGTGATGCTGTTCATATCGTTGACAGCCTTATTGATTTGGTCCACTGTGGAGGCCTGCTCGCTGCTGGCCGCAGCGATCTCCCCCACCAGTTCCTTGACCTTGCCGGTGCTCTCGGCCACCTGTGTAAAAGCCGCAGCGGTCTTGCCCAATTTGTCGGAGCCTTCCTTGACCTTGATCACCGTGCCCTCGATAAGGTCGGCGGTGTTCTTTGCCGCTTCTGCAGCCCGCATGGCCAGGTTACGCACCTCGTCGGCCACCACTGCGAAACCAGCCCCTGACTCCCCGGCCCGAGCCGCTTCCACCGCTGCGTTCAGGGCCAGCAGATTGGTCTGGAAGGCGATTTCGTCAATGGTCCTGATAATCTTGGCGGTCTTCTCGCTGGCCGTGGAAACCTCTTTCATGGAAGTATTGAGATCGCCCATGAAGCGGTTGGCCTCCTGCACCACCCTGGACGTCTCACCCATGAGGGAATCGGCCTGTCT
>CAVRZU010000198.1:0-14785 GCA_963725365.1 uncultured delta proteobacterium | reverse complement strand
ACGGCTATCTGACCGAAGACGACATGTCGGACGAACTGGGACATCAGCTTCCCAATTACGAATACCCCTGGCTGAGCCGGCAGGAGATCGTGGACGCGGTCGAATACTTTTACGGCCGCTACTATTTCAGGCCCAAGGTAATCTACAGGATAGTGCGGCGGGCAATATTCGACGCTCAGGAGCGCAGGCGTCTTTATCATGAAGCCCGGGATTATCTGAGACTGCGGGCACGGAGAAAAAAATTTACCGGCAATATTTTCGAGAAGACCAGGTGAAACAACCCCGCCGCCTTATCATAAACGGGGATGATTTCGGTTCTTCCAGGCAAGTCAATGAAGCCGTAATCCTTGCTCACCGTCGTGGAGTCTTGACGAGCGCCAGCTTGATGGTTTCCGGCCGGGCGTACGAACACGCGGTAGCCCTCGCCAAAGACAATCCCGGCCTGGCGGTTGGACTGCACGTCACCTGCGCCGACGGGTACCCGGTTATGCATCCAACGGAAATCCCCCACGTCGCCGGCAATAATGGAACTTTTCCGTCCAACCCTGCCCTGGCCGGTCTGCGGTATTTCTTTGGCCGGAGCGCAAGACGGGAGTTGTTTAATGAAGTCGCCGCCCAATTCGAAAAATTCAGCCGATCCGGCCTGGCTTTTTCTCACGTGGACAGCCACTGCCATCTGCATGTGCATCCGGTCGTTTTGGATACGATAGTTGAAATTTCTGAAATCTACGGCATAAAAAGGGTGAGGGTCCCTTCCGACTGCTTCTTCGCAGCCCTCCCCTTCCTGCCGTCTCCTCTTGTGCCGGCCGGCTATGCTCTTGTCTTCAAGCTCCTCACCGCAAGGATGAAGAAGAAGCTGCGGCGACGCGGATTCATTTTCCCCCAAAGAGTATACGGAAATTTCCTGACCGGCGCGATGAGCCTCGAATACGTGCTCTCACTGCTCAAAGGCCTGCCCCGGGGTGATAGTGAAATATATTTTCATCCCGCCCTTCCCTCTTCGCCCTTAAATGACGATGCGGGAAAATTGCAGCAATTCCGGGAGCTCTCCATCCTTGTAAATCCCGATGTGCGGTCTAAAATCAACCTTTTTCAAATAATCCTTTCGACTTATTTCGATCTGGATAAACATTTATGAAAACGATACTTGTAGTTTCCCTGGCCGTTATTGCCCAGGCGGTCGCAAACACACTGCTCAGCAAGGGAATGAAACTCATTGCTGCGATGCCCTCGTTCAGTGACGGCTTTTCTCCGATGATGCTGGCTTATGCGCTCAAAAGCCCCTTCATATGGGGAGGAATCATTTTGCTGATCGTCTTTTTCGTATGCTTTCTCTCCGCTGTTTCATGGGCCGACCTCAGCCTTGTTCTCCCCGTAACCGCACTGGGATACATTCTTAACGTATTTACCGGAAACTACTTTCTTGACGAACCGGTCTCGCAGGCACGATGGTTCGGCTCGATCTTTATCGTTTTCGGGGTCGTCCTCGTTTCACTTTCGGGAGCGAAAAAATAGCCCCTCTCTCCCTCTTGCCCTTATAAGGAGTTACATGCTAACCGCCTTGATGGTCCTTATGGTTGTCTTCTCGAACGCCGCCGGGGACGTTCTTCTCACCAGGGGCATGAAGCAGGTCGGAGACGTCTCTGTCGTCAGCCGGGACCAGATCCTGAAAACTATAAAGAGTACAGCGGGAAATCTGAATTTCATCCTCGGCGTCTTTTTCCTTGCCGTAAGTTTTTTTTCCTTCCTGACCGTACTTTCCTGGGCCAATCTGAGTTTCGTAGTCCCTGCAACTGCAATAGTTTATGTCGTAACGGTTCTGGGCGCCAAATTCTTTCTCGGCGAACGGATCAGCCCCTTGCGTTGGTCGGGGACCTTCCTGATCTGCATCGGCGTGGCGCTCGTCTGCCTGCCTGACGATTTCAATTTATCGGGGCACATCTCCCTGGCGCCCATAAGGGCAATTCTCGCTATCCTTACTGCAGCTTCCGCCTGTTACTACCTGGCAAGCATAGTTGCCGCTCAAAAGTTTTTCTTGCCGCCGCCAAAGGCAGCGGCGAACCCGGCAGGTGGTCCCACCGCCCCTGTTTCCGTTTTGATTCCGCTATGCGGGGCAGACTTTCGGGCATATCAAAATTATGCGTCTCTTTGCCGCCAGGATTATCCTGAATTTGAAATTATCTTCGGCGTAGCCGCCTCCTGTGATTCGTCCATTCCGGTCGTCTCCAGGCTGCAAGCGGACTTCCCCCGTGTACCCATCCGGCTTGTGATAAGCTCCTGCGAAATCGGTCCCAACCCCAAGGTAAACAGCTTGAACAATATGCTCCAGGAAGCAAGCCATGAGATTCTCCTGATGCTCGACAGCGACATTCGGGTTGGCCCGGACTTTATCAGGACCATTTCCGAGGAGCTTCCACCGGATAACGAAGGCCTTGTAACCTGTCTCTATCGCGCTGGGGAGGCGCCGGGAACGCCGGCAAAACTCGAGGCGGTGGGGATTTCATCGGAGTTTGCCCCGGGCGTGCTCGTGGCCCAAATAGCCTGTGGGATCTCTTTTGCCTTCGGGGCCGCTATCGCCCTCAGTAAGAAAACACTCCAAACCATAGGGGGATTCGCAGCGATTGCCCCCTACCTCGCCGATGATTACATGATGGGAAACCTGGTTCGAAAAGCAGGGTTGCCCGTCAAACTTTCCAGGTACGTGGTCGAAACGGTCCTATCGAGGCTGACCATAAGCAGCTTTGTCCGGCACCAGTTAAGATGGGCCAGAGGAATACGGGCCTGTGCTCCTTGGGGACATACCGGCTCACTGGTTACCAATGGAGTAGCCCTGGCGTTTCTCTATTTCGCATTTTCCGGCTTTTCGCGATTTGGATTCTTCATTTTCGCATCCATGACCGCTTTAAGGCTCTGGATGGCCTGGATGGTGGGGGTGCGGTGTCTGGGGGACACAATTCTGAGACGAAACCTTCTGCTTGTCCCCCTAAGGGATTTGTTCAGCCTCTTTATCTGGTCGGCAGCCCTTTTCGGCAAGCGGGTCGATTGGAGAGGCCGCGTATTCCGGCTTGAAAAAGATGGCAGGATAAGTGCAATAAAAGCTGAACAGTGAAAAGGAGAAACTATGGAACTTCCCAGGTTCTTTCTTCTTATGATGATAGCGCTTGTATTTTTCACCGCTCTCGCTTCGGCAGGTAGTCCGCAAGCTGTGGCTGCGGTTATTACAAAAGAGGACAACGGAAAAGAAATCACGGTGCCCGAGGGCGAAATTTTTGAAGTCCGCCTGGAGCAGTCTGGCGGCACCGGGTTCCTCTGGCAAATAGCCGGCCTTGACCAAACCCATCTGAAGGTGCTCGAATCCTCCCAAATTCCGCTCAAACAGCGGGGGGAAATTGTTGGCGGGCCGCTGTTGACGACATGGAAAATCAAAGCGCTTAAGGCAGGGCAGACGAATCTAAAAATACTCCTTTACCGGTCCTGGGAAGGGCCCGAAAAGGCGGCGGACAGCTTCCAGGTCAACATTCAGATCAGATAGGCGTTGGGACCTCCCGCCAGCGCAAGGCAAAAGTTAAAGAACAAACCTTTAGAAAACCGGAGCGACTGGCCCGCCTTTTCATGGTTTCAGTGTGTCCAGATGGACATATTGGACTCTCCGAAAAGTTCCTTCATGACGACAAGAGCGCGATCTGAGCCCCATTGGGACATGAAAAACCCCTCAGTTTGACAGAGCGAATCTTTCTGCATACTTTAATAAGGTGATGACAGCAATTGACTGTTGCCCTTGAAGAGTGTACCGAGTCGAAACCGCCTATGAAAAAGCGTCATCTAATTAAAACGCAGTGAAGCCAAGGAATAGCCAGCCTCCACTAATAATAATTAGCAAATAGTGATTGACTAATTAAAACGACCAACCGATTTATACCTTGAGCTCGTTAATCGACAAGAATATCAGGAATTCAGGAACTGAGGGATTTAGAGTTTGATTCCCGAATTCCCGATCTTTAATTCGCTTTGGAAGGAATAACCGTGCTGCACCTGAAAGAATTTGCCCCATTGCAGATCCGAAAGAAACTGCTTTTGCTGGTGATTTTTGTTTTCTTCTCCGCGGGCGTGACAATAGTCTTTTCAGGGTTGAAGTCAGCCGGGGAATCGGTCGAGCGAGCGGAAAAAGAGACCTCCCTGCTTGTCGAGAGCATGGCAGCCCAACAGGAGCGGGTCGCCGTCGGAACGAAATACCTTCTGAGCACCCTGGCCCGGTTTCCTGCCGTGCGGAGCCTCGATCCCGGTGCGAGCGACACCCTTTTTCACGAAATTAAAAATGAACACCCATTCTACTCCTTTATCGGGGCTACCACACCGAACGGACAAGTTTTTGCCGCCTCTTCTTCTTTTGAACCCGGCCATGCCGATCTGTCGGACCGCAAGCACTTCAGGGATGCTGCCGAGACGTTGGGCTTTTCGGTCGTGGAATTCACAAGGGGCAGGGTCAGCAATGAGCCGTCGATCAATTTTTCCTACCCTGTCCTGGATTCAAACGGAAGTCTCACCGCAGTCCTTATCGCGGGCTTCAAATTGGATGAGTATGCCGCTTTTTTGTCCGGAATGGATTTACCTGCAGGCAGCGTTGCTATGGTAACCGATCATAAAGGTGTGCGTTTATTTCAATGTCCGGCTCGAGACGGGGCCGCTCCGGGCGCGCCCATCGCCGAGGATTTGTACCGGCTCATCTCGGGAAAATCCGAGGGTGGCATCATCGAAAGGATAGGCGAGGACGGCGTAAAGCGCATCTATGCCTTCAAACAGTTGCGGCTCGATGCGCAGAGCCGCCCTTATCTCTATATGATCGTGGGTGTTCCAAAAAACCTGATAATTCATAATGCGGCCTTCCCGATATTGGGCAACCTTCTGATCCTCTCAACGGCCGGCCTTGCTGCTTTATTTCTGACCTGGTTTTTTGGAAATTCAATGATTGCGGAGCCCATTAAGCTGCTCGTTACGGCTGCACAGCGCATAGGGGAAGGTCAACTGGGGGCACGGACCAATCTGCCTTATACTACTGATGAACTTGGTCACCTGGCGGAGGCATTTGACAATATGGTAGCCCTCCTGGAGAAGAGGGAAGAAGCGCTGGAAGATGCCTATTTGGATCTCGAGCAGCGCGTGCGGGAGCGAACAGTCGAGCTAACGGCGTCCAATGCCGCTCTAAGGGTTGAAATTTCCGAACGCAAGCAGGCTGAAAGTGCATTGAAAGAATCGCAACAGAGGCTGTCTCAAATTTTCGACTTCCTGCCGGATACCGACTTTCGCAATCGATCGAACCGGGAAGGTCATAGCATGGAACAGGTCGATCGAAGATATAACGGGTTTGAAGGCTGAGGATATTTTGGGAAAAAGGGACTGTGAATATGGATTGCCGTTTTATGGTGTTCGAAGGCCGCTCTTGATCGATCTGGTACTTGAATCCGCTGAAAAAATCCTTGAGAAATATTCTTATATAAGGAAAGAGGGAGACATTCTTTTGGCCGAAGCTGATGTTCCGATGCGGGGCGGAAAAACTCGCGTTCTCGCGGGCAAGGCCCGGCCGCTCTACGACAGTGCAGGTAATGTTGCCGGCGCCATTGAATCCATCCGCGACGTCACCGTCCTCAAGAAGACGCAGGAAATGCTCCAGGACAGCGAGGCTCGTTACCGCAGCGTGGTTGAAAATATGCAAGACGTTTTCTACCAGACCGATACGGAAGGGCACATCACCATGCTCAGCCCTTCGGCATCCAGGCTCTACGGCGCGTCCTGCGACGAGATCCTGGGCAGGCAGGTGACGAACTTCTGGATGTATCCGGATGAGCGTGTGGAATTGCTTCAACTACTGGAGCGCCATGGCGTAGCTAGGGATTATGAGCTTACTCTTCGCAAAAAAGACGGATTGCCGGTTCCAGTGTCCGTCACGAGCACACTGAGAAGGGACGGCAACGGCAAAGTAGTGGGGGTCGAAGGATTGATTCGCGATATCACCGCGCGCAAACGGGCCGAAGAAGAGCGCATACGCCTGGTGACGGCAATCGAGCAGGTGGCCGAAGGCATAATCATCACCGATGCAAACTGGACCATCCAATATGCCAACCCGGCTTTTGAGCGCCTCACCGGATATGGCAGGGACGAAATCATCGGCCTGAACACCAGTATTCTGAGCAGCGGCAAGCATGATCCAAACTTCTACGAGCAGTTGCGGCAAACGCTATCGAGCGGCGCGGAGTGGTCCGGGCGGCTCGTAAACAAGAAGAAGGACGGCAGTCTCTACGATGCCGAGACGACGTCTTCGGCAGTTCGAGACAAGTCGGGCGTGGTCATAAATTATGTCAGCATTCACCGGGACATCACCCATGAGGTGCAACTGGAAAGAGAGCTACGCCAGGCGCAAAAGATGGAAGCCATCGGCAATCTGGCCGGAGGGATTGCCCATGATTTCAATAATATACTTGCTGCTATCATGGGCTTTACCGAGTTGAGCCTGTTCAAGACGCCGAAAGAAAACCCGGTGCACGGCAACCTCGAGCAGATACTAAAGGCTGCATCCAGGGCCTCGGACGTCGTGAAGCAAATCCTTGCCTTCAGCCGTCGCAGCGAACAGCAGCGCAAACCTGTGCACATAGCTCCTATTGTTCAGGAAGCGTTGACCCTGCTGCGCTCGTCGCTGCCATCGACCATCCGGATTAAGCAGGACATGGCGATTCGTCCTGAAAACGGGACGGTGCTGGCCGACCCCACACAAATCCACCAGGTGCTGATGAATCTGTGTACTAACGCGGCCCATGCGATGCGGACCAAAGGCGGGACGCTCAGCGTAAGGATATCGGAAATCACCGGCGCATCCCTCGAACCGGGGCTTCCGGACCTCGATGGAGGACCTTATCTATCTCTTTCCGTTAGCGATACAGGTACGGGAATGACTGCAGAAGTTATGGAGCAGATTTTTGACCCCTACTTCACGACAAAAAGCTCGCGGGAAGGGACCGGACTGGGACTTTCAGTGGTTCAGGGGATCATCAAAAGCCACAACGGAAAGATCACTGTCAATAGTGAACCAGAAATAGGAACTACTTTTCATATTCTTCTGCCGGAAACCGTAGAAGCGGTATCTCCGGAAGTGGAAGAAACCGAACGGATTGTTCCAACCGGCAGGGGCCGGATACTCTTCGTTGACGATGAGGAGGCCCTGGTCGATTTGGGAAAAGAAATATTGGAGTCCATGGGCTACCATGTTACAGCCCTGGCAGACAGCCCTGCTGCCCTGAAGATCTTTCGCTCAAGACCTGATGAATTTGACCTGGTCATCACTGACATGACCATGCCTGAGCTTTCCGGAAATGACCTCGCAAAACAGCTTATGGCCATCCGTGCCGATATCCCGGTTTTGATGTGCACCGGATTCAGCGATCAGATCAATGCAAAACACGCTGAAAGCCTGGGGATTCGCGATTTTGTCATGAAACCCTATGCTTGCGCCACACTGGCAAAAAGCATTCGAAACGTGCTCAAAAGCAGTGACGGGTGAAAGAGTTTGACATTCTCCGAAACACGCCTGTATAAGACTTGCTTCCCCGGTTAAGATCGGATTTTTGTTATGCTGACTATTGACACCAGATTGTGCTTGGGTGAGGATGTGGTCTTTCAATCTCTCGGGGATGGACAAGAAACGGTCCTGGTTTCCCTTAAAACAGGCTATCTCTATAGCTGCAACGATACTACAAGGACATTTCTAGAGGCTGTAGACGGTAAGAAAACTCTAGCTGAGATTGGCCGGGAATTAATAGCGGTGTTCAAGGTTTCTGAAGATAGGGTAATAGCGGATCTAAGATCGCTTGCCGATAGAATGATGGCGGAAGGTCTGGTCTCGGTGGCAAATGGGAAAAGCGCTTAAAATTGCTCTCTCTATTCATGTTTGGATCATTGCCGCCATTATCCCTCTTTTGGTGAGAGTTCTTTCCCTGAAGAGAATTCTTGAAGTTTTTACTCCATCTCCTTTATTCCAGCCATATCGAGATATGTCCGCCGAGGATCTGACTGGTGTTGTGAAGAATCGGTTGAAACGCCCCATTTACATGGTGCGGCGCGCATGCCTCAGGGAAGGGCTGCTGATCTTCTATTTTTTCAGACTTGCCGGACTGGAGGCAACTCTTCACATAAGTGTACACCCTCGCGGAGTACCCGGGCGATTTCACGCCCATTGTTGGGTAACGTCGTTTGGCAAATCTGTTTCAAGTCCGCCGGGGCTGAAAATGGCCGAGGTATTTTCATATCCGATCCGCAGCCGGGCCGGAGCTTAGTGAACACCAATCAATTGGTTGATTCCATGCCAATGAATTCAAAGGATGGGAATTATGGAAGACAATAACGCAAGCAAGAAACCTTACAGGGAACCTACCCTGGAAAAATGCGAAAAACTCGTCGAGATTACAGAAGGGGTAGCAGTAAAAGTTTCCGGTGTTGCACCCGCTCCTCCCAAATAAGATGCTTTTATCCCGTTCTTATAATATCCATGGCCTTCGCCTCCTTGTGGAGGCAACGGCCATGGAGGCTATTCGGGAGGTGGACGCTCTTCTGTCCGCATTTTCAAGCGACTTGGGAAAGGGTCCGAATTGTTTTATTTCAATCTGCCCCGACTATCCTGAAGAGCACGAGTTCCTCTCCTCAATCCGTGTCCTGTGGGATGGGGATTTACCCGAGGGGGTTCATGTAACCTACTGCGCGGATGAAACTCGGCGATGGATAAAGCTGCATGGACTTTCGCTCGCCTGCTTCGACCTCGCTTCATGCCGCGCGAAAATATCTTTCAAGCCTGGCAGCCAGTGGTGCCTCATCTCAGGCAATATCGTTCCGATTTTGGCTGAATTCTTGAGGCAAGCCGATCATCATATGATTCACGCCGCAACTCTCCTGATGAATACTCACAGCGATCGCGCACTTGTTATATCCGGAGCCAGCGGCAGGGGGAAGACAACTACTGCGTTAGCATTGACGAACTCCGGGATGAAGCTTGTCAGCGACGATATAAGCTTTACAACCGGTGTCGAACGCGGTCTGGGTTCGACCCGAATATGGGGACTTCTGCCGCGTCTTAAGGTTTGCCGGCCCTCCTTCGAGTTGCTGCCGTGGATTAAGCGTCTGGGCTTGCCAAGCATGAGCAGCCATGAAGTCTATTTCAACCCAGCGGTAGTGCCGAGAGCGGAAGTTTTCTCTCCCCTAAGGCCGGACGCCATCATTTTCCTTGGGGAGCGAAACACCGAAGGCCATCGAATTGAACCGGTCGGTAAAGTTGCTGCTTTGAGTTTGCTGGCAAAGGAAAACATTTCTGCAATCGACAGCCGTGGCAACGGTCCTTCAGGAAAGTCCTTTAAAGCTCTCGCCAATCTTGTCGGGCATTGCAAATGTTTCATGCTTAGTGCTTCGCCTCGTCTTGAAACGTTGTGTGACTTCCTGTCGCCGTTTCTGGTCAGGTAGGCGACCACGATGCATCTTCCCTGGCTTATATTGCTTTCCGATCCTGAAGGATTGCAATTATCTGCGCCGCCGCCCGCACTTGCAGCGCCCGCTTTGAATAAGCTTCTCGATGTGGCGCACAGCCATGGTGTCCTGCCGGCTTGTATCTTAAACCTTTCGTCTGCGCTTGCCGGCAACTCCGCCGAACTGATAGCAAGAGGCGGGAAAGAAGTTATAGAATCGGTTAACACTTCAAGAAGAACTCATCTCCATGCCGCAATGGCGCTTTCTCTTTTGCTCCGGCGACAGGGGGACAATCTAATGAAAACCCTATCGGCAAAATCGATCCCAGCTTTCATTTTGAAGGGGGCTCATTTTGCCGACCGGCTTTATAATCCACCCTCTTTGCGTACATTTACCGATGTAGATATTATGGCGCCGCGTGATGCACTGGCAGAAGTTTCGACTGTTCTGGAAGCACTTGGCTATCGCCGGCTCAGGGGTGTCACGATGAAACATGATTCCGATTACGGGCAGCAGGCCTGGGAACCTGACGGCTGGCCGGGAGGCGTTGTTGAGATACATTGGAATCTTGTTAATTCTCCGAAACTTCGCCAGAATATCTCGTGTTCCTTCTATGACTTGCACTTTGACAAAGCGGAGGGATCTTTCCAGGCAGTACCCTCCCCGGCACATCTTCTCTTGATTGCGGCGGTACACGCTGCAACCAGCCACTCGTATGACAGACTTATCCAGCTTTATGACATTCGCCAGATATGCCTTGGAAAGGCGGGCGAACTCGACACCGCTCACTTGTCTGGAATACTTGGTCAAAGTGGATACCGGGCTTCTGTCATGATTGGGTTAAACTTATGCTGGCGCGTTCTGAAGTCGGAAGAATGCCTTGATCTTGCCTCTCGGCTAAAGCTCATCATACCAAGACCTCTAAAAGCACTTGTCACCCCTTCGATGCTGCAAAGAGAGCCCAGTAAAATAGACACATTGCGCCGAAAAATTCTTAGGGAGGTGCTCAAGAGAATATGAGAGTTTATTTGATCTACCCGGGATGGCCGGATAATTATTGGCCGCAAGGGGCTTTTCGTTCTCATTGGGTACCTACCGGGCTTGCTCATATAGCATATGTTCTCGAAAAAGAAGGCTGCGAAGTTCGCATCTTAAACTGCGAAGAGCGTATGATTAAGAATAACTATAACAGAGCAGCCATTGATGAACTCATCAAGGGCGAACTGCGTGAGTTCGAGCCTGACCTTGTCGGGTTATCAATTCTTACCCCCGGGATGATTGAGGCTGCCCGTATTGCCAATTTTGCAAAGAAAATTTGTGGTGAGAACACGGTCGTTGTCGCGGGAGGACCACACCCAACGGCCCTGCCGGCACGGACGCTGCGAGAAATCCCGGAACTGGATGCAGTCGTGGTCGGTGAAGGTGAGTTAACCATGTTGGATCTCATCAGTAGCGGTATAAGCGATGATATCCCGGGATTGGTGTTTCGCCGAGGCGATGAGTTGGTGCCAACCTGTCCAAGGCTGCGCCAGAAAGACCTGGACCAACTTGGCGTACCCGCCTATCACTTGTTTGACATGAACTTCTACACTCAACCCAACCGATGGATGATTCCATGGCTCAACCTGAAAGTAACAAACATCCGCACTTCACGAGGCTGTGTCGGTTCGTGCCGGTTTTGTGCCGGCCCTCTGGTCTCAGGCCCCGGGGTACGTTTTCACTCGATTGATCATGTAGTCGATCAGGTTAAGCGTGTTGTAAAGGAGTTTGGAGTTGAGGCGATCCATTTTGAGGATGATTCGATTGGAGCTGACCCCAACAGGCTTGTTTTGCTATGTGAAGCTCTGCGCAATTCCGGCTTGAATAAAATTCGCTGGGATTGCGGTCTTCGCGTGGATCAGGCAAGTCTTGAGTTGCTAAACGAAATGAAGTCCGCAGGCTGCATTATGGTTGAGTATGGGATTGAAACCGGCTCAGAGAAGATGCTCAGAGAGATCGGGAAAAAAAGTACTCTGGACCTGAACAGGCGTGCGGTTGAAATTACGAGGAAAGCTGGTCTCAGGATTTTCACAGATATCATGCTGGGCTTACCCGGGGAGACTGAAAAAGATTGGGACGAAACGGTCAGTTTCCAGCGCTGGGCCAAGCCGGATATTATAAGGGCCGGTCTGTTATGCCCCATTCCTGGAACAGAGATCTTTAACCAGTTGCCCCTGGATGTGCGCGATTCAATTCGGTGGGAAGGCTATACTTATTTGGACACACTGGAGCTTGGTCTGATTATGTCGAGCCTTCCCAAAGAAGAGTTCCGTTCCCGTTATCATAATCTGAACAAATATTTTCTGGGCCCCCATGTTGCATGGGGTGTGCTTCGAGACAGCAACCCAACCGAACGTGAACTCCGCAGGGCTTTGTGGAAAAAGGTAATAAGTTTTGCTCTCCGCCACCCTATTCGGGCGGCTCGACTGCCTAATCGATGGGCTGATTGACACGCCGGCCCAAAAGGAGTCATGCCGGTTTGCAGCCCGTTGACTGGCAATTCACCGCCAAAAAAGTTTGACATTCTCAGGAACACGCTTGTAAAGTATTTTCTTTCACTCTACCTGGGAAATAGGCCAGCCGTGAGAAAAGGAGAAAATATGTTCATCGTATCACTCACTTACAAGACCCCGCTTGAAGAGGTTGACAAACATGTGGATGCCCATGTGGCTTATTTGAAGGAAGGATATTCAAAGGGATATTTTATTGCTGCCGGAAGGAAGTCGCCAAGAACGGGCGGAATCATCCTGTCCAAAGTTAAAAACCGAGATGAGTTGGAGGCCATATTGGCAAAAGACCCTTTTCATCTGGCAGGGATTGCGCAGTACGAAATAACGGAATTTATCCCCGGTATGGTTGCCGAAGGATTTGAAAACCTTAAAGAGCAATAGGCCTATGAACGCCTAAATGCCTCAATTCCTGATTTGAGGTTGTTTTTCATTCGTAATTCGTAATTCCTAATTGCTAATTCCTAATTGCTTTTGCCACTCCTTCCTCCGTCCTGAGATGCTCCAAAAAAGCCGAACAAAGGGGTGAGAGTTCCCGATTTTTTCTTTGCGCGAGAAAAAAGGACCTCTGAATACTGATGTTTTTTAGAGGAACCACGCAGAGGCTGTTTCTTTCAATGTCCTCTTTCACCGCATATAAAGAGATTATGGATATTCCGATCCGGGCCTTTATCGCCTCTCTTACTGCTTCGGTGCTGCCCATTTCCGCAACGACGTTCAAAAGCGACGGGGCAAATCCTGCCGCATCGAGTGCCTGGGCCATTACCATACGTGTCCCCGAAGATCTTTCACGCATGACGAAGGGCATTCCTGCCAGTTCATTGACTTCCACATATTCTCGCCCTTCCCATGGATGGCCCTTATAGATGGCCAGCACCAGTTCATCGGAATAAATCTCTTCAAGCAAGATCCTCTTCTCATCCCACCTGGCGCCGATTATTCCAAACTCGACTTTGCCTTCGAGAATCTTCTGGACGATTTCGCCGGAGCTTCCAATTTCAAGGGTAACCTGGATTGACGGATAGCTGGCCTTAAAAGTCCCAACCAGCCTCGGAAGAATATAGGTGCCCGGAATTGTGCTCGCCCCGACGTGCAGGGCGCCGGAGAGATTGCCCTTGAATTTCCCGATGGCTTGCACCGCCTTGTCCCGAAGCTGGATTATCTCCCGAGCATACCTGTAGAGGACCTTCCCCGCCGGAGTGGGCAGGATTTCGCGTCCCAGCCGGTCCACGAGTTTTTCTCCCAGCGACTCCTCCAGTGCCCGGATATGCTCGCTTACCGTTGGCTGGCTCAGGTTGAGGGCCTCGGCCGCTTTGGTAAAACTTTGAAGATCTATAACCTTGCAAAAAATCATGAGCCTGTGAATATCCATGTCAATCCTGTCCAAGGCATTGCCGATTTCGAAAATTTTCCTCTATTTGCTCAAGCTCCAGAGCTTTATCTTCCCATTTCCCGGTTAGCTCCCTAATTCTTTCCTGCACCTGCCGGTATTGCGCCCGGGTCTCCACGGCAAGATTTCCCTGCCTGTAAGTCTGCGAATCGGCGAGCAGCTCTTTCAGGCGCTCCAGTTCGGCATGGCCGCCATCGAGGTCTCGCTCTATGCGCTCGATTCTATCTTGAACGGGTTTCCTGGCACGAAACAGTTGGTTTCTCCACTCGGCTTCCGCCCTTTTCTGAACGCTGCGCGCTTTTGCATCCGAACCGTTGTCCGCCGGTTTGTCCGTTTTCCTTCCTGAGCAGGACTGTCCATGCGGGTTTTCCACACTCGCTCATAGTCCTCGTAGTTTCCGTGAAAGATGTGGATCCCCCCGGACCTCACAACCAGTATCTTGTTTGCGACGGTGTTTATGAACCGCCGGTCGTGGCTGATAAAGCCTATTGTTCCCGCGAATTCGCCAAGCCCTTTTTCCAGCACCACCCTGGACGAAATATCCGAGATGGTTTGTCGGCTCATCGAGGAGCAAAAAGTTCGGGCGCTGAAGCAGGAGCTTGCAAAGGACCAGGCGCGCTTTCTCGCCTCCGCTGAGCACGGCCGCTTTCTTGAAAACATCTTCCCCAGTGAAAAGAAAGGCCCCCAGCAGTCCTCGCAACTGTGCCTGTAGCATGTCCCCGGATACACTCAGTGCTTCGTCGAACACCGTGGCCTCCGGATTAAGCTGCTCCCATTGATGCTGCGCATAATAGCCGACCACCGTATGAAAGCCCAACTGACACCTCTCCGGAACTCGGTTGAACCACCCCTGCGAGAATCTTTAACAGAGTGCTCTTTCCAGCCCCGTTTGGACCGAGAAAAGCAATCTTGTCCCCCCGCTCTATGACAAGATCCAGTCCTGAATACACAAGGGCATCGCCGTAAGTTTTGCTTACCCCTCGCAACTCTATGACTCTTTTTCCGGACCGGGCGGGAGGAGGAAATGAGAAATGGATTTGCGACTCATCAACGGGGGCTTCCACCTTTTCCATTTTTTCCAGCACCTTTACGCGGCTTTGCGCCCGCCCGGCCGTTTTTTTATCGCACCTGTTCTTGTCGATGAATCGTTCGAGCTGCCTGATCCGGTCCTGCTGGTTTTTGCAGGTCGCAAGGCGCATCTCCATCCGCTTTGCCTTCTCTTCGAGATAAAAGTCATAATTCCCGGCATACTCGCTGAGTGCTCCCCTGCTCGATTTCAATTATGCGCTGGATGGTTCTATTTAGAAAAGCACGGTCGTGCGAGACCAGGATAAAAGCCGACGAGCAATTG
>CAVRZU010000197.1:0-7831 GCA_963725365.1 uncultured delta proteobacterium | reverse complement strand
CCCCACGGGAAGCACACCATCAAGGCGGGGTTCTTCCTGGAGAAATTCCAGGAGAATCAACAACTCGGCAGCGAAACGCAAGGGAGTTACACTTTTGCCAATTGGGGTCCCATCACCACCGGCAACGGCTTGGCGAACATGTTCCTGGGCAGGATTAACTCGTATCAGGAAGGGACCTTCAACGACCATGGGGTCTACATCGGAGGTTATGGCAAGGGGCACTGGCGGCGGACAGATTTCGAGCCCTACCTTGAGGACGACTGGAAAGTCACGCATCGGCTGACGGTCAACTTGGGGTTCGTTATTACATGCTGATCCCGCCTCACGACGTCACCAATCCCACGGTGGATTCCAGTTTCATTCCCTCTCTGTACAACCCTGCCTATGCCGCCGTGCTCAATTCAACTGGACTTTGACGGCGGACCCTGCCACCGGTCAGACTAATTCCTTCCTGAACTTTGGCAACGGACTGGTGGAATGCGGCGCGGACGGATCAACAAAGGCTGCCAAAACATTTACTATAAAATATCGCCCCGCGCTTCGGCTTTGCTTGGATCCAACGGGTCAGGCAAGTCGCGATCCGCGGCGGTTTCGGCATCTACTACGAACCCGGTAACGGCAACGACGCGAATAAATCGGGCTGGAAGGCAATGCTCCCACCACGCTGACCCCACCGGCTATTACATTAATGGCTACGATTTCAGCTCCGGCACATCGCCGGGTATTCCCCGGCCGCATCCAGGCCATTCCTTACCACCAGAAGAATCCGGCGGTCGCTCAGTACAACCTGAACGTCCAGCATGAGTTCAAGGGGAATAACTTCTTGACAGTAGGGTACGTCGGCAACAGGTAGCATGATAGCAGCCGGAGAATTTGAAATTGAGTGATTTCCAAGTACGCCCGGGTGCTCGGAGGGCAACGAGTTTCAATTTGAAATCTGAAATTGCAAGCCACAAATGTCTAGAGGTTTTCGATGACGCAAATATCCCGGCAGATTGCGGTACTTCTCGGCGTAATCAAGGCCGTAACCTACTACATAGGCATCTGGAATGGTGAAGCCAATATAGCGGGCTTTGATCTGCATTTTGCGCCGCGAAGGCTTATCGAGCAATGCAGCAATACTCATCGACTACGGCCTCGCCGACATGGCGCACTTTTATCTTTGCCAAAGCGAATTCGTCCTTGGCTTTGGGAACGATGCCGTAAGGCACGTCCGGGATGTCCCGGCCCGTAATGACCCCTTTGACGCCGATCAGCTTTTCGGCTTTCGATGTATCGATATTAAGAATTTTCGCATGAGGGAAGGGGCTTCTCAATATTTTGCCATGGAGCATGCCGGGCAGAACTATGTCATCTGTGAACCGGGCGGCGCCTTTGACCTTCTCGCCGGCGTCAAGCATGGGCAAACGGGCGCCAACAACCGAATATTTTTTTCTCCATTTCATCCCTCCTTCGAGCTCTGGCCGGTGACGTCCATGACTGAGTCCAACACCTTTTTGTAACCCGTACAGCGGCACAGGTTACCGGCCAATTTTTTCTTCAAGCTTTCCTCTGTCGGCGACGGGTCCTCGTCCAGTACCGCTTTGGCCGTCAATATCATGCCGGGGGTGCAGAACCCGCATTGAAGCCCGCCATTATCGATAAAGGACCTCTGCAATGGATGAAGTTCCCCTTCGTGGCTCAGACCCTCGATGGTGGTGATATTTTTGCCCACGGCGTCGACCGCAAGCATTATGCACGAAAGATAAGCCTCTCCATCTACCAGTACGGTGCATGCGCCGCACGCGCCCAGATCGCACCCCCTCTTTGTCCCCATGAGGCCGATCTTTTCACGAATAACCTCCAGAAGGGTTAGATTGGGAGCGACCAGAAGCTCATAAGTATCGCCATTGACATTCAAATTTATCGCCTGTTTCATCACGCTTTACTCCCTCGTAAGGCAGACTCTCCTAATTGAGCTCACCCAGCATACTTTTGACGAGCATGCCCATCATCTTTTTCTTATAAGATGCAGAATAGACTGAATTGTTGACCGGGCGGGCCGATTTTGAGGCCAACTCCATGATATCTTCCACCTTGTTTGTAAGAAGCGCGCCCTGGACTACAACCGGTTTTCGGTCCACAGCGGTAAAGGCGATCCTCAATGAGCCGCTTTCCTTGGACGCCCACAATGCGGCCCCCACTATCGGAAAATCGATGCTCTCCCGGTTGGCTGTTTTTTTATAGCTGGAGATTCCTTTCATGGAATCTTCGGGCAGGACGAATTCCGTGAGGATTTCTCCCTTCTTCAGGTTGAGCGGGTTTTTGCCGTCCCCCGAAAAGATAGACTCAAGCAGGACTTCTCTGGCGCCCTGCGCGTCCACCAGCTTTACTTTCGCGTTCATCGTCAAAAGGGCCGGGGCCACATCGCCGCAGTACGAGGAATAACAAATGTCTTTTTTATTTACGACGTAACAGGTCTGCCCGCCCGCCTTGAAGCATAACTCCCTGGAGCTTCGCCACCATTTGGATTGGTTGAAATACTTGCACCTGTTCTGTTGACATATGTTGCCGCCTATGGTGCCCATGGTCTGATGGTGGTAAGAGCCAACCGATGAGGCGGCCTGCGCAAGACCCGGCGCAAATTTTAACACATCCGGATTTACGGAGACTTGCTTCAAGGGGGTTAGCGCGCCTATGTTCAACGTCCCGTTTTCTTTTCGAATAGAATCGAGTCCGGGGATTTTCTTGATATTTACGATCAAAGAAGGAAGATCGACACGGTGCTTCATGTTCACCAGCAGGTCGGTACCCCCGGCCAGTATCCTGGCCCCCTCTTCTTTTATTAAAATTGAGGACGCCTCTTTGAGGCCGGTGGGCTCAATGTATTCGAACTTGGGTAATCTCATAGATCACCTCCTGCGCGTGGAAATGTTTTTAAATGGAATAATCAGTGTATAGCGCCGATCATCCGCCAATACGGCATACATGCCAGCAATGCAACGAATGCCGCTATAATGTAGGCCACCCCCGCCATGGTGACATGGCCCGGGGACCATCCTCTTCCCTGCATCACACCTTCGGCCATCAGTATAAATGGTTGCTGGTACTCTAAAAGGAAGAAATTGATTCCTATAATGTACGCCATAGCCGACACGAGAGGATGGATTCCAAATTGATTGAATATCGGGACAAGCACGGTAACAGTGAGCGCTACGGTTGAAAATCCCCATGGCACATCGATGAATCGAATAAGCAGAATGCCTATAGTGGCAAAAATAAGGAAAGTCAGGGGATTGGCGGCCCAGGAGATAAGAGTTGGCTGAATTATCTGCGCAAGCCAACCTGAAACCTTGGCGTTTACAAAAATGCTCGAAAGACTGATGGCGACCCCGAAAAATATAATCACGTCCCAATTAACACCGGTGCTGATCTCAGGTACGGTAATTACCCGGAACATTATGAGTAAAAAGAACGCAGACAACGCGACAGCCGCAGTCGGGATATGATGGAACCTTTCGGTTGTAAACATGACCATGGACCCGACAAGCAAAATAGCAGCAATCGTTTCCTGGCGCGTGACCGGTCCAAGAGAGGCATATTGTTTCTTGAAGGTATCCTTCGGGATGCCGATTGGTTGTTTCGGCCTCATGGTGATGTAGATGAGAAAAGTAAATACAACCGTAATAATGAACCATGGCAAGGCAAGGATTTTAAACCAGGCATCGAAAGTAGCCATGGACTTGAGTTCGGCAGGCAGAAATCCAAGGATGATCGGTCCGGTCAAAGAACCGGTAAGCCAACCGGTCCCTGGAAAAAGACACATTGCCCAGGCAATTATCGTTATAAAGGCAGCCCCTCTGGAACCGGGCTCCAACTTGCATGCCTCGACAACTCCTATGGCAATGGGCATGACAATGGCAATCCGAACCACGATGGAAGGAGTAAGCGCCGATAGAGCCATGCCGATCAGAAACCAGCTGAAAGCCATTGAAAGCCAGCTTGGTTCAAAACTTTTGAGCACCAGGTAGGCAATCCGCTTCCCCAGGCCTGTCTTTTGCAAAACAAAGCCGAAATACAGGGCGGGAATCAACACCCAAACCGCTGGACTGATAAATCCCGAAACAACAACATCATATTTAAGGCCAAAAATAAGACACCCGGCGATAACCGCCGTGCTGCCCGCCGCGAACGGCACACCTCCCGGGCGGAAAATCCAAAGACCCAGCGCAACGAACATAACGCCGAGTGTCGCATGGCCCAGCGAGGCTAAACCGGTGAACGGCTGCAAGATCCCGATAATCAGGCCTACTAATACGAATGCAAGTGTGCCAATGACTTTATAGTTTTTGAGCATAAGCACCTCCGAAGCCTCTGTGCAGGGTTACATCTCGCGCAGCTTGAAGCGCTGTATCTTCCCGGTGGCAGTTATCGGCAACTGTTCGAGGAATTCGACCCACCTCGGATACTTGTATGGCGCCAGGCGTGTTTTGACAAAGTCCTGCAGTTCCTTTGCCAGCTTTTGATCCGGGGTGTAGCCGCTCTTCAGCACAATAAAGGCTTTGGGTTTGATCAGATCGTTGGCGTCGCGCTTGGCTACCACGGCGCACTGCGCCACGGCCAGATGCTCCAGCAGAGTTGCTTCCACCTCGAGAGGGGAAACCCAGATGCCGCTTACTTTTATTGCGTCGCCCGAGCGGCCGCGATGAACAAAGTAACCATCTTCATCCACCATAGCGCAGTCACCTGTTTTCATCCAACCGTCGAGATAGGATTCCTGGTTTTGCTCGGGTTTATTCCAGTATCCACAGGTGACGGAATTGCTTTTCACCCACAGGTCTCCCACCTCTCCCTTCGGGACCTCGTTGCCCTTTTCATCAAGCAGCTTTACCTGGTATCCGGGCAGAACAGTTCCGCAGAGTCCGGGCCTGACTTTTCCCGGATGGCTGGAGATGTAAATCCAACTCACTTCGGACGATCCCAAGCCATCGAGTATCTCCACTTGAAACCTGTCGTACCATCTGTTGTAGAGAACCGGGGGTAAAGCTTCTCCAGCTGAAGTGCATATTTTTAAGAAATTCAGGTCGGGATTGAGCCCGTTTTCCTCCAGGTGTTGAAGCATCTGAGCGTAAGCAGTGGGGACCGAAAAAAACATAGTCGGGCGATATTTTTGCAGATTCGCCAAAACCCCGGCCGGGACCGGGCGGTCTTCAACCAGGGCCACTGCGGCGCCGTAGTAAAAAGGCAATTGAAGCCCCATATTAAGCCCATAGGAAAAAAACAGCTTGGGGACACCGTAGCAGATGTCATCGGGCGTAAACCCGATGGCGCTTCCATAGACCTCTATCGCGTATACCAGGTCCTTATGAAGGTGAACCACCCCTTTGGGCTTGCCTGTTGTGCCGGAGGTATAAAGCCAGTAGGAATGATCCATCTTGCTTGTTTGATACATTTCCAGAGAGGGGGGAGGCATCTTCGATGATTTCATCAAGGGAGGGCATACCGGCGATTTTTTTGCCCCTTACCACGATTTTTATTCCGGAACTGGACACGTCCTTGATTTTGGGCAGCAGGTCTTCCTCAACCACCAGGGCAGAAGCTTCGGAATCCTTTATGAAATATTCGAGATCAGACTGCGTAGCAAGAATATTTACGGGCACCGGGACCGCCCCCATCTTCATCGCACCCAAATACACGGCTATCCAGTCGGGGCTGTCGTACATCATCATTACTACCCGGTCGCCTTTCTTTACCCCCAGCCTGGAAAAGGCATTTCCCGCCCGGTTTGTCAGCTCGAATATATCCTTGTATGTTACCCTCCGGTCTTTGTAGTAGACCGCAACCCGGTCGCCCCTGCCTCCTTCTATGTGCCGCTCAAGATACAGGCTGACCATGTTGAATTTTTCGGGCAAAGAGAAGCCTTCTTCCCATGGCCTCATACAGATGTCATTTAGACCCATGAATTTGCCTCCTCCCGGATAAGGGTTCCTACCGAGTCGCCGTGAACGATTTGTCCGCTCAAGTTGCAAACAGTTGCCGGATCTCTTCCCCAACCTCCAGCATAAGCTTCGAGCAGGATTCCATCTCTTCATCTTTGAGCAGACCGTTTACACCAATTACCCAGATCGCTACCTGCGGGTCCTTCTTCCCGGTTTTTAACGGGATCGCCAGCGCCTTGATTCCTTCTATATATTCCCCCTGGTCCCAAGCTATGCCATCCACCCTGGTCTGCTGGATCATCTGCTTGAATTCCGCCTTCGATACGCAGGAGACAGGAGTGAATTTCCTCAGTGTAATCCCGGAGAGCAGGTCGTCCACCTCGTCATCGGCCAGGTGCGACAAAAGCGCCTTTCCATGAGCCCCGGCAACAAGAGGAATCTGAATCCCGATTTCAGAAGAGATCCTGAAATTGAACCCGGAGTCTGCTTTGTCGAGAATTATCGCCCTGAGCCCGGAGCGCATTCCCAAAAAGGCGGAAAGATTTGTCTTGCTGCTGATCTTTTCGAGATAGGGATGGACCGTGCGGATCAGATTGGACCCCTTTTCAGCGGCCTTCCCCAGCGTGTAGAGTTTGGGGCCGAAAATGTATTTGCCGCCGCTGTTTTCCAGGACGCCCAACTCTTCAAGGGTGTGAACCATACTAAAGACGGTGCCCTTGTGCATTTTCAATTTCGCAGCGATTTCACTGATGCCCAAAGGCTCTTTTTTCCTGGCCATCAGCTCCAGGGTTTCAAAACCCCTGATCAACGCATTAACTTTTTTGAATTCCATCCAAATGCCCGCGTCTTTCGTTCCGTTTTATATGGAAAACATCGGTTTTCTTTTTCTCATATCCACTTGCCTTTGTCAAGAGGGATTGGGGAATTTAGGAATTTAGGGATTTAGGGATTTAAATTCGAAATTCGTGCTTTATCTGGCAGAAAAATCTTCTCCCGCGCGCTCACAACCTTCTCTGCGGACCATCAAATTCCACCGCAGAAAACGCGGAGATCGCTGAGAAAACGGAAACTTATGTTTGTCTGCCGGATTTATTTGCTCGGCGTTCTCGGCGGTGAATCTTTTTGGTTCCGGCTTGTCCGGGGTAGGGATTGAGGGATTGGAAAGTCTGGTGAATTGGGAATTTGTTCTTAATTCCTAAATTCAAATTCCTAAATTCCTAAATTGGTTCAATTATTAAGGCTGTGGATTGGGGCGGGGATTCTGCCGCCAAGGGAGATGAACCCGGCGGAGCAGCCTGTGCCCGACACAGGTATAATTGTTGCCTCGCCCAGCAAGCCGCCGAATTGAGCTTTGTCGCCGGCTTTTTTACCAGGGACCGGAATAAGCCTTGCCGCAGTCGTCTTTTTGTTTATTACTCCTATGGCCATCTCATCGGCGATTATCGCGGCAAGGGTTTCGGCCGAAGTATCTCCAGCCAAAGCGACCATATCCAGCCCCACCGAGCATACGCTCGTCATCGCCTCGAGCTTTTCCAGCGAAAGGAATCCGCGGCGGGCCGATTCGGCGATATTGAGATCTTCGCTGACCGGAATGAACGCGCCGCTGAGGCCTCCCACGTATGAGCTTGCGAAGGCGCCTCCCTTTTTACCGCATCGTTTATGAGCGCCAGGGCGGCGGTTGTGCCCGGAACGCCGATGCTGCCAAGCCCCAGGCTTTGAAAGATCTCTCCGACGCTGTCTCCCACGTTGGGGGTGGGAGCCAGTGAAAGGTCCACCACCCCGAATGGAACTCCAAGGCCATCGGCTACGCGCCTGCCGATAAGTTCGCCGACCTTTGTCACCTTGAAGGCAGTATGTTTTATGATTTCCGATATTTGCCCCAGGTCGAGCCCTGGATTTGCCTCTCGTGCGCA
>CAVRZU010000196.1:0-7964 GCA_963725365.1 uncultured delta proteobacterium | reverse complement strand
TTTATGTAGTCCTCCTTCGTTGAGTTTGGTCTTGCTAGGCCTTCAGTTTCTTTTTGAGCCGGCTTTCGATCTGGCGCACCCGTTCGCGGCTTATCCCGAACTTGTCTCCAATTTCCTGGAGAGTCATGGGATCTTCGGTAAGAAGCCTCTTATCGAAAATCACGGCCTCCTTGCCTTTGAGCTGCTCCCTGAAAAGCATCAGTTTGTCATGGAGAATAGACTTGGCTTCCTGGTCTGCTATTTGATCGTTAACGGGCAGATCGTCCGAGGGCAGAAAGGATTTGTGCGTATCCTCGGAGTCTTCTTTCAGTGGGCTGTCAAGAGAGATCTCCCAACTATTAAGCCTTTGGTCCATTTCAATGATTTCCGACTCCTTCACATCGAGCCGGTGACTGAGCAGCTTGGGGGAAGCCTCGATCCCCTGGGCTTCCAGCCGCTCTTTTTCCTTTCTCAAATTGAAAAAGAGTTTCCGCTGGGCCTGGGTCGTACCAATTTTAACCAGCTTCCAGTTGTCCATGATGAACTTGATTATGTATGCTTTGATCCAGAAGGAGGCATAGTAGGAAAATTTGTATCCCCTGTAGGGATCGAATTTTTTTACGGCCTGCATCAACCCGACGTTTCCTTCCTGGATAAGGTCCATCAGGTTTTGCATCCAGTAACGCTGAAAATCCATGGCAATTTTGACGACAAGCCTGAGATTTGCGGTGATCAGCTTGTAGGCTGATTCTATATCTCCCTTTTCCCGATAGCGGATGGCCAGATCCGTTTCATCCTCTCTGCTGAGGAGCGGATACCGCTTGATTTCATCCAGATACAGGCGAAACGGGTCGAAGGAAACGGGCTGGTGTTTGTCCTGAATGTTGGTGGACCCGGTTTCTTCATCTCGGGAGGCTTCCGTGGACGCTGGCCTCTCAGCGGCCGAAATTTTCTTGATTTTTGCGTTCTTGAGCATGGATGGATTATCCCCTGTGGGTACACATAAATTGTTACCCAGTGTGTCCGACAGCTCCCGCAACAGGAGCTAGTTGCTATATCTAACTCATATTAGTATACTCGCAATGAAAGGGAAGCAATTTTTTCCCCTGCACGCTTGATTTTTGCGCCTCTTTTCATTATAAAGCGGCAACTAATAAATGAGAAGGGATTGGTCGGCCAGACAACCAAACATGAAACCCTGCGCCCCGGAACATATCGCCAGCATCATTCCTTATCCTCCCGGCAAACCTATTGAAGAACTGGAACGTGAATACGCAATAAGCGGCTCGATAAAGCTCGCCAGCAACGAGAACCCTCTTGGTCCCTCCCCAAGGCGCTGGAAGCTATTGTGTCCGCTATGTCCAAACTGAACCGCTACCCGGACGGAAGCGGTTTTTATCTGCGAAGAAAACTGGCGGACAAATATTGCATTCCGTTCGAAGGCATCATGCTGGGCAACGGTTCAAATGAAATAATAGAGATGGTCGTCCGCGCTTTTTTGACTCCTGGCAGCGAAGTGATCATGCCTGCGCCATCTTTCCTTCTTTACAGGCTGGTTGTTCAGTGGATGGGCGGAAAACCGGTTTGCATACCCCTTAATACCGATCTGGGAATCGATCTGGGAAAAATGGCGGGGGCGATTACCCCGAAAACGAAGGTAATTTTTCTCACAAATCCCAATAACCCAACAGGCAGGGTCATCAGCAAAAGCGATTTTAATGCCTTCCTCTCGGAAGTGCCCCACGATGTAGTCGTTGTGCTCGATGAGGCTTACATAGAATTCAACACAAACCCTGATACCCCATGCGGCTTTGATTATATCGGCAAAAAGGGGCCGGGCGTTATCGTGCTGAGGACATTTTCCAAGGCTTACGGACTGGCCGGCCTGCGTATCGGCTACGGGACGATGGACCCCGATATTGCAGGCTTTTTAAACCGGGTGCGGCAGCCTTTCAATACCGGGTCTCTTGCGCAGGCCGCCGCTCTTGCCGCCCTGGATGACGAGGAGTTTTTGCATCGGACGCAACAAACCATCTGGACCGGTATGCGTTATCTCTACAATGAGATTGAAAAAATGGGTCTCGAATATGTCCCTTCTGAGGCCAATTTCTTTCTGATAGATGTAGCCTGTGAGGCGAAAACATTATTTGAAGCTATGCTCCGCCGGGGAGTGATCATAAGGTCGATGGCTTCCTACGGCATGGACCGGTTCATTCGAGTTAACGCAGGGCTTCCGGAGGAGAACAGGCGATTCGTCCATACTTTGGGCCAGGTTTTGGCGGACCTGAAACTCTCTTTTGAAAAGGGGGACTCCCGGCGCGGAGTTCACAACCAGTGATAATCGCAATAGACGGTCCGGCCGGCGCCGGAAAGAGCACAGTCTGTAAAATCCTAGCACACGGCTCGGCTTCGTGTACCTCGATACCGGGGCGATGTACCGGGCGGTTGCATGGGCATTCAAGGAATGTCCCGCCGGAGATGGCCGGCAAATCGAAGCAGACCCGGACCAGAACCAGGTCATGGAGATGCTGGCACAAACACCGCTTATCTTTTCCTTAAAGCAGAACAGGTTGGAGATTTATTGCGGCGACAGGCTGTTGTCCGAAGAGCTTCGAGGCCCGCAGATAAGCGAAGCCGCATCAAGGATTTCCCGGCTACCGGCGGTAAGACGGTTCCTGGTGGGCTGGCAAAGGAAGCTGGCTGAGCAGGGGACCAGTGTCGTTGCAGAAGGTCGGGATACCGCGACGGTCGTTTTTCCCGAGGCGGATCTTAAGGTATACCTTACGGCCGATTTGCAGACCCGTGCAGTAAGACGGTCTGCGGAATATAATGAGAAGGGTGTCAAGGTACCCCTTGGAGAAATGCAGAGGCGAATTCAACAACGCGACGAAGCGGATTCTAAGCGCGATCATTCTCCAATGCGGCCGGCGGAAGGGGCCATTTTGCTGGATACATCGCACCTGGAAATTGAGGAGGTAGTAGATCGGCTGAGAGGGCTGGCTCAAAATCCGGCCGGAACCGATTCTACAGCTCATAAGGAACTTTAGGATTGCTTATTGTTCTTCTGTTTGCTACAGTTTAGCTTTCATATGGCAAGAGCCAAAAATCAGGTAAGGGGGACTCACAGGATCGATGACCGTAAAAGATGAACAAGAAAAACAAAACCTTGAACTGGAGACTTTTTCTTCCTCGGACGAACATGAATCCGATGAGGAAATGGATTCCATGCACGATCTTTATGAGCAAAGCTTCCGGAACATCCAGGAAGGCGAGGTAATCCGAGGGCACATCGTCCAGGTTAGCGAAGACTTCGTCATGGTTGACATTGGATATAAATCGGAAGGCCAGATCTCCATTCACGAATTCAGGGATGAAACTGGCACGCTGCATGCCGTTATCGGAGATGAAATCGATGTTCTCCTCGAATTCCACGACGACGATGATGGAACTATCCATTTGTCAAAGGAAAAGGCCGCCAAGATCAAGGTTTGGGACGATATAAGCCGGATCTACAACGACGACGGCATGATCGAGGGAAAGATCATGGCCAAGGTCAAGGGCGGTCTGGCAGTCGACATTGGAGTGCAGGCCTTTTTGCCGGGTTCCCAGGTCGATCTGCGGCCGGTGAGGAACCTCGAATCTCTTATCGGGCATACCTATCCCTTTAAGGTTCTCAAATATAACAAGAAAAGAAGAAACGTGGTGCTTTCCCGCCGTGCTCTTCTCGAAAAAGAACGAGAGCACATGAAGTCTCATACCCTTGGCGCCCTTGAAGACAACAAGGTGGTGGAAGGCATCATCAAAAATATCACCGATTACGGTGTCTTCGTGGACCTTGGCGGCATTGACGGCCTGTTGCATATTACCGACATGAGCTGGGGTCGTGTGGGACATCCTTCTGAAATGTTTCAGATAGGCGACAAGATAAATGTGAAGGTCCTGAGCTTCGACCGCAACAGCGAGAGGGTATCCCTCGGGCTGAAGCAGCTTGTTGACGATCCATGGTCCCAGGCCGAAGAGAAGTATCCGGTTGGGACGAAGGTGCGTGGCAAGGTGGTCAGCCTGACCGATTACGGCGCGTTCGTTGAAATCCAGGAAGGAGTCGAGGGGTTGATTCATGTCTCCGAGATGTCCTGGACCAAGAAAGTGCGACATCCTTCGAAGATACTTACAGTGGGCGACGAGCTCGAAGCGGTGGTGCTCAGCATCAATCCGGAAAGCAAGCGTATTTCGCTGGGAATGAAACAGCTTGAATCAAATCCATGGGATGTCATCGCGCAGAAATACCCCATTGGGACCACAATCGCGGGCAAGATAAAGAACATAACCGATTTTGGAATCTTTATCGGAATCGATGAAGGAATCGACGGCCTTGTCCACATTTCCGATATCTCGTGGACAAAGAGGGTAAAACATCCCTCCGAGATCTTCCGCAAAAATCAGGAAGTCCAGGCAATTGTGCTCAACATAGACAAGGAAAACGAACGGTTTTCACTCGGCATCAAGCAGCTTGAATCCGATCCGTGGGAGAGCATTCCCCAGCGGTTTCCGATGAACAGCGTTGTGTCCGGGCCGATCACAAACGTCACCGATTTCGGTTTGTTTGTCGAGCTTGAGGAAGGAATCGAAGGGCTGGTTCATGTGTCCGAAATCAGCAAGGAAAAGATCAAGTCCCCCGTCGGCCAGTTCAAGCCGGGTGACACAATCACCGCAAGGGTGATCAACATCTCCGCCAAGGACAGGAAAATCGGCCTTTCAATCAAAAAGATGGAAGAACACGACGAACGGTCCAATTATGACGAATACATAAACACCAGCAAGGCCGCTACTTCCAACCTTGGCGAGCTGCTCAAAGAGGAGCTTGAAGCCAAGGCGCAAAGCACGGCCAATAGTGCTGCCAACAATGATAAAGCTTAACTTGCCTTCTCGAAAGCAAGATTAAATCTCGGTCGGGCGCGTGTGCGCCTGACCATTTTTTTTAATCTGTCCGGATGCCAATCTAATGAAAATACGCGGTTGTCTTGTCGGAGTGGTTATCGGAGTCGTTTTGACCGGGCTGTTGGTCTGGCTTGTTTCCGGTGCTGATTTCTCGGTAAGGGGAAACCGGGTGGGAGAGATAGAGATAAAAGGCACGATCATGAGCTCCCAAGACACCCTGAAGCAGATAATGGATTTCAGAAAAGAGTCCGCAATCAAGGCCATTGTGCTAAGAATCGATTCGCCGGGCGGCGCCGTCGGACCATCCCAGGAGATATACAGGGAAATCCGGCGCACGGTCCAGAGCAAACCTGTGGTCGCCTCGCTTGGAAGCGTCGCTGCCTCCGGGGGCTATTATATCGCGTCTGCTGCGAGCCATATTGTCGCCAATCCGGGGACTATCACGGGAAGCATCGGGGTGATAATCCATGTGCCTAATTTTCGAGAGCTCTTCGGAAAAATAGGCTACCAGATGACCACGATCAAGAGCGGTCAGTTCAAAGACATTGGTAACCCGGCGCGCGAAATGACTCCCGAAGAAAAACAACTGCTCCAGACCACGATCGACGAGACCTACGGTCAATTCGTCCGGGATGTTGCCCTGGCGCGCAAATTGCCCGAGGAAGATGTGCGCAAAATCGCGGACGGCAGGATAATAATGGGCGAGAAGGCCGTCGAGTTAAAACTTGTGGATCAGCTCGGCAACTTTGAAGACGCTGTGATCAAAGCAGGCGAGCTTGGCATGATCCAGGGTGAACCGGAGGTGGAAAAGGCCAAAAAGAGAAAACACTCTCTTTTAGACCTTCTCATCGGTGGCGATGTCAGCGAAAAATTGACCGGTATCCTGGACGATTCATCTGCCTGTTTGAGATACGAGCTCCAGGAATTCAGTAATTGAGTAATTGAAAGCGTTAGCGAGAAGCAGGGAGCAGGCGTTTCTTCCTGCTTTTTGTTCCCCGCTGCCCGCTCCTGATGTCGCTCAAGACTTGGCCGCTCGCGTAAAGGGCGCAAAATCTCCCGCGCCCTCCCGGAGAATTTCCGGTGTATCGTCTATGAGTGAAATGACGCTCGAAGGTACGCCTTGCACAACTCCCCCATCCACAATAAGATCGATGGCGTGGCCAATCTTATCTTGTATGTCCCGTGGGGTGGACAAAATCTCACCGGTTTCGGGATCCGTAGCGCTTGTGCTGATTATTGGGTGCCCGAGCGCTTCAACGATAGCCAGGCAGATTGGATGATCGGGGACACGAATCCCGACCGTTTGCCTTTTGGTCAGCATGATTCGGGGAACCATTCGGAGCCTTCCAATACGAACGTATAAGGCCCGGGCAAAAGCCGCTTCATGGTCTTATAGGCGTAATTCGTCACCTGCGCGTTTGCTGATATTTTTCAAACCGCTGCAAATGAAGCTGAAAGGCTGCTGCTGAGAACGGCGCTTCAGAAGATAGATTTTTTCTATGGAAGCTTTATTAAAGAGGTCTCAACCGATCCCGTAAAATGTGTCCGTGGGGTAGGCTATTTTTCCCCCGTTTGCCAGAATTTCAACAACCGACTACGACCAGGCCCTGCGGCTCAATCCCAAACGCGTGGGGCCTACGACGATCGCGGCAACGCATGGTCCGTGAAAGGCGAATATGACAAGGCCATGGCTGACTACAACCAGGCACTACGGCTGAATCCCAATTACGCCGATGCCTTCTACAATCGCGGCAGTGTTTGGAGGGACAAACGCGAATATGACAAGGCCATGGCCGACTACAACCAGGCCATCGCGATCACTCCCAATCACGCTTTGTCTTTCAATGGGATCGCTGGCTGCACGCAACTTGTCCCGACGAGAAATACCGTGATGGAAAAAAGGCAGTCGAGAACGCAAACAAGGCTTACCGATTAGAAGGCAAGTCCTGGAACTTCATCGACACGCTTGCTGCTGCGTATGCGGAAAGCGGCGACTTTGAGAAGGCCAAGGAATGGCAGGACGAAGGCCATCGAATCGGCGAACCGACAAGTCGGCAACGGATAAACATAGGGCCGAAGTGCGTTCCCGCCTGGAACTCTACAAGCAAGAGAAGCCCTACCGCGAAGAGCCGAAGAGAAACTCAGCCAATTGAAAAGAGGCAAGCCATGCAAGGTCTTTTCCTGAGTCTCGGAGTGGTCTATTCTCGCCTCTCCATCCCAGCCAATCTTAACGTCCAGGATTCTGTGGATTACGGTGCCAACAACTTGCCCATTCTGTCAGATACCGCACGGACCAGTCCGGCTGCAAAATGCCGCTGGCTTGGCTTTCCGCGATGCTTACGTCGGCTAGCGGCAGAGGTGCCGTGATGCGGTGCATCTGGGCGGCTCCGGGTGCATTGTGCCGACGTTCATCGCGACGGTGGAGGAAGTATGAGGTTCTTTATGATCCTACTGCTGGCGGTGCTTGCGGGCTGTTCGGCGAAACCTGAGCCGCCCAAAAGCCCCGAAACGCCACCAGTCAAAATCACGGCCTACCAGAGGAAAGTGACCTTCTTGACCATCCAGAATTATGTCCAAGACAAATATGGCGGCAGGGTTATTTCTGTCGAATTGATCACAACTGAGCCCGATGGCGGCGAACTTTGGAACGTCCGTTGGGAGAGCCAAGACACATCCATTCCCGCTGACCGCAACTACCAAATCAGTAACGACCGCGTTCGTATACGCGATGGTCGAGTCACTGATTTTATCGTGCAAGGATTGTAGCCAGTGTCTGTCGGAAAAAGCGTTTGAGCCCGCTAATTTGGGCGGAAATCGGCGCGATCCCCTTTGAAGATTTCGTCGTCCGCGCGTAACATGGACGCAACTTCGGTCGTTTTTGCCCTGTCAGCCAGCAAATCTTCGAGGAGATGCACGGATGCGAGTTGCGACGCACGGCCAACGCCGGTTGGATTGCACGCCGGTCAGTCAGATAGAACTGAACCTCCAATGTCGTCATGAGATCGTTCCGTTTTTGCGAGCCTGAGCACATCTACAGCAATCGCAAG
>CAVRZU010000195.1:0-12047 GCA_963725365.1 uncultured delta proteobacterium | reverse complement strand
GGATGACCGACTGGACGATGGGCGATCTCTATAAGTGTGTAAAAATAGTGATCACCACCATGGGCGCCGACGGGGCCGTGTTGGGCGTCGAAGGCGACAGGATGTTGATACCTGCCATCCCGGTCAGTGATGTCCTCGATCCGACAGGAGCGGGGGACGCTTTTCGCGCTGGGGTCCTCAAGGCCAGGGCCATGGATCTTCCATGGGATATAGCATGTCAACTGGGGGCGACGTCAGCATCATTTTCCGTTCAACATTACGGAACGCAGGAACACCGGTTTAACTGGGATGAATTTTGCCGAAGGTACAGCAGCGCCTATGGCGCTCTGGTGTGCTGAATAGATATATCAGCCTCTTGGCCGGGCCGACACGATAAACACGGGATTGAGGGCCTCAAGCCTCTGGTCTTTGCCGGTCGGGACCGAGCGGTTGACCTGGATCTGAACGGTTGATAGATCGAAGTTTTTGTCCTTCCAGAATTTGTTCACCTTTTCGAGTGTGGAGAGCAGGACTATAGTCTGAACCACTCTTCCGCCTGGAAGAAGCCGTTTGGCTACCGTTTCAAGGATCATGTCCAGATCGTCGCCGCTTCCCCCTATAAATACGCGGTCTGGGTCGGGAAGTGCGCCGATCGCCTCCGATGCCCTTGCGCACAGTGCCTGCACCTCCGAGACGCCGAATTTCTCCAGATTTCGAAGAAGCATGGAATACCTGGACGGGTTCTGTTCGATCGCGAAAATACGTTTCAACCTTGCTATTGCGGCGGCTTCCACGGATACGGAGCCGGTGGCCGCGCCAAGGTCCCAAAGGACCTGGCCGTGCCCGGGCTGAAGCATAGCAAGCACAACCGCCCTCACTTCCATCTTCGTTATCATCCCGGCTTCACATTCGAACGCCTCATCGCTCAGGCCAAAAACAATTTCCGTCTTGTTGCTTTTGGCAGATTTGACAGTGGATTCGGCGGGTAGAACAACAATTGCGCTCAATAGCGAAAACTCTTCGCCTGCGGCATCCCGGGGTGAAAATGAACGTATTCTCTCCGAAGGGGTTCCCAGATCCTCCCCGATAATGAGCGTGCATTCGCTCTGGAATTCGATCAATTCGCCTGCGATCCATTGCGGCTTATGATCCGGGTCGGTGATTACGGCGGCCTTGCGTCCTGTGTTGAGGATGTCCAGAACACGCTCTATGCCGGTCTTGGCTTTTACGCCGTGGAAGCTAACGGTCTCGATCGAATCCCAGTTCTCGCAAATCCTGGCGCAAAGGGTCTGAATGCTTGTGACATTGGGAATCACCATGAGGCGATTCTTCCCGAATTTGTCCGCCAATGTCCTCCCGATGCCGAAGAACAAAGGATCGCCGGAGCAAAGGACGGCCACCCTCTTTGTGGCCGAGATCCCGCCAATTTCTTCCAGGCTCTCGGAAAGAGGGGACTTGAAGTGAAGTTTTTCGCCGGCATATTCGGGAAACAATTCAAGATGTCTGCTGGCGCCGATCAGGATTTGCGCCGCTTCGATCCACTCGAGCGCCAAACTGCCCAGACATTTCGGACCGATGCCCATTCCAATCGCGGCAATAAGAGGCGGCTTCCAGTCTCCGGGTTTCAAAGAATTTAATTCCTCGATTCTTTAAATTTATTTTATGTCTGCGAGCAGGCTGCCGTTGTAGTCGAAAAGAAGCAGCCTGATCCCGGCGCCTTCCCCCGCGAGCTGCGCCGACTGTACGGCGGCCCTTCGGGCAACTGATTCGATAATATCATACGAACCTTTACCTGCAATAAACTCCAGGGCATGCCGCGCGGTGTTGGCCGAGTTCAACTGCCGGCAGTGATCGGCATCATAGTTCAGGCTGCGAGCTATTGCGGCCAGGAAGTCAAGATTCAACGGCACTGTATGCGCGTGGGTATTAGGATATCCCTGGGCCATCTTCAGGGCCTTGCCGAAAAAAACGCTGTGAATTATTCGGGAAATACCGGACAGGCGACTCTGTTGCAAGGAGAAAGCAAAAAAATCAGCAATCTGTATGAATGCTTCGGCAGGAAGTTCCGGAAGGAGTTGCCTGGCGAACCGCTCACTTTTTCCGCCGGTGCTCAGGACTGCCGTGTGGCAACCGTTCGATACGGCAACTGATAAAGCGGCCTGGATGGTCTGCTCGTAGGCTTCGTTGGAAAAAGGTCTGACAATGCCGGTGGTGCCAAGAATGGAGATCCCGCCGATAATTCCCAGGCGAGGGTTGAGTGTGTGCCTGGAGAGCTCTTCGCCCCTTGGGACCTCGATTTCAACCTTGACCGAGAAATTGTTCGGGTGAGTGCAAGTCCCCTCAAACTCCATCGCGGCATAAAGGGGCAGTTGAAGGACCGGCTTGCCGGAATGCAAACTCCCGTCGTCAGTAACGGCGAGATCGGACCAATTCAAATCCGGCGATAGGGATTTAAGGCGCCGGATTTCAATGGCAATATTATCGGAAAGCATTTGCCTTGGCACCGGATTTATGGCCGGCTCACCGGTAGCTGCTGGAAGGCCTGGTTTGGTTACCAGGCCAACCCCTTTGCCGGCGCTCAGCAGGATTGCCGGTTTTGACGCTCCGCTGTGCAAAAGACTGATTGTAGCCCTGATCTCTGCTCCGTTTGTGATGTCGGGATCGTCTCCGCCATCTTTTATGACCGAGGCGCTTGCGGTCCTGCCCTGGATTTTGGTCCATGCGACAGGGACCGGCAGATATACGCCGGAGGGCAGCCTGACGGCTATGACTTTGGCCGGGGTCCCGGTGACAAGGTGGCGCAGAGCTGCCCTGACAGCCGCAGCGGCAGCGGTACCCGTGCTGAAGCCGGAACGCAGGACGGACGGACGGGACCTGCCTTTCTTATTATCGGATTTGGGATTATCGGGCATCGATATCATCAGGGCTCAAGCGAAATTTACAGCTTCACTCACTGCTCTTATCACTACTTTTGGCGAGTTCCAGCAGTGCGTGGATAATGGCTACTGCAACCGAACTGCCGCCTTTTCTTCCCAAAACCGCTATCGAGGGCTGCTTTGTGATGTTCAGGAGTGCGTTTTTCGATTCTTCGGCCTGTACGAATCCGACAGGGACCCCTATCACAAGGCCGGGGCGGATTCCCTCTTCATCTATCAGGCGTATCACCTCCAGGAGCGCTGTCGGCGCGTTTCCAATTGCGATTACAGCCCCATTCAAGCTCGAGGCGCAATTCCGGAATGCAGCAAGCGTGCGAGTCACTCCCATCTTCTCGGCAAGTTTCTGGTTCTGCTCTTTTTCAGCCGGACAAACCACCTCGTTGCTGTGCCACTCAAGACGCCAGGGAGAAAGCCCAGCCCTGATCATGCGAGTGTCAGTGTAGATGGTGGCGCCCTTCCTGAGTGCTTCTATTCCGCGGGAGACGGCATCGGATGTGAAATGAATCCTCTGAGCATAATCAAAATCCCCGGTCGTATGGATGACTCGGCGGATTACCGGCCACTGATCGTGAGGGAATGAGTGCCGGCCCATCTCCTCTTCGATTATTCGAAAACTTTCTTGTTCGATCTCGCGGCCCGCTTTGACCAGGCCGGAACGATTCTGTGATCCATTTGGAGGAAATTGGAGTATCAATTTATTTTCACCTGAAGACTGAGAGCAAAGAGTTGTAAACATGCGATTTCAAAGGTCGCAAAATTTTGCTATACAATATACTAATTTAGCTCTGGAGGTCAATCCATAGTGTTTCATTTATGATCAGCGTTATAATACCGGCATACAACCGGGAGAAGCTGCTTGTTGAGGCTGTCCGCTCGGTTCTCGATCAAAAGGGCGTTCCAGAGGATATCGAGATCATTGTTGTGGACGACGGCTCAACGGATAATACCGGGGAGGCGCTTGCATCCCTTGGCGGGGAAATAACATATTTAAGGCAGGAGCATTCGGGGGTAAGCAGGGCTAGAAACCTGGGCATATCGAGTTCCAGGGGTGAGTGGATAGCGTTTCTCGACTCCGATGATCTGTGGCTGCCCGGAAAACTGCGTGCACAGATGGGTTTTTTTTCCGATCACCCGGAAATCCTTTTGTGTCAGACCGAGGAGATCTGGGTACGCAACGGCAAGCGCATAAATCCCAGGAAATATCACAAAAAACCGAGTGGGCATTGTTTCCCGCTCCTGCTCGAAAGGTGCTTCATAAGTCCTTCAGCCGTCGTTATCCACCGCAGGCTCTTCGATTTGGTCGGATTTTTCGACGAATCCCTTCCTGCCTGCGAAGACTACGATCTTTGGCTGCGGATCGGATGCCGCTTTGCTGTTGGACTGGTCGAAAAGCCGCTGGTTATAAAACGCGGCGGCCACCCAGACCAGCTCTCGGCAACCGTTGCGAACCTGGACAAATACAGAATGGAAGCTATTGTCAAACTGTTGCGCACGGCGCAGCTCAACCCCGAACAAAAGCACGCTGCCGAAGAAATGCTCCAAAAAAAATACCGTATCTATTCCGGCGGATGTCTCAAACATGGAAACATTGCTGAAGCACACAGGGTCGATTCGCTTGTTGGTGGGTTGTTGCCAAAGCGCTGAGCGCTTTCGTCCTTTCAATATCTATTGGCTGCTTTTATAATGATTGAGTATTGTCGGCAAATGGGTACTGGCAGAACTCGAACCGTAAGATGGGATAAGGAGGTTTTTATGCTTTTCATGGCGATATTCAGCTATTCTCCCGAGGACCGAAACCTGGTGATCGAACGTGGAATGGGCTCGGAAAAGTCGGTAGGAGTCACGGTCAAGGGCGAGTGGTTTGACCTTTCCGGCCATAGAGTGTTCCGGTTGTTCGAAGCCGAAGATGATGCGCATCTGGCTTCGTCCATATTTAGTTGGACCGACCTGGGCGTAGCGGAAATCATACCGGTGATGGAAACGGAAAAAGCATTGAAGATGCTGAAAAAAGTGGTGAAAAAATCCTGAATGAACTTGTTGCGGGCTGGAATCTGAGACAATTCAAAATCCGCTTGCTTTATATTTTTTAATGTTGGAAAAAGCCTCATACTTGTTTTTGACGATCCTTGTCGGGTCGTTCGTAAAGCGGTTTTGAAAGTGGAAATCCTGGCATGGTGAATTTCAAGAAGGCTCGTGAACGCATGGTGCAATCCCAGCTCGTTGCACGCGGCGTTCATGATGAGCGGGTCCTGGAAGCGATGCTGAAGGTGCCGAGGCATCTGTTCGTTGATGAAGCGCTCAGGGACCAGGCTTACAGCGACCATCCGCTGCCCATTGCGGAAAAGCAGACTATTTCCCAGCCCTATATAGTGGCGCTCATGACCGAGAGCCTCAAGCTCAAGGGCACGGAAAAAGTCCTGGAGATAGGGACGGGTTCCGGCTATCAGTCGGCGATACTTGCCGAATTGGCGGGCCGGGTTTTTTCTATCGAACGCTATCCGGAGCTTGGGTATCGAGCTAATTCCATACTCAGGAAGCTGGGATATAAGAATTTCATCATACGTGTAGGAGATGGTTCGCTCGGCTGGCCCGACGACGCACCCTTCGATGGTATTATTGTCACGGCGGGCACTCCTCAGATTCCGCAGCCGCTTATAGATCAACTCGCTATGGGTGGCAGGCTGGTTGTGCCCGTGGGCGACCGGCTTGCTCAGGATCTTTTTTTGATAAGGCGGGAGGCGGAGGGGATTGAGAAAACAAATCTGGGCGCGGTTCGGTTTGTGAACCTGGTGGGGAAATGGGGATGGAAAGAATAGAAGTCGGCAGCACAATTATTGCGGTGGTCGGAGCCGGGACGAGCCGGCCGGAATTGACGGAGCTGGCGGAAGAGGTCGGGCGCGAAATTGCACGCAAAGGGGCCCTTCTGGTTTGCGGAGGTCTGGGGGGGGTCATGACTGAGGCAGCACGCGGTGCAAAGGAAATCGGCGGCGTTACGCTTGGAATTCTTCCAGGACCCAATACGACTGATGCAAATGAATACATTGATTTTCCGATAGCAACCAACATGGGGCACGCGCGCAACTCCATCATAGTCCATACTGCCGATGTTGTGATCGCGATAGGGGGCGGATACGGCACTTTGTCCGAAATAGCACTCGCGCTAAAGATCGGAAAAGGAGTGGTGGCGCTTCAGCCAACATACCACATCCCCGGGGTCATAACCGCCCATACGCCACTCGGGGCGGTTGACGAAGCGCTCAGACTTGTCGAACTCGGCTGAGAACTACTTTGACCGATACTCCCGAGGTGATTGACTCCATGCCAAAACACAGCAGGAAAAAGGTTCCGCAGCAACCCGGCGCCGTGGACCCCGGCTCATCGGGCGCCGCCGCCGGCAGCCGTGATGCTCACAGGCTACGGCGAGAAAATGAGGCCCTGCGAAGAGATCTCGCAGGGGTGCTCGCCAATGCCCTGGAAAACGAAAAGATATGGAGGCATTTTGCGGCGATCGAGCGAATCCTTTTCCGGACCCGTGAGTTGGATCGGCTTATCGAGGAATTGCTTCGGGAGATAAAAGACCGATTCCTGTCAGGACTTCTGGTTTTATACCTTTGTCATCCTGAGGCCCTTGAGAGGTTCTTCCAAAGTGAGGCGCGGACGAGCCGTGAAATAGACTCGGGAACCTGGATTTCGCCTCTTGACGGCGAATCGGCGCATGCTCTTTTCGGCTCGGCGCTAAAGCCGGTGCTCTTTTCAACCGAAACGGACGGCTGTCCCTCAATTTTGACCGGGAGCGGCGCAACTTTACGTTCTGCGGCTCTGATTCCACTTAAGATAGGCGATATTATCTTCGGCGCTCTGCTGCTTGGCAGTCCTGATCCCGCAAGATACAACCCAGAAGACGGGACCGATCTTCTCGAACAGCTCGGGGTAAACATCGCTCTGTCCATGGATAATTGCCTCACCTATGAAAAGGTCCGTGACTTCAGCGTAAAGGACCAGCTCACAGGTCTTTTTAACTTTTTTCAGATACACACGATCCTTGGGAAGGAATTCAGAAAGGCGCGCAGGTCGGGGAGCGCGCTTTCAGTCCTGGTGGTCGACTTCAATTTCGTTCATGACTGGGATGAGTTCGAGAGCGGCATGGAAGTGCTGAAGCATGCGGTGCGCCTGCTGGCGGATATCCTCCCCAAAGAGGGCTGCTTTATGGGCAGGTACGGAAGCGACGAATTCCTGATAGTTCTTCCCGGTGTGCCCGAAGATGAAGCCAGGGAGGTTATACCTCATATTTCCTCTACTTTAAGAAAATCACCCTACCGGGAGGGCAATACGGCCATTCTCATCACGACGGCCATCGGTGTGGGTGCTTTAAGCGAACGCACAACCGGCGCGCAGGACCTCGTAGATTCCGCCTGTGCCGAGCTCTGCGATTTGAAGCTTCGCCACGCGCCAGCCGGTGAACAGGTTTAAGGGTTTTAAAGAAGTGTGAGGATAATTTTTCATTCTCTTGCCTTTATGCCCCGCTCATGGTAGATAAAGCAAGTTTTATCGGGGCGTAGCGCAGCCTGGTAGCGCACCTGCCTTGGGAGCAGGGGGCCGTAGGTTCAAATCCTATCGCCCCGATTTGAGTTTGAGTATCACGTCTAATCGGAGACGAGAGACTCATCGTTTTGGGATGGTGGTTTTTGCACTGCCGGTAACGGGAAGAATACCTGGAAGGTGGTCCCCCGCCCAACCCGGCTCTCGACAACTATTGCTCCTTGGTATGCCCGGACCAGCCCCAGGACCACTGACAACCCCAACCCACGGCCAACAAATTTTGTGGAAAAAAACGGATCGAAAATCTTTTCCTGTATTTCGGTATCGAGGCCGCAGCCGGTATCGGAAACGGAAAGACAAGCGTAGCCTTCTGCCTTGGACTCCCACTCAGGCGGGAAAACCCTCGATTTTTGGAATTGCGGTGAAGGCATCTCGCAGATTGCCACTGAAATATCACCCTCCTGGTCTCCTATAGCCTCCGAGGCGTTTAGGACCAGGTTGGTCAGGATCTGCTTCAGATGCACGGGATCGGCCAAAATGATCGGCCCCTGAATCGGGACCTCGTGTTTTATATGGACATTTTGGGGCAGCGAACCACTCAGAGGTGGAAGCGTTTCTCCGATAGTTTCACCAAGATAGACGAACTGTTTCTTATCAGTCGTTTGACCGATGCAGGCGAGCATCAATCCACTGATTTCAGCCGCTTTTTGAGAAGCCTCCATAGCCCGGAGAACGTTACTGCGAGGGTTTGACTCCTGAGGCAGGGACCTCAGCGCCAGTTCCAGGTTGCCCATCACAGCCATGAGCTTATTATTGAAATGATGGGCGATGGCACCGGCCATTCTAGTCAGGCTTTCGGCCTTCTGCACCTGGAGAAATTGCTGCTCCAATCGCAGCCGCTCTTCCTCCGCCTGCTTGCGTTCGGTGATGTCGCGAAGCGATTGTATTGCCCCGACCACATTCCCGGAACTGTCTCGCAACAGGGAGGCGGTACACCAAAGATGTGCGCCTCTTCCTTCAAATGACTCGCGGGGCAAAAGTTTCCCCGTAAAGCAAATCGCCATGTCTTTGAATGTTGTTGTACTTACTCGACTCAAACTCCGGATCAGGTTTCAGGAGCAGATCGATGAGAACAGGTCTTTTCTCGCCATAGAAGGGAACGGCATACTCATGGTCCGCCATCTGGAGCATATCTGCCTTCGAAATCCCCGTCATTAGTTCCATGGCTCTATTCCAGGCGATGACCCTGCCGCTGACTTCAATTACGAATGTGGCGTCCGGCAGGAACTCAACGATTGCATCGAGGCGATCGTGCGCCTTCCGCAACGCCTCCTCGCCCTTCTTGCGCAGGGTGACGTCGCGGGCGACATGTACAGCACCGACAATTTGGTCTTGCTCGCCCCAAAGAGGCGTTGTGCTTATCTGGAAGTGTCCACCCAGGCGGGGTTCATATATCTCGGTGACATGCTCGCAGCCATCCTTGCAGGAAAGGACATGGGGACAGAACGCCGGTGCTCCCGTCAAGCCGTGGACAACTTTATAGCAACTTGCGCCGATGCACTGTTCGGGAGTCAGTCCGAGACGGTCCGCCATCGCTTTGTTCACCCGCATAATTCGGTGTTGCTGGTCCATAATGGCAATCAGGTCCGGCACGCTATCGAAGGTCCGCTCCCAATCCTGTTTAGCCTGCAACAACTTATTTTCCGATAGCGCACGCTCCGCTTCCGCCTTATCGATAATGCGTCCAATCATACGGGCGGCCTGTGCGATGAGGACGACCGTAACCGTCACCCAGAATACGGCTGAAATTGTCGATACAAGGGCGCTGTTCAAACTTGTAACCGCTCGCTGCAAAATATCTGAACCAATAACCGCGAGGAACCCGAGCGGCACGAATATCCTTAAGAGCATTGCGCGAATGGAACTGCCTGTAAACGGTCTAAGGAGAAATGTGCCGGGACCGGCCACGGCAATCAATCCAAAGCCAAGAGCCATAAAAGCAGCGCACGTTGATAGGGCCATGGGAATGACCGGCCCCACATAAAGAAGTGGTGTTCCGTAAAGATAGCTCATGGTCCCGATGAAACCGGTCAATGCCGGAGGAACTGCAAGAACGCTTGCCATGTCCGGGGCCGGCTTCCCGGGGTTATTCCAGAGCGATACTAACAGGGATGCCCCGGAAAAACAAAACAGCATACCCGTAAGGGGTGACATCCTGTTTGCGGGGAACTGGGCAAAATGTTCAGTGGAAGGGGATAACACCCATTCGAAGTCGAGGCCCGAATTGGAAAGGTACCCGATGAAAGCCAGAAGTCCGAAAAGCGGCGTCACGGCCACTACCGCCCCAAAAGGCCAACGTCGAACATGCTTGGGGCTAAAAGAACGCAGAATAAGGATTGACCCTTGAATAAGGAAAGCGATACAGGTGCTGAGAGCAATGGGAATATAATTTGGTTCAAAGCTGGTGAGAGCAGGCTGCTGTAAGAGCCATCCCAATATTCCCATAATGCCTATGAGGACTGTAGCCGAAGCGCTCAGCAGGGCTGCCCGTTCTAAATAACCTGATGATGGCCGGTCAGTTGCCGGGATTCTCATTTCATTCTCGATTCCCCACAGGCTCATCGAACACTTGCCGAACCTTGCTCGCCAAAGCCTCCAGCGTGAAAGGCTTCTGAAGGAAGTTAACTCCGGCCTCCAACACGCCATGCTGCACTATGGCATCGTCTGTGTAACCGGACATGTAGAGCACTTTCAGACCCGGGCTTAAAGGACGCATAATTTGCGCCAGATCGCGTCCGCTGACACCGGGCATTACAACGTCGGTTATCAGCATCAGGATCGATTGTTCGTTCTCCTTGAAAATCCTCAAGGCTTCTTCACCATTGCGCGCCACAAGAATCATGTAGCCACTTACCCGGAGGCAAGTGCTCGCCAGATCGCGGACACAATCGTCATCTTCCACCAACAGGATCGTTTCGGATTTTCCACGGACCACTTCACAATTAACCGGCCCCCGGTTGGGTCGGCCTGAATCCGCGTCCACTCGTGGCAGATATACCTTAAAGCAGGTGCCTTGTCCTGGTTCGCTATAGACCCAGATATGGCCTCCGCTTTGTCTCACGATCCCGTAGACGGTCGCCAGCCCAAGGCCGGTACCCTTTCCCTTCTCTTTAGTAGTAAAGAAGGGTTCAAAAATGTGGGACCTGGTTTCTTCATTCATGCCGATTCCAGAGTCACTAACGGCAAGCATGACGTAATCGCCCGGTTGCACATCGACATGTTGCTGTGCGTATGCTTCGTCCAAATACCTGTTTTGCGTCTCGATTGTGAGCTTGCCTCCCAGGGGCATGGCATCGCGGGCGTTGACCGCAAGGTTCATAATGACTTGCTCGATTTGACCGGGGTCGCCCATAACCCGTCTAAGACCGGGACTAAGCTCGCTGACCACAATGATATCTTCGCCGATCACTCGCCGGAGCATTTTCTCGATGTCCGCAATCACGCAATTGAGATCGAGCACCTTGGGTTGGAGTACCTGCTTGCGGCTGAAAACAAGTAACTGGTTAGTTAATGCGGCTGCGCTCTGACCGGCCTTCCTGATCTGCTCGATGCCCCTGCGCAACGGATCGTCTGTTCCAATACGCATCAGCGTAAGGTCGCTGTACCCTATAACCGATGTCATCAGGTTATTGAAGTCATGGGCGATCCCTCCGGCAAGCCTGCCGATCGCTTCCATTTTGACCGAGTGCAGCAACTGTTCCTCAAGATTCTTTCGTTCGGTTATGTCGCTGATTATGCCGACTACGAACTTTTCTTCCTTGCCGTTTTCGTACAATGTTCTCTTGGCGACGATGATGTGGGTGACGCCTTTGGCATCGGTAATTTTATCTTCGCTCTCGTTCTCCACACCAGTGGTGAGAACCTGCTCATTTTTTGACCAACGCCCGCTGGACGCTGCGGCTGCGCGACGGCGGCGCGTTCGGTTTCGACTACAACGCCGTGTCGTCGAACCTGATCGACCAGGTGACCGAATTCGTCCGTGCGCGCTGGGTGCGCCACGGCGACGCGCCGCCGGTCGTCGAACCAGATCAGGCCGTCGCCGTCGCCGATACATTTTTCCGCTACCAGCTCCGCGGCCCCGCGGCCCCGCGGGACCGCAACCCGTCGTGCCGATCCACGTCGAGCCGTGCGATCGCTTCTGCCGCGACGCGGCAAATCAACTGGCGGCCTGTCGACCGGCGTGATAATTCTCAATTCGCCTGACGAGCTGATTATCGTCAATCGCGGCAAGCCGACGCGGCGCCTCCTCGAAGCGCGCTACGCCGGCGACTGCATCTTCGTGCCCTACGCCAGATTGACGTCATTCGCCCCTCGTTCGTCCGCCGGCTGGCCGGCCGGAGCGATATCTGCGAGCTGGCGCTGCGGCTCGACAAGCAGGTCGTTCGCCAGGCCGTGCCTCGTCGCGCCCGAGCAGGTGGCGGCGCGGCTGGCGGCGCCCATCATGTGCCGCAAACGAGCGCCTGAAGCGGCACCACTGCGCGATCACAGCCGCACCGGGTTCTCCGGGAACGAGAGCTGCTCGCGCGCACGCCA
>CAVRZU010000194.1:0-8081 GCA_963725365.1 uncultured delta proteobacterium | reverse complement strand
ATTTGAAGAAAACGAGTTTTGTGACAATGTCCGGTGGACTTCCAATCATATTGCTCTCGCCTCCTGTAACTTCAAACGAAAGGAATTCTCACCATCCACATGCATATCCACGTGGCCTGCGCTATAGAACGCAACGGACTGGTACTGGCCGCTCGCCGGAGCGCAGCAAAGAGCCATGCCGCTCAAATGGGAATTTCCGGGCGGAAAAATCGATCCGGAGAATCGCCGGAAGTATGTGTCAAACGTGAACTGTGGGAAGAGATGGGATTTTCATAGATATAAGGGCAGCTTTGCCCTCACAGCGCGCATCACTATGCGGATTTTTCCGTCACGCTCTACCCTTTGATCTGCACGATATCTTCCGGCGACAATCGCTTTAAACGAGCATGTGGCCATAATATGGCTTTCGCCCGAAGATCTGCGTAGTCTGGATTGGGCCGAAGCCGACTTTCCGGTGATCAACTCCTACCTCACCAGTCTGAGGGGCCGGCATCATGAAAACGATTGAATTCGGAATTTACGAGGCGCTTCTTGATGAAAATCTCAAGGATGCAATCGCCAAAAGACCAGAACTGAGAACCGTCTTCGGAAAAATCGACCCTGAAGAGCAACCTGCCCGATACGCAGCATTCCTTGCAAAAGTTGTAGAACAGGCACTTAGAGAAGTAGCAGACCCTGAACGGCGTCTGCAACTCTGCAACGAGTTATCGGATCATCTGTGCGGTGGAATCGAAGAGAGCCATCCCGGAAAACATCGACTTATCAACGATAAAAAACCTTTATTGCTGGAAATCACTCCTCCTTATTATGGATCATTCCGGAATTCCGCGTCCGGAAACCCCGCTGTCTGAAAGCAGCCTTTTCACGGGATCTCCACCAGAACCGCAACTGGTTCACGAATTCCACGAGGAAATGCGCTCCGCCGATGGAGTGGATATACTCGTATCATTTATCAAATGGTCAGGCCTGCGCCTGCTGATGCCTGCCTTTGAGGATTTGCGGGACCGGCATATTCCCGTCAGAGTCATTACTACATCTTATATGGGCGCATCGGACGCACCTGCAGTAGAATGGCTGGCGAGCATGCCAAACGTGAAAGTGCGTGTATCATACGATACAGACGCGGACCCGGCTGCATGCCAAAGCTTATCATTTCAGACGATCGACGGATTTTCGACCGCCTACATCGGTTCCGCAAACCTTTCTCATGCCGCTGTCACGAGTGGACTTGAATGGAATCTCAAAATCACCGCCCAGGACATGGACCATATCCTCAGGAAATTCGTCGTCGAATTCGAAACTTACTGGAACAGCCGGGAATTTGTCCCCTTTGATCCAGACGAGCCGGAGACGCTCCGGGAAGCGATATTGCGTGCCCGCACTGAAAGTCAGTCTCAGCCCACCGTGTTCTTTGACTTGCGTCCCCATCCCGTTCCAGGAGCGGATACTCGAAGCCCTGGAACGAGAACGGGAGTCTGCACGGCCGCCGCCGCAACCTTGTCATCGCCGCAACCGGAACGGGCAAAACGATTATCGCGGCTTTCGACTTCAAAAGATTTTACGAAAAAGGAAGAAGCAGTGCAAACTTCTGTTCGTTGTGCACAGAGCAGCAGATTCTTCAACAGGCGTTGGCCACCTTCCGGAATGTACTCCGTGACGACAATTTTGGAGAATTGCAGGTTGGTGCTTATTCCGCCATACGTTTCGAACATCTCTTTTGTTCGGTTGGAATGTTTTCGAGCCGCAAGCTATGGGACCAGGTGGGCAGCGATTTTTACGACTACATCGTTATCGATGAGGCACATCATGGGACGGCGGCAAGTTACAGGCCGGTTTTCGAACATTTCAACCCGTCCATTTTCCTTGGCCTCACGGCTACCCCGGAACGAATGGATGGGGGAAATGTCGCCGCTGATTTTCATAACTGCTTTGCTGCGGAAATTCGCCTTCCTGAGGCGCTCGAAGAAAAACTTCTCTGCCCCTTTCATTATTTCGGTGTCAAGGACCCTGTCAGCCTGACCCAGGATTCTTTCTGGAAAAACGGAAAGTATGATCAGTAGGATTGGAGAAAGTCTATACGGGAGCAGATATTCTGGCCCGCCAACGATAGACGCCATCATCGAGCTATCGAAAGATATGAGCCCGGCATGAAGACCTGTTAAGGGAATCGGCTTTTGCGTCAGCATTGCACACGCAAGACTACATGGCAGAGGCGTTCAACAGTACGTAAAATCCCTTCGGCCGCCTTGTCTCCGGACGTCGAGAACGATCTCTGCGCAGAACTGCTAAAAGATCTCGCGAAGGGGACACTGACCTTTCTTTTTACGGTTGATAAACTCAGCGAAGGGCTGGACCTGCCTGAAATCAACACGGTTCTTTTCCTGCGTCCTACTGAAAGCCTGACCGTATTTCTGCAGCAGTTGGGACGAGGACTGCGTCATGCTCCTGAAAAGGATTGCCTGACGGTTATAGACTTGGTGGGGCAGGCGCATCGGCGCTATCGTATCGATACGAAATTGAAAGCTCTCTTGCCAAAGCATCAGGTACTCAATAGACCGGGAAGTCGAAATGGACTTTCCTCACCTGCCCGCCGGATGTTCCATTCAGCTCGACAGCTCTCTCGCACATATGTTCTCGAGAATATAAGGGAAAACCTCAAAAACCTTTCGGTGCAAATCCCTGACCGGCTTCAGACTTTCGCGAAGAGACAGGACCAGAAACTCAAGCTCACCTTTGGCAATTTTGTGCGACACTATGATTACGAGCCCGAACTTCTACTGGCCAAGGAGAGTTGGACTGGTTGGAAAGCGAAAGCGCAGCTTGCTCCAATCCCAACGGACCCTGAATCTTTTCAGGTTGAAAAAGACCCTGTTGCGCGCGGCTTTTATGAACGGGCCAAAGGAGATTGCTCTCATTAAACAAGTATTGAAGAAAACAGCCAGGGGGCGATAGCCGACGCTGTTTCAGTTGCTGGCGATGAAGCGGTGCCCGTTTACTACCGAATTTGGGGTGACAAAGGGAGCAATCTTAATATTTCCTCGCTGAAAGATTCTTTCGTCAAGCTCTCGCGGAATCCCTCGATTTTGGAGGATCTCGATGAAATACTGGCATGGGCGGAAACGGAATCGACAATAAGGGGACTTGTACCCGAACTGCCATTCCAGTGTACTTTGGAGCTTCATGGACAGTATACCATGTCCGACATTCTGGCAAAGCTGGGGCAAGCAGCCTGGGTTCGGCCGGCCAGAGGGGAGTTGGAGTTTTACATTTTCCGACACTTAAGGCGTATGCCCTGCTGGTGACATACCAAAAAACTGAGCGGGAGTTTTCCCCGAGCACGATGTATGCCGACTACCCTATCAGCCGTGAGCTTTTGCATTGGGAGTCCCAGTCCAATACTACGCAGGAATCGGCTACAGGACAAAACCTGATTCGGCACAAGGAGCGCGGTTACACGATACTGTTCTTTGCCAGGTCGGAAAAAAAGCGAAACGGATGGACACTTCCATTTTCATATCTGGGCCCGGCGGATTTGGTCAGTTGCGAAAGTGAAAAGCCGATTGCAATGGTATGGAGACTTAGATATGAGATGCCCGTAGAAATGTTTGAGGAAAATAGAAGCGGTGGATAGTTCAAAAGATGTACTAACTCGCGAAAATTGGCGAGCATAAGTTATTTACGAGGGGGTGCAGGTGATGGAATACGCATTCGATGTTAAATTGAAGGCCGTTATCAGAGTCGAGGCTCAGAGTATCAAAGACGCCAAACAGATAATCATGGAATTAGATTCAGTCTCTCCCGAGGAACTGCCCTACTACGACGCACGACTCACGGAGTTCAGCGTTCACCGTTGCGAATCGCTGCCGTTTGAGATAATTTCAGACGAAGCTTCCATCGAGGCATAAGGTGATGATTCGTATCACCCAGCCGGGCCAATCGCGCTTCCTGCTTATGGTGCTTATGGACCCATTTCTTTCGCCTGACAGGAAATTGGCATTGAGCAGGTTCATTCCAATAGTATTGAATAAATAACGCCACGAGATTCATCTAAAAAGCGCCTCAGTGGGAGGCGGCGCTGCCAACTTGCCGTCCTGCTAACAGTTCCCCCTGTCGGGTCTGTGACTTTCATCTCCACGCAGGCGCGCCCTGCCGGGCGCACCACAAAAAAGCAAAAGCCCCAATTAAGGGGCTTTTGCGCCCAGGAAAAATTCCCCCGGGGTACTGCATATTAAAACGCTGTTTTCAGCGGTGGGTAGGCTAAAACAATCTACCTGATTCCCATCAACTCTGCCGCGCCAACTGCACTTCCGGCTTTTCGGTGCTGATGAAATCCTGTTCGCCCGAGAGGAAATTGGCGTAGGCGATGTTGAGGCCCAGGTTCTTTGCAAGGTCGCGGGCATCCCTGGACATCTGGGGCTGAGTGATTAGGACAACCAGATCGAACTCCCTGGCCTCTTCTTGTCCAAAGGCCACCTTGACCGTCGATCCGCCGTTTGGAGCAACCGATTGAACCGGAGCGCTCAGCACTTCGATGCCGGTCGAATCGAGCGCCTTTTTGCCTTCCGCAAAATCATCGAGCCCGCCGGCAAACATTACAACTTCGGCCCTGGGGAGCTTTTGGCGGAGGAGCGAAGCCTCGTTTATAGCGAAGGTGAGGGCTGCCTGATGCATACCGGACGCCGCCTTGTCGTAGGACTGGACGAAAGCGACACTTGACGGGACCTCACCGTCATAGGGGCGGATGATCAGTCCGGCGCTTGGCCCGGATTCACTTAGCATGCGTTCTAGCTGGAGATCGGTTATTACGTTGGTATCCTTGGCAAGGCCAAAACGCCGGTCGATCCGGTCTAGCGCGCGTTCGACTCCCGGCGAGATAATCACGGAGTCAGCCGCAAGTTCGATTACTTCATCCTGGAGATCAAACCGGATGGCTTCGGGCTTGCACTCGGCCCAACACAGGGCGCACCCAAGGCAGCGGCGGCAGCTAAGACACCTTTTCGCTTCCTTTAAGGCCCTTTCCTTGTCGAACCCAAGTTCTACCTCGCTGTAGTTATTCCGGCGCTCTTCCACCCCGATTTCAATGAACTGCTGGCGCGGGGCGGGGATGTCTTTAAATTTTACTATGAACCGGCCTTTGTTTTCGTATTGCATCGATTTCCTCTTGTCTCAATATAACGGATTATGCCGTCCGCGGCCTTCCGGCCGCCCGCGCAGGCTCGAATCGCAATGTCGGGCCCCGTTTCGACGTCACCGGCAGAGAATACTCCTTCTACGTTGGTCATATAGTTGCTCTTGTCCACCGCGAAAGTGTTCCACCGGGTGATGTTGAGTTTGCTGTCCCCGGGCACGAAGCTCAAATCCGGACCCTGGCCGATTGCCGGGATCAGGGTCTGGGCTTCCACGACGAATTCGGAGCCTTCGATCGGCACCGGACGCCGCCTTCCGCTGGCATCGGGCTCTCCGAGTTGCATTCTGAGGCACTTGAGGCCGGTCATTTGGCCATCTTTTCCGACAACCTCAACCGGCGCCACCAGGTACTGGAAATTCACGCCTTCGTGTTCCGCCGCCTCGATTTCCCACGGACTGGCGGGCATTTCCTTCTTCGTTCTGCGGTAGAGCACATGGACTTCGTCGAAACCTTCGCGCCAACTGACCCGGGCGGCATCCATTGCGACGTTTCCTCCGCCAACCACGATGACCTTGCCTTTGGCGGGCCACTTTTTGCCCGCATTGACTTCACGCAGGAAGTCAACGCCATCGACTACGCCCCCCATATCTTCGCCGGGGATCTTGAGTTTCATTCCCTTATGGGCGCCTACGCCGATAAATACGGCATCGAACTGGTTCATAATCTCATCGTAGGAAATTTCCTTGCCGATCCTTGTATTGCAGCGCAACTCCGCCCCGTGGGCCAGTATCCAGTTTATCTCGTACATCAGGGTGGGGGTCGGAAGCCTGTATTCGGGAATGCCGTATCTGAGCATGCCGCCCGGCTCTGGCAACGCCTCGAATACTACGGAGTGATACCCGGCCCTGCCGAGAAAATAGGCGCAGGAAAGTCCTGCGGGTCCAGCGCCGATGATAGCGATTTTTTGCTTGTGGAACTCATCGGGGACTTCGACCGGAGCAGTGAGGCCGCTGTTCATTTCATAGTCGGCGACATAGCGCTTGAGGGTGCAAATGGAGATCGGTTCGTCCATGTACCCCCGATTGCAGGCGGTCTCGCATGGATGCGGGCACACGCGGCCGATCGAGAGCGCAAAGGGGAGCCGATCTCTGATTATGGCAAGCGACTTGTCATAATTTCCGTCGGCAATGTTTCCAACGTAAGAACGAATATCGAGGTTCCCTGGGCAGGTGGCCTGGCAAACCGGCATATCTTCCTTGAAAATGTTGAAATCGCCGGTATTGGGATTGAAGAAGTCGATAGCCGTTCGGAACCCGATGCCCTCATTGAAATCGTCATACATATTGATCGGGCATACGCGTATGCACTCGCGGCAACCGTCGCATTTTTCGAGATCCACCCGGGTGGCTTTTTGCCTGATGCGCAAACTGTACGAACCGTCTTTGGCGGTCGCTTTTTCCACCTGGGCGTTTGTAATAATGCGGATGTTCGGGTGCTTTTTTGCTACTTCGTAATTCGGATCGGCCGATACCGGGTTCCCGTTCAAAAGATGCGTTTGCGGGATGCGCCCGGCGCCCAGGGCCGGGGAGGTTTCCACCAGCACGACGCTCCGGCCCGCTTCCGCCTGCTGGATTGCAGCCGCAACTCCTGCCGGATCGCCTCCGAAAATGACTACCTGTTTATCTGACACTTGCGTCCTCCGGGGCGGTGGGACCGCCACCCAAATTGTCCGCTGGGCGGTGGAACCGCCAGCCAGGTTGCCCGCTGCCTTCGGCGACGGGCGGGCGGTGGGACCGCCGGCCATATTAGCCGCTGCCGTTGGCGGCGGATGAAAGACTTAAAGACTCATTAAGGCGGTTGAACCGCCGGTCATATTCACCACGGCCTCAGGCGGCAGCTTTTGCCGCCCGTTCCAAAAGCTTGTAGCTGGGCGAGGCGCCGTCAATTCCTGCCACGCCCACCAACCCGCGCCTCTGGAGGGCCAAAACGTACTTAAGAGCGTCCGGGGGGGCTATATCGAGATTCTTGGACAGTTGCCTGACCGAAACCGCACCTTTTTGCATTTCTTTCAAAATGCTATGAGTGGCAATTTCATCAATTACTATGGCATCGAGGATTCGCCACATTTCGTGTTCGGTGAACTTCTCGCCGTACTTGTTGCCGCTGTTCTCGAACTCCGTGAATTTGCCCTCCACCCAGCGCAGCTTTTGACTTCCAAGTGCGGCCCTGGCGGTTTCGAGCCTGTTTTTGAGCCCTGCGAGCGGCAACTGTTCCGCATGACCAAGGGGGCCTAATTCCTGGACCGTGCTTTGGAAGGCGGTAACCTGGCTGACAAACCGGTCGCCTTCAGCCGACGAGCACTGATTGAAAGCAACCCGCCCCGGATTGAGACCCACGTAGCTCAGGGCGCGCGAGGCAAGGCCGATCTTGACCTTGGCCTGGTAATTACCGGAAATGTAGTGGCAATCCCCGAAGTGACAGCCGACCACCATGATTCCATCGGCCCCTTCGATAAAAGCGTTGGCCACCATGGTCGGATCCACCCGGCCTGTACACATCAGACGGATGATTCGCACATCCGTCGTATATTGCATCCTGGAAACTCCAGCGAAGTCAGCGGCTGCGTAGCCTCACCAGGTGCAGCACATCACCAGAATCTTGGGGGTAAAATCAGGCACTTGTCAGCCTCCTTGAGTTTTTAGCTTTCACTTTTGCCTTTTGCCTTTTTACTTTTGCCTTGCGCTACGCCGATTCCTCCAGGTACGCCTTGATCTGTTCGCCTATCTGCTGGTCAGTGTAGGAATTGACACTGAGGGCATGCTGGTAGCAGGTGGCGGCACACACACCGCACCCCTTGCAGGCAACGGGAATCACACTCACTTTTCGTCCCTTTTCGCTCTGAACGATCTCAAGTGCGCCATAGGGACAAAGTGCGGCGCAAAGCCCGCAACCC
>CAVRZU010000193.1:0-9331 GCA_963725365.1 uncultured delta proteobacterium | reverse complement strand
CGCGCACCTTCCGCGTCGCGTTGACGATGAGGTTTTGATTAAACAGGAGGCCGCAATTAACTCGATAGCCGCTGACGTTGCAAACTTTCACATCGATCTTTCCAGATCGGATGATCCGGAAGATATTGTCTTTGCGCCATGGATCGAGCGGGTCCCGGTCGCTTCCAGTGAGAAGACATGGTCGAGTCCAGCCAGACCTCTGTTGGAGGCAGCAATTAACTCGTTAACCGCTGACGTTGTTGACTTTGACGTTGATCTTTCCAGATCGGATGATCCGCAAGACAATTTCTCTTTGCAGTGGGGCAACCGGGTCTCAGTCGCTTCCGGCAGGAAAACATGGTCAAGTTTGGTGTTGGTGCTTTTTTTCCATTCAGCTCTTGCCTGTCTGCTTTGGTGCTCGCCTAAACCTCAAGTCCAGAGCCATAAATGGATGGAAGTGCAGCTCGTCTCCCTGGAGGGGGACTCAAATGCAGCGGGACTGAGCTTGGGAGGCCCTCCGGGCCCGGGAGCAACAGGTGTGCAAAGTGGTGCCGAAATGATCGCTGTGGAAAAGATAAACCAGGAAACTCCGCCCTTGGAAAGCAAGAAGTTGCCTCCGGAAAAGAGAACTGCTGCCCGGCAGGACGCCCCTTTGAAAGAGCACGCTAAATCAGTTCCGCCTCAGCATAAAGAAAAAAAGGCCGCTGCTCAATTAAACCCTGTGAAGACAGACTTACCCAGCCGATCGGACACGGCCTCTCAAGGCTCCGGGCAGATCGCCGGCGCCGGTGAGGGGGCAAGCGTTTCGTCAAGCGCCGGATTACCCGGTGGAAGTGGTGTTGATGGAGGAAGCAAGGGTGCTGCGGAACGAGCTTTTGGGGCGCCCGACGGTCCAAGCTTTCTGCACAGGGTTTTACCATCTTACCCTGCTTTGGCCAAAAGACATGAAAAGCAGGGGACTGTGCTTCTGCGTGTGACCATTGATGAGTGCGGGCGGCCTGGAGAAGTCGAAATTCTCCAGAAAGCGGGTTTTGGTCTCGATGAAGAAGCGGTCAGGGCCGTAAAGGGATCTACCTTCGTCCCGGCGAAAAAAGACGGCAAGCCGCTCACATGCAAGGCCCTTCTTCCAATCCGGTTTGTACTCAAAGAATCATAATTAATTGGCTCGAGGGAGGGCAGCGTGCTTCATCTTGAAGGGGGATCAGCTTGGGTCCTCGTAGCTACGGTATTGTTAATGTTATGTTTTTGCCTCGCCCGGTTCATTCGTTTCTGCAGAACCGGCATTCGGGTCAATCGGCTGGTGTGTCTGTCGGTGGGAATGGGATTCCTGCTCGGGAGCGTTACCGCGTCGGCACAGGATGTTACCGCGCAAAATACAGGCGCGGACCAGACGCAAACCGATGCCTACAACCTTCCCGCAGTCGAAGTACAGGAGGCCCTTGACAAGGCCCGCGCCCAGATTTCACCCAGTCTTGGGGCTACCACTTATACTCTCGACAGCGAAAAAATAGGTTCACAATCACAAGGAGAGTTCGCGTCATTCGACCAGACCTTTTATCGTTTTCCCGGCGTGGCGCAGGACGAACTCGACAAACGTCTTCATGTGCGAGGTGAGGAAGCCAACCTGCAATATCGTATCGACGGCATGCTTATCCCGGATGGGCTTAACGGTTTTGGACAGGAACTTTCAACAAAATTCCTCGATTCCGTATCGCTGATCACAGGCATACTGCCGGCTCAGTACGGCAACCGCACCTCCGGAATCGTGGACATTACGACAAAGAGCGGGCAGGACCTCAACGGCGGCATCGTGTCGGTTTACGGCGGTCAATACGAAACGGCCCAGACAAATCTCGAATACGGCGGCACGCGCGGCCAATGGTCAGGGTATGAACTCTTGAGTTATCAGCACGACTCTCTCGGCATGGCCAATCCGGCCCCGAGCTTTCGAGCGACTCACGATGATACGGATCAATACAGGGCGTTCGGAAATTTTTCATACGTGATTGACGACACAAGCCGGCTGTCGTTTATCTTGAGCGCAGACGACGGTACTTTCCAGATTCCCACGAGGCCCGGCACTGTTCCGCAGTTCCAATACGGGGCAATTACCACGTTCGACTCCACCAAAGTGAATGAGAACCAGGACGAGGCGGCATTTTACGAAATTTTGGGATACCAGAAGAGTTGTGGTGACATCAACCTGCAAGTGACCCAATCGACTCGCTATAGTGATGTTGCATTTAAGCCCGACTATGTCGCTGACATTATATTCAATGGAATCGCCTCGGACACCGACCATCAACTCATTACCAATAATTTGCAGCTTGACGCCAGTGACCGCATCAACGACCAGCATACCCTGCGGAGCGGTATGTCTTTGAGCTTACAGCAAGCGCGAATAAACACCACGGATACAGTGCTGCCTGCTGCCTGGAACGCTTCTATTGCCACATGGGTCCCAACGCCGGGCGGGCTGCCCTTTCCGATTGCCGATGACAATGATAAAACGGCAGAGCTCTATGGTGTGTATCTTCAAGATGAATGGCATCTTACTTCGAAGTTAACGGCCAATTATGGTGTGAGGGTTGATTTGTGGTCTGCCTATATCACCGAGTCTCAAATCAGTCCGCGTGTAAATTTCGTCTATCAACTGTTCGACCCCACAATTCTACATGTGGGCTACGGCCGCTTTTTCACGCCCCCTCCCCTCGAACTCATCCAATCCGGTGATGTGGCGAAATTTAACAATACGACAAACGGCGCGGTCCCGGCTCTGGAAGCAAATGCCCAGGATGCAGTCAAGAGTGAGCGATACGATTACTTTGACGCCGGCATTAATCATAAAATCACTCACGATCTCCAGGTTGGGCTGGATGCGTACTATAAGCTTAAGAGGAATGTCCTCGATGAGGGGCAGTTCGGTCCGGCAATGATCTTTTCACCCAATAACGCGGCAAGAGGTATCGTCCAGGGCGTGGAATTAACCACTTCCTATGAAAAAAACGGCTTCTCCCTCTGGGGTAATATTGCGCGCAGCCAGGCCATGGCTTATGGCATTACAACCGGGCAATGGCAGTTCGCCCAGAGCTGGGTCGACTATATGCAAACCCACTGGTATCATCTCGATCACGATCAAAATTGGACCGGTTCGGCCGGAGGGGCCTATAAGTGGCGCAAGATCAAGGTTTATGCCGATGTGCTTTACGGAAGCGGGCTCTATAGCGGCTTCTGTAATGAAAATGAACTCCCGAGCTATATGACGCTCAACATTGGAATGACCTACGACTTTGAACCAACCCCCGGCAATAAATATAAATTGAGATTTGATATTACAAACGTGGGAGATACCAATTACGAAATCCGGGACGGAACCGGGATCGGGGTTTTTGCCCCACAGTATCTTCCAAGGCGCGCTATTTATGCAGGAATCTCAAAGTACTTCTAGATTTTTCATCATCTCTTCGGTTATTTCCTGCCGAACAGAGAAATACCCGGTCCAGGGGTCTTCCTTGAGCTGGGACAATCTGCGCCGGATATTCTGGAGATTGTAGCTGTCCGGTTTGAGGCTTGGCGAGAGTTCGTCCCATTTGACCGGGGTCGATATGGGCGCTCCCTGCCTGCTTCTTGTCGAATAAGGGGCTATGCTTGTCGCCCCGCGCCCGTTTTCTAAGATAATCTATAAAAATTTTGCCCCTGCGCTTCTCCTTGGACATGATGGCTATATATTCGCGTGGGGACTCGCGGACGATGCTCTGCGCAACCGCTTTGGAAAACGCTTTGACCGTTTCCCAGCCGGCTTTGGGTGTAAGGGGGGCCACTATGTGCAGCCCTTTGCCACCGGTTGTCTTCACAAAGCTTTCCAGTCCCAGCTCCAGGAGCCGGCCTCGCATGGTCCGGGCCGCCTCTATCATTGCCGCCCATTCGACTTCCGGGGCGGGATCGAGGTCGAATATCACCATGTCGGGCCGCTCCAGGTTGTCTTCCCGGCTTCCCCAGATATGAATCTCCAGCGCCCCGATCTGAACCAGCTCAATCACTCCTTCAATATTTTCAGTCACGCTGTAGTAATGCAGTTGGTCTTTTTCCGTTATTGGAATGGACCTGAGGACCTTGGAAGCCGCATCCCCGAGGTGTTTTTGAAAAAAGCACTCTTTGTCCCATCCTTCAGGGCAGCGCACGAGCGTGAGCGGTCGTCTTGCGAGGTGAGGCATGATCCAGCCGGCGATTTCGGTATAATATTCGGCAAGTGCGCTCTTCGTGACCCCGATCTCCGGGTAGAAAACCCGGTCCGGATTTGAAAGGGCCACGGTTACAGGACTGAGGACTGAGGACTGGGGACTGAGTTCAGGACTGAGTTCAGGACTGAGTTCAGGACTGAGTTCAGGACTGAGAACTGAGGCCCCGGACTGGAGATCTCCGGAGTGACGAGGACTGAGATGGGGCGAGGGCAGGGGACTGAGTTCGGGACTGAGGAGATCGGGCATGCTGTTTTCCAGCACCACGTCCGTTGGGTCTTTATCTTCCCTTAATCCTTTGAAGGAGGGGTGGCGCAGAATACCTTCATCGGTCCATGCGCTGAACTCAACCTCCGCCACCAGTTCCGGCTTGATCCAGTGGACTCCTTTCGCATCAAAACCGGTGGGAGGATTGCTAAATCCAGGCTTGCCGGTTTCCATCTTCTTCAGGCGTTGCGCAAGTGTTCCCAGAGTTTGGTCATTGAATCCCGTGCCCACTTTGCCGGCGTAAACAAGCTTGCCCTGTTTGTCGAAATATCCGAGCAGCAGTGCGCCAAAACCGGTTCGTGACCCTCCTGGCTCGGTAAAGCCTCCGATTACGAACTCCTGCCTCATGGAGCATTTCACCTTCAGCCAGCTCTTGGTCCTCCTTTTCTCATATCGGCTGTCGGCCCGCTTGGATACGATTCCTTCCAGCCCAAGCCGGCACGCATTTCGGAAAACCTCCTCTCCCTGTCCGGGAATATGGTCCGCATAGAGGACCACCGATTGATCTGTCGAAGACTTGATGGACAAAAGCTCTTTCAGCAACTCCTTGCGCTTTATAAGCGGAGTTTGGGTGACATCGTAGCCGGCGCAGAAGGGGATATCGAAAACAAAGTAAACGAGCCTGCCTGCCTTTGCCCCTTGTAAAATATTCTGGAGCGCCTGAAAGTCGGTTCTCCCATGCTGATCTACAAAAGCAACCTCTCCGTCCAGAAATGCGCTTTCGACCGCAATCCCTGCCGCCGCCACGGCAACCTCGCGGAAGCGATCCGTCCACTCCTTCCCGTTTCTTGAGAAGAGCCGCGCACGACCTCCGGAAAGTCTGCACAAAATCCGGTAGCCGTCGTACTTGATTTCATGCACCCAATTGCCCCCCTCCGGCGGTTTGCTCACCAAGGTGGCCAGATTGAGATCAATGAACTCGGGCTGATCAGCCTCATGAGCGCCGGGCAAGCTCGCAGGGTCGATATTGACCGGCTCGATTTCTGTCCCGGAAGCGATCTCTTGCATCGTGCGCCCGCTCGATACGCTTCGCGTTATCGTTTCTACAGGCTTGGCTCCTGATTCGGAAATGGCGGCATTGTCCCGCTTTTTTATGAGCAGCCAGTTTTTGCCTTCCTCCTCCCCTGGTTTTGCCTTCATCCTGGCGAGCACCCAGCTGCCTTTGAGCCTTTCGCCATGGATCTCGAATTTGAGGTCCCCCTTTGCGTATCCTTTGTGAGGATCGCCCAGCGGCTCCCATGAGCCACGGTCCCAGAGCATTACAGTTCCACCTCCGTACTCTCCCTGCGCAATTATGCCTTCGAAGGAACCGTATTCTATCGGATGGTCCTCCACATGAACTGCAAGCCTTTTTTCGCCCGGCTTCATGCTGGGACCTTTAGGGACCGCCCAGCTCTTGAGGACCCCGTCGAGCTCTAAACGAAGGTCGTAATGCAGGTGGCTTGCCGCGTGTTTCTGGATTATATAGAGGTTGCCAGATGAACTGGTTTCAACCTCCCCTTTGGGCTCGGGGGTTCGTTCAAAACGGCGTTTTCCCTGGTAAGTTTCAAGTCCCATGCGCTGGAAGCCTCCGAGGCGGGCGGTAGCGCCGCCTTCCACGGCGGCGGCAGGGTGTTTCTAAATACTTATTAGGCATCAACCACGCCGGAAGCAAAGACTCGTGGTCATTATTCCATTTTTTTTCAAGCAATATCGCATCTTTTGATTAAACCTTTTATGAATTCGGACGAATATATGAATGAGACCGGAAGCCTGTTGCAAAGTGAAATCGAAAAGGCAATACAGTTGAACGAACGTTTTGGACTCATCCTGGCCAATGATCATGAATCGGGCAGACTGCTCAGTAAGCTTCGCGATCTGGTTCTCAGGACCGATTCAGCGATGCTCCAATCCGGGGTGGCATCGGCGTGCGCCAGGTGCGCCAATGACAAAGGGAGTTGCTGCTTTAAGGAAATGGGTGAGAGCTACGGAGCTGTAGGCCTTTTTATAAACCATCTGCTTGGAGCGGTGTTTAGCGAAAAAAGTGAAAAAACAGAAAAAACGGGTCTTCCGGGACGCTGTCATTTTGTGGGAAGCAGCGGGTGCAAACTTTTCGCCCGGCAATCTTTCTGCCTGAACTATTTCTGCCCGGACCTAAAAAACTCTGTTGGTGAGGACACAATCCTCGCGATTCAACGGTTGGTTGGACAACAACTGCTTGCGGGCTGGGAACTGGAACGCGTTCTGGCGAGGTATATGGCCGATGCAGATCGACAGACACACATTTGACGACCCTCTCTTGTCACGCGGTTGACAACTCGTACGCAATCCAGCGGTTCGTTCGAGGGGCCACGGTCGAGCTTGAGACGCGGAGATGTTGAGGAAGAAAGAGCAAGCAAAGGCGATTCGGACGCTGAGGGCCTTTATTTTCCTATATCACCCTTTATGATTTATCCGGAAGCTTACGGCGAATTTGCCGTTTTTGTGAGGAAAGGGAAGAACCTCATCCTGTTCACCCGCCAGGGGGAGCAGTTCACCAAAAATCATAAGGCCATCCTGAACGAAAACGGCATTCAGGAAGTGTACATCCAATCATCTCAAAAACCGGACTACGACCGGTATCTTGAAGAACACCTGGGAATGGTCCTTGCCGATGAGGCCGTTCCTTTAGCCGTACGTTCGAAAGTGCTTTATCACCACGCCACTTCCGCTCTCAGATGAAATTTTCGAAACGCCGGCACGACCTGAGTGCGGGTTCCATTCATGGAAAAACTCAAAAACATAGTGCGATCCAGTTGGCACTTTTTCTCCAACAGCGATGCGCTCAGGTCCATGGCGCCTATCCTGTCCCATGGCTACGGTGTCCATACGCACTCGGTAAATGTTTTCATCTACTGCGCAGCCATTTTGGACTCCTGGAAGATGTCCATTGATGAAAGGCTCAAAACGGAGCTGGGGGCTATACTTCATGATATCGGAAAGGCGACCTTACCCAGAGTTATCCTCAATAAGCACGGCCGGCTTATTTGAGGAGCGGGACCTGATGAAAACGCATCCTGTCAGGGGTGTAGGGATGTGTTCAATGCTCCACATCGGGCAGACGGTTATGCATTGCGTGCTTTTTCACCATGAGAAGCTGGATGAAGCGGGTATCCCGCGGGCCTCGGGATTCGTCCATCCCGCTGTGCGCCCGCATACTCTTCGCCCCGTGGTTGACGCCTTCGATACGTTTACATCGGAAAGATACTTCTATGCGATTCCTCTCTCCGCCCACCAGGCGTTGACATTCCTGGAAGAAGAGATGAGCGGGCTGGTACGATAAGGGAGTTATCTCCCAGTTCGGCAAAAAACTCCGTGAAGCGGAAATAGATTAGATTTTAGAATGTAGATTGTTAGATTATAGATTGGATTATCAATCCCTAACCAGAAATTCGGCGATATTGAATCACAAATCACAAATCACAAAATCACAAATCTAAAATCAAATATTCCTCCATTCCAGCGCATCCATAACTCCATGGCAACGGCAACTGGTTGCCACCAGGTATCCGCCTGGTTTTGAACCGATACCTGTAATCAGTTCGCGGAGGCTTCGTCCCGGGTAGCCTCCAACTCCCGGAAGCAAGCTGCCAACTCCTGAGCACCGCTACATCGAACCCGGTCGCTTGGACAGCCCCGAAAACATCATAAAGGTTTCCGGGCCGCTCTTTGCCGGTGTAAGTACAAATTTCCTCAGGCTCGCTGCAGTAGTCGGGACACAGAAAGGTGGCAAAGCTGCCGTAAAGAGTTCCTGATGGAACTCGAAGCGGGTTGGGGACTTTTAAATCGACCTCTTGCGGGACTGCAAGTCTGCGAGCCTCTCCAATCCTATTGAGCACACTGAGCACCCACTCGAATCCAACGTGGACCGGTATGGCCGGGATCAGCCACAGATCATCCGCCGGCTCGATACGGCTTATACTCAGGATTGAATCTTCCGCCTCACCCGTAATTCCCAGCTCCCGGGATAGTTCATCAACTTTCGCCGTGTTCCTGTCAGTTACGGAAAGGAGCGCATCAGGGAAGCTCCGCTTTAGCCTCTCGACCGCAAGCCTGCCAAACCGTCCCGCCCCCAGAACTCTTATGCGCTGCGGCGGAAAAATATCCCGGAAGAAGTTTGAAGCTAAATTGTCTGAAGACATCTTTCGTTCCTAACTCCCGTGGCCTATGATAAAATTAAAAGAAATTAAAAAAACGGAGGTCGAGCGTCACACGCGATGCGCTCCGTTCAGGAGCACCACTTATGGGTAATATATTCGAAGCATTCGACAAAATAGCGGAGAAAAAAATCCGCGAAGCGATGGATGATGGAGAATTCGACAATCTGCCCGGTAAAGGGAAGCCTCTCTGCCTGGAAGACGACAGGCATCTTCCGCAAGACATCCGTCTGGCGCACAAGATATTAAAGAACGCCGACTGTCTCCCGCCGGAGCTCGAAATCAGAAAAGAAATCTTGACCATTGAGCAATTGCTCGACGGAGTCAGGGATACAAAGGAGAAATATAGGCAAATAAAGAAACTGAACTACTTGATAATGAAGCTCAACATGTCACGGCGCAGTTCGCTGGACCTGGAGAAAAACCAGGTATATTACGATAAGGTCGTTGACAAGATGGGAAAAAGGACCGAGGAATGACGGACACTGTCCTCATCCCTCGTTTTTTGTTTCACTTTTGCCTTTTTACTTTTGCCTTAATCTCTTTTGTGGCCTGGCAATTCTATGGCTGTGCACGATTGTCCGGGTCCGCATGAGCGTGTCGTTGCTGAAACGCCGGAGCCTGCGGACGACCCCGCTGAACCCATCGCATAATTCGTTCGGCTCAGAATGC
>CAVRZU010000192.1:0-7184 GCA_963725365.1 uncultured delta proteobacterium | reverse complement strand
CCCGACAACTCGCAGTACTACCACATAAACATCGCCCTGGTGACTGCGCCTCCGCTCATCGGCACGGGCGCCTTCGTCCTCCTTGCGGTCTTCTCCATTTTCCCGGCGATCTGCTATCCTGATACGGCGATCGGGAACCCTTCTTCGGTCACCGCATTGGTGAATGTGCGTTTAAGCCCCACCGCGTCGGCCAGGTGAACGAGCGGCAGGAGTTTTTCCCGCAGGCGCAGCACAGCCGCATCGCCCACCTTCTCAATTCGGCGGCGCCTGTCTTCGACCCGGATGCAGACAAGTTCTTTGACATTGACCTGAGGAATGGCAAAACGCTGGTTCGCGGCGCCGACGATCAGGGACGAAATAATGGCCAACGTAAGCGGAATTCTTATCCGGATAGTGGTTCCCGCACCCGGGACGCTGTCTATGTCAATATGGCCGCCGAATCTTTCGACGTTGGTTTTTACGACATCCATTCCAACGCCCCGTCCTGAAATATTGGTAACTGTTTTTGCGGTAGAAAAGCCCGGGAGAAAAATGAGCCTGATTTTATCGCTCTCATCCATTTTTCTGGCCTCATCGGGACTCAGAATTCCCTGCGATACGGCCTTTTCGACGACTGCCCCCGTATTCATCCCACGCCCGTCATCGGAGATGGTTATGTTCACTTGCCCTCCCTCATGGGAGGCCCGCACGTGGATTGTCCCCTTCGCCGGCTTTCCCGCCGCGATTCGTTCCGCCGATGTCTCGATACCGTGGTTGACGCAGTTGCGGATTATATGTACAACGGGATCTATCAATCCCTCGATAATTGATTTGTCCAGCTCGACCTCACCGCCTTCGATAAAGATCTCCACCTCTTTTGAGAGTTGGTCCGCAAGATCTCGCACCAGCCGGTGCATTCTATTTAGTATGTTCTTGACGGGCTGCATGCGCATTTGCAGGATGTGCGCCTGCATTTCGCTGGTGACCAGGTTCACGTTTTGTATAACGGTCCTCAGTCTCGGATTTGTATCTACTGTAGCTTCGAGGATCTGCCGAAGCTGGTTGCGGCCTAATACAAGTTCGCCGGCCAGGTTGATCAGGGTGTCAAGCAGCCCGATATTGACCCGGACAGTCTCAGGGACGGCTATCTTTTCCTTTTCGACCGGTACCGAAAGGGTTTCCGAGGATTGGGACTCAGAGGCCAACTGCGGCCGGGGGGGCTGGGGTTCGGTTTTAGGCGCCTGCCGGAGGACTTCCGGTGTTACGATCTCAACCTGCTCATTAGAAATATCGAGCGCCGACCCGATCAGATCGGGCTCCAGCACCGTAGCAAAAAGATAATGGCATGTTCGGTCCGATTTGCCTCCAACGCCTATGTCCGCTGAGAGACATTGGCCAAGCTTCTGCAATTTGGCCAAAAAATCCTGGTCGCTTCGTTGCTTTTGCTCGAAATCACGGTCCCGATGCGCCCGTATCGCATATACAAAATGCTGCAGGGCCAAGGCAGAGGCGATTTGGTCCGCATCCGCCTGGAAGGTCATCAGACAACCAGCGGGGTCCTTTATCTCCAGTTGCACGCCAGCGCCGGACTGAAGCGCCACGGAAGGCGACGCTGCCGGATGGGGCGAACCGGATTTCCCGTCGTTAACGGAAGGCCGCCCGGGAGATTTGCCCACACCCTGCATGATGGCTTTCAGCCTTTCCAACTCATTGCGGCAGTCCACCTGGCTGCTCGAATGTATGTCGTCAATCATGCATTTGAGCTTATCGACACCACTGAGCAGATCGTTTATCTTGCCGTGGTCGGCATTCGCGCGGCCGTCCCTGAAAAGAAGCAGTACACTCTCCATCGCATGGCTCAGCTCCATTACCGCTGGAAACCCGAACGTGCCGGATGCTCCCTTTATGCTGTGGATTGTGCGGAAAAGCCGGTCTATAATCTCGGAGCCCTCGCCATCGCCGCCCTTCTCCATTGCAATCAGGTCGTTCTCCGTATTGCTCAGATGCTCGCGCGCCTCCACAATAAACTCATTGACCACAATTTCACTGACCATGCTTATCACTCTCCAGGCCTACAACTTTTCCCAGAGCGATTCTGCGCAACCGAAAATCGCCCTTATCTTCATCTCCAGAGTTTCCGGGGTGAAAGGTTTAATTATGTAGTTGTTGACCCCGGCTTCCACCGCGGCGATCACATTTTCTTTCTCCGTGATGCCTGTCACCATCAAAAAAGGGATGTCCCGGAGGCGGTCATGGCCTCTCACATGACGCAAGAGTTCCAGACCGTCCGCCTTCGGCATGTTCCAATCAGATATTATCAAGCCGATTTCCCATTTCTCGAGCACTGCCATTGCCTCTGTTCCGTCGCGCACTTCGATAGCGTTCTTGAACCCCATCTGTCCCAGCAGCCCGCGGATCTGTGACCGCATGCTGCCAAAATCGTCTGCAACCAGAATGGATATCTGTTTGTCCACCATTTTGGTCTTCCTCCTCCGCTGCATCTAAACTTCTAGTGGTAATTCCCGTTAATATAAGTCGGCTGGTTGGGCAAAAAATATAAATGAATTGGCCGGGAAATCCACTCCGCCTTTGATATTTGAGAAGAGAAAAGCGTTTTCTTTCGTCGAAACGCTGATGGCGTGCTGGGGTTCCGTATTTTCATGGAGAGCGAAGTCGAGTTTCAATGGAAAGATTTGCCTTTTCCACAAGGACCAAATGGGGTATTTGTGAAAAGCGAAAGAAGCATGGGGCGCACGTCCCGTCACTGTGAGGAAATAATGGAATCACTTGAAATCTTAACCGAATCAGTACTTAACATATTCAAAGAATTCTCCAGCGGGCGGCGACCCCTCAATGCTGCAACTCTTAAGGAGGCTTTTTCCGCCAGAAAAGAGATACAAGCCCTCCTTCATCCTGTTCTTAATGCCTCACCAGCCGGAAGAAGCGAAGAGGTCTCAGAGTCAGGCAAGATGCAGGCCCGCATTCCACTGCCTGAGGCGGCCACTCCGAAAAACGCAACCACTGCCGGCCAGCTGTCGGGACTTCGCGATGCCTTTTTGAAAATACTCAAGAATCTTGGTCCCCTGATAAAGGGCGAACATGAGATTCAATTGACCAGGCTGCTGAATAAAATCAATCAGTGCGACTCATTCTTGCAATTCGGGCTGATTGGGGAACTCATCGGGACGCTTGTTGGCAAAATAATAGATGATACTGTCGGACGAATGGATTATTCTAATGACTTTCTCGTTGAACTTAGTAAAGATTTATATAAACTAGAAGATCAATTACTCTCTTTCCAAGCCTACAATAGAGATACGCATCAATTAAGCAGTAAATTCAATGATGATTTGTTGACAAATGCGCATGATATGCATAGTATTTTCGATACAGGCAAAAGTCTTCAAGATATTAAGACCCATTTTACCTCTAAGCTCGTTGCTATTTCGAACGCAATACAAGTTAAGAATCATTCAGATGAAGTTCGGGCAAAGGAAGCAGACACAAAGATAGCCCAACTCCAGAATAGCCTTAATACTTATAACCTGGAGATACTACAAATAAGAGATCGGGCAGATTCGCTGGAGAAGGAAGTGCTGCTTGATGCACTGACCGAGATAAATAACCGTCGTGCTTTTGATTTGCAGATCCGAGAGAACCTCAGGCGCTTTCATCGGAATGGGGAGCAGTTTAGCCTTGTACTCATCGACATCGATCATTTCAAAAAAGTCAACGACGAGTATGGGCACAAGGCCGGCGACAAATGCTTGCAAGAAATAGCAAAAGTCATAAGAACATCTTTGCGTAAAACTGATTTTTTTGGCCGTTATGGAGGAGAGGAGCTGATCGCCATCCTCAATGGAAGCAATATTGAAAACGCACGGGAAGTCGCAGACAAGCTCCGACTCCGTATCGTAAGAATGCGTTTTACGTACCAGGACAAAGTAATACCAATAACTATCAGCTTAGGAGTTACTCAGGTACTGCAGACCGATGCAGATCCGGAGACACCGTTTATCAGGGCGGATAATGCAGTGTACCGGGCAAAAAGCCTGGGCCGGAACAGGTCTTGCCATCTGACCGGCATGAAGCCATTCTTTGCTCTTAACTTCAGTCCTCAGTCCCTGAATTCAACATGCCGGCGTTCACGTCGATTGAACCAGAGTTCCTTTCCCGATTTCCGAGTGGATCACGAACGCCTCCGGAGAGTTCGGTACGCTCTTTCATGCTCATAAGCCCAAATCCCGTTCTGTATTTCTTGATCATATATATCGATTGCAAATTGCTCATATAATTCCGGAAAGAATCTTGAGTTCGGGTTCTTGATTTTGAGTTAACTCAAAACCAAGAACTTCCGGGATTATACCGCCAAGTCCTTAGGAGCCCAATGGTTATAAAGCGTACGATAGGAATTATCTATTTGCCTTATAGAAGGATTCAATTTAATAATGGCTCCAAATCTAAAATCAGGAGGTCTTATGACGAATATCCATGATGCAATGTGGGAACAACTCAATCTTGACCTGGAAGCCCATGCCGGGGTGCTTGAAGTGCTCGGGAAATTTTACGGGGACATCTACATGAGCCAGCAGGGGCGGCTCAAGGGTATGGAATATCTTGACTTCGTGCTCTCCGAAGTTCACGGGCTCAGGATAAAGGAGCTTCAGGACGCAAAGGCATCGGGAAGCAAGTAGTGAGGACCTTCGCGTTTTTGTCCCCGAAGAAATAGTGCTCGCTGCCGGGGGCATTCAGGTGGGGCTATGCGCGGGGGCGGAAATAGGGAAGGGAGAAGCGGAAAAAGTGCTTCCCCGAAACACATGCGCCCTGATCAAATCTTTTGTCGGGTTCAAACTCGCAAAGCTCTGCCCATTCATCGAATCATGCGATCTGATCGTTGGGGAGACCACTTGCGACGGCAAGAAAAAGGCCTACGAAATCTTTTCCGAATATTCTCCGGTGTACGTGATGGAAATTCCCCAGATGAAAAACGCATCCGACCGGCAATTGTGGAAAAGCGAGCTCCTGCGCTTCAAAAGCCAGGTGGAAGAAACAACGGGTAACAAGATCACTGCCGGTTCGCTGAAAGAGGCCATTCATCTTTTGAACAACCGCCGCCGAGTGCTCCAGCGCCTGAACCGGCTGCGGGCGGCTGTGCCTTCGCCGATTTCCGGAAGAGACGCTCTGCTGATAAACCAGATATCTTTCTATGACGACCCTGTCCGGTTCACGGCGAAGATCGGAGAACTGTGCGATGAACTGGATGAGAGGGTAAAAGCGGAACCGGGATCGCCCCTAATGGGACCACGAGGCTGATGCTCTCCGGATGCCCGATGGCCGTTCCGAATTGGAAGCTGCCCTATATAATCGAATCCTCGGGGGCAATCATTGTTGGCGAAGAATCCTGCATAGGGACCCGCAATACGCGCGACCTGGTCGATGAGAGTGGTGCATACTTGATGACCTGCTCGACTCCATTGTGGACCGCTACATGTGAATTGACTGCGCCTGCTTTATGCGAAATACCGAGCGGCTGGACAATATCGTCAATATGGCCCGGGACCTGAAGGTGAAGGGTGTGATCCACTACGGGCTGTCATTTTGCCAGCCCTATGCCATCGAAGCGTTCAAAGTGGAAAAGGCGCTCACGGGGCGGGGCATCCCATGCTTAGCATCGAAACCGACTATAGTATGGAAGATATAGAGCAGCTAAAGACGCGCGTGGAAGCATTCGTTGAGATGACGTGCTAACGGAATACTTTTCATGAAATCCCGGATCGAAGATCAAACCGTTACCGGTATAGACATAGGTTCACGATCCATAGAACTGGTCGTGCTGAACGGGACGGTGATTTCGCGCCAGTTGAAGACCCCGACCGCTTTCGACCCCCTGGGCAATGCCGGAGACTGATGGGGAAACTCGAAGGCGGCCGGGTAATAGCAACCGGGTACGGCAGAAAGCTGTTTGCCGAATCCTTCGGCAAATGGATGTCTCCACCATAACAGAGATCCAGGCCTATGCGCTGGGTGCGCGATTTCTCCATCCGGAAGCCAGGACCGTCCTGGATATCGGAGGGCAGGATACAAAGGTCATATCCCTTTCCGAAACCGGCAAGGTGTTGAAATTCGAGATGAATGACCGGTGCGCAGCGGGTACCGGCAAGTTCCTGGAATCCATGGCTACGGCTCTCCAGGTCCCGCTCGAATCATTCGGGGAATATGTGCTCCGGTCCGACCGCCGGATTGCGATAAACAGCATGTGCACCGTATCTGCCGAAAGCGAGGCCACCTCTCTTATGGCCAGAGGAGAACGTCCTGAAAACATCGCCATGGGACTGCACATGGCGATCGTTCAGAGAACCATAGCGATGCTAAGGCGTGTGGGTGTATCCGCCCCGGTGGTGTTTGCGGGCGGTGTCGCCCACAATCCTTGCGTCGTAAGATTGCTCGAAGAGCAACTGGGGCAGCCGGTGATAGTACCGGGCAACCCGGACATGGTGGGCGCCCTGGGCGCTGCAATCTGTGGGAAAAATGGGTTTTGATACCAATGAAGCCGGACTGTTTCGAAAAATTTCAGAATGCGGGGGAGCGTTTCCTGCTGAAGTCTCCGAGTTGCAGGATAATGGGAAAAAAGTGGCGGGCATCTACTGCCTGTTTGCGCCGGTGGAGATTGTGCGAGCTGCTGGAGCAATTCCGGTCAGCCTTTGCGGCAAAAAGGAAAAGCCGATCCCCGAAGCCGAGAAGACCCTTCCCCCGAACCTGTGCCCCCTGATTAAATCGAGCTATGGCTATGCTGTTTCCGATACATGCCCGTTTTTCTCGGCGAGCGATTTTTTGATCGGAGAGACCACCTGCGACGGCAAAAAAAAGATGTACGAGTTTCTCGGGCGCATTAAACCCCTGCATCTTATGCACCTTCCCTATTCTGCGGCCGAGCCCCATGCGCTTGAATTCTGGTGTGAACAAATCCACAGGCTCGGCAGTTTCGTGGAAGAGTCCACGGGGCAGAGGATAGATGAGAGACCATCTCCGGTTTCAGATCAGAATTCACAACAGGATCAGGAAGCTTGTCAGGAGAATTTCCCTCTTCCAAAGGGCACAAAGAGTGCCGATCTCCGGCTTGGACATTATGACGGTGATGGAGACAAAGAGCTGCTTCGTCAACCCTGAAAGATACATAAGTCTGCTGGTGGAATTTATCGCAGTAA
>CAVRZU010000191.1:0-32549 GCA_963725365.1 uncultured delta proteobacterium | reverse complement strand
ACCTTTGCAAGCCTCGCGGATTTTATGATCATCGGCCCGGTCGGCGTTGACACGGGCGGGAACCCTTCGACGGCTTGGCCTTATCTGGCCAGCGCCAATTACTTCGACGCATTTGAAATTCAGCCTTTTTTTTTTTACTTCACTTCCAATAGCAGAAGGTTCCGATAGCGCTCCCTATGTCGTGCTGAGCTATGCCTACTGGAGCAGCCATTTCCGTCAAGACCCGGGCGTCGTCGGAAGCCGGATCGACATTAACAAGCATCCCTTCACGATCCTTGGCGTGGCGCCGAAGGAGTTCCACGGGTCGGAGCTGTTTTTTGCGCCGGCGATGTGGATCCCCCTCATTGAGCAGCCCACTGTGATGGGCACAAATAATCTTCAGTATCGAGGCGCTCAAGGGAGTTGGGTTGTCGGCCACCTAAAACCGGGCGTTTCTTCCCTCTTTTGGTACTCTTCCTGAAACGGGAAACCCATCCATTCGCCGAGCGTCCGGCAGCTTCCGTCCTCACGCCTCAGTTCCCCTGAGAGCCTTTCAGTAATTAGAGAATCGACGCAAAATCGTGTAAAGCCCCGCCTGGCAAGCTTTTCCGACCAGTACGACTTTCCCGAGCCCGACATTCCTATTAGAGAGATCAACACTTAGGCCCCCTGGACCAAATTCAAAAAAGAAATCAATAATTTCAATAATCACCCTAATGGATTTCCTCAACCCCTCTAATTCAGCGGTCAGCCGTCAGTGGGCGGTGGGACCGACAGCCAGGTTCGCACTCAAACCTACGGCGGCGGCAAGAAAAAATCCCCACCGCCCTCACCAGCTTATACCCATGCTTTTCAGTTAGCTTTTTGCGCCTTATGCAGGATCGTCATAATTAATGAAACCAAACTGACTGACCTGATGGAATACTATAACTGGAGCAATCGTCAAAAAAGGTAAAGGAGAAGGATTTGCCTGTTTTTAAGCATAAAACCGCTTCTGCCATATCTACCGGAAATAGAGATGAAACGAAAAGGAATTGCGGACGATTGCTAAACTGGAAAGAGGGAGCCGGGATATCCGAACCAGGATATCCCGCACGCCCCAAAAAGCTCGGGAGGCCGGATTCATACAGCGTATCTTCCTCCCTGTAAGTTACAGTCAGACTAAGGGATCGCAGCCGATAATCACTTCCCGCCGCCGGTCGTGGTCGTAGTGAGGTCACCACTGGGATTGGAACCCTTTATTCCAAGTTTAACGTTAGCAGATGAGGCAGGATCTTTAGTGACAGTAGCAGGCACCGCGTTTGTAGTGAGGTCGCCACTGGGATTCGAACCTTTTATTCCAAGTTTAACGCCAGAGGGGGCAGTATTCTCAGGAGCAGACGCCGTCACCGAGCTCTTAGTGAGGTCACCGCTGGGATTCGAACCCTTTATCCCAAGGGAAACGCCGGAAGTCTGCGAAAAACCGGGGGTTGTAAAGACCAGAGCAAAAATACCGATGAACGCCAGGACAGCTAGAGATTGGATTAGCTTTGACATGAGTTTCTCCCTTCGTTGATTGTTGTATGTTGCCCGGGGCCTTCAAAATCGTAATGAAAAATTCTCGCTTATCTTCAGACATGTAATGTGACCTAGTAGCTATAAGAAGTCAACTTGAAATAATGCACCTACCAGCTTACCCCTATACTTCTCAAAGAGTTCTTTGCCGCCACGCTGCCCAATCTTGCCGCTTTTTGCAGCTCCTCAATACCCCGCCTCCGGTCGCCAAGTCTTTCATAGGCGGCCCCTCGATTATTATAGGCGTCGGCATACTCCGGATTTATTTCGACGGCCCTGTCATAATCCGAAATTGCCTGTCTCTGGTTGCCAAGTTCGCCGTAGGCGACCCCCCGGTTATAATATGCGTTCGCGTAGGCCGGATCGATCTCGATAGCCCTGTCATAATCTGAAATCGCCTGCTTGTTATTGCCGAGAATGGCATAGGCAACTCCCCGGTTATTATAGACTTCAGAATATTCAGGATTCATTTCCAGGGCCTTCTCGAAGTCCGAAATTGCCTGCCTCTGGCTGCCGAGCTTGCCGTAGGCCCTGCCCCGGCCGCCATAAGCCCATGCTAGTTTAGGATCGATCTCGATGGCCCTGCCAAAGTCCGAAATCGCCTGCCCGTAGTTACCCAGTTCCAACCAGGCAGCGCCCCTGTGACCAAAGGCATTTGCATATTCAGGATAGATTTCGATGGCCTTGCTGCAGTCTGAAACCTCCTGCCCGTAGTTGCCCAGTGTACCATAAGCAAGGCCCCTGTCATGATATGCCTCTGCACGATGAGGATTGATCCCTATGGCCCGGTCATAATCGGAGATAGCCTGCAGGTGGCCGCCAAGAGCATCGCGGGCTACTCCCCGGTTGCAAAAGATGACATCATCTGGACCTATAACTTCCAGGGCATGATCGTACAACGAAATACTATCTCTCCAATACCCTACCTGCCTCCATGTAACGATAGAAAGGCACGCGAGGATTAATGCCGATGACGCAAAAAGCGCCTCGTTTCGGTAGGGCCGGTTTTTCAAAAGATCCGGAATACCCCACGCCGCCATGATGAACAAGCCGATCAGGGGGATATAAGTGTAGCGGTCAGCCATGGCCTGAGTGCCGATCTGGACAATTCCTATGACGGGGACAAGCGTGCCTGCGAACCACAGCCATCCCGATGCAAGGTATGGGAATCTGTTTGCCGTCCGGATAACCGTCAAGGTCACTGCTGCAAGGATTAGAACCGCACCCGTGGTTTGCCATAACGGCCACGACTCCGGATGAGGATAATAAACAGCAAGATTGTTTGGCCAGATGGTCTTTTCTACGTAGATTATATAGGAAACGAAAGCATTTGCGATACGGTCCCCCAGTGAAAACTCCTCAATGGACCTTACCGCTCCTCCTTTTTGCTGGACGATGTATGTCACGATACATGAAAGCGCTGCAAGCGCAAAAAGCGGGATTTTTTCAACAAGCAGGGGCCGCAGGGCGAAGGACTGAGCACTGATGGAGCAGGACTGAGGACTGAGGACTGAGGACTGAGTAAAGGCCCGGAGGGAACGCCTATTACCGGATACTCTGTTCTTTTTACCTGCTGACAGCGGTTCCCCTTCCATGGTGCTATTCTTTTTCGCGTTCCTCTTTTCCCGCGGCCTGCTGATTTTTTTTGGCAAATTCAACTCGAAGCGGCAAAGAGGCCAGTAGTCCAAAAGCAGCAAAACAAAAGGAAGGGTTACCAGCATTGGTTTTGCCATAAGGCCAAGAACAAAAAATAAAATGACGGCCATGTAATTTTTAAGCCGAGGGTCCTCGACATAACGGACATACCCGGCCATCGTGAGCATCCAGAAAAAAGTAGACAAAACATCCTTTCTTTCCGCCACCCAGGCCACGGATTCCACGTGAAGGGGGTGAAGGGCAAACAAAGCGGCCACAAAAGCGCACTTCCAGGGCGCTTTTGTCATGCGGTTAAGAACAAAGAAGAGCAAGAGTGTATTTGCGATGTGGAACAGTAGACTGGTGAAATGATGCCCGTGAGGTTTCAATCCGAGTAGTTGGATGTCGACCATGTGAGACAGCCACGTTAGTGGGTGCCAGTTCGCGGCATAGCCGGTCGTAAATGCCCATCGAACTGCCTCGAGCGTGACGCCGTTTTGAATCTGAGTATTTTCTGTCAGGTATGCGGGATCGTCGTAGTTAATAAAATCGCACCGGTTGGGCTCCCAAAATATTAAAACGGCAGAACGCTCAGAGAGAGGTAAATCAGCGCGATTTGTTTTCCTCAACATCAGACTAATCGGTCCATTGCTTTGCTGATTAATCTCACCAGGTCGCTCCCCGGCTTCTCAAAAGGTCCCTGGCCTCCCCGCTGTTAAATTTTGCAGCGGTTTTCAGGTCCTCAAAAGCCTTCGCAGCGGTGCCAAGTTCGCCATAAGCGACGGCGCGATTGAAATAGGCTCTGCCGTCTTTCAGGATTGATCTCGATGACCTTGTTCGAAATTTTCAATTGCCTGACGATGATTGCCAAGTTCGCCATAAGCAACACCCAGGTTAAAATACGCCTCGAAAGGTTCGGGATCGATTTCTTATTGCCCGGTCGCAATCCTGAATCGCCTGCCGGTGGCGGCCAAGTTTATCACGGGCTACACACCGGTTAAAATATGCTTCCGGGTTCTCCGGATTGATCTCGATGGACCTGTCAAAATCCTCGATTGCCTGCCTGTGATCGCCAAGCTTGCCGTATACAATACCCCGATTATCGTAGATTTCGGAATTTCCGGGTTTATTTCAATGGCCCTGTTGTAGTCGGAAATCGCCTGCCTGTGGTTGCCTAGTTTGCCATAGGCGATACCCCGGTTATTATAGGCCTCTGCATAACGAGGATTGATTTTAATGGCGCTATCATAATCTGAAATCGACTCCTCGATATTTCCAAGTTTGCCATAGGCTACACCCCGGTTATTGAGGATAATGTCATTATTGCCGGTAACATTGAGAGCGTGATCATACAACTCAATGCTGTTGTTCCAATACCCTACCTGTCTGCATGCAGCAATGACAAGGAATGAAAGAATCAATGCGGATGAAGCTATGAGCACGGTTTGACGGAGACGCCATTTTTGCGAGAGATCCGCTATACCCCACGAAGCCGCAACGAACAGCCCAATCAAAGGGACATAGGTATAGCGGTCCGCCATGGCCTGTGCGCCGACCTGGACGATCCCTATAACAGGGAGAAGAGTGCCTGCAAACCAAAACCATCCGAAGGCCAGGTATGGCGCTTTCTTTGCCTTCCAAATCGCCACAAAGGTGACAGCGGCAAAGGACACAGCGGCGCCAACGACCTGCCAGAGGGGAAGCGATTCGGGATGGGGGTAAAACAGAGCAAGATTATTTGGCCAGATGGTCTTTCCTATGTAGGCGATATAGGAAACGATGGCATTCTCGACACGAACATCCAGTGGAAATTGCTCAAGAGATACAACCGCCCCGCCCCTGTTCTGAGCTATGTAGGTCACGATGCATGAGAGTACGGCAAGGGCAAAAAGCGGAATTTTTTCCAGGAGCAGTCTCGGATTGAATTTGAGTTCGAAGCGCCGAAGAGGCCAGTAGTCCAAAAGCAGCAGAACAAAAGGAAGGGTTACCAGCATTGGTTTTGCCATAAGACCCAGAACGAAAAATAAAAGGACGGCCAGATAATTTTTAAGCCGAGGGTCCTCCACATAATGGACATACCCGGCCATTGTGAGCATCCAGAAAAAAGTAGACAAAACATCTTTTCTTTCCGCCACCCAGGCTACGGATTCCACGTGCACGGGGTGGACCGCAAACAAGGCCGCCACGAAAGCACTCTGCCAGGCCGCTTTGGTCATCCGGTTAAAAACAAAAAAGAGCAAGAGTGTATTTGCAATGTGGAACAGCAGATTGGTGAAATGATGCCCGTGAGGTTTCAACCCGAAAAGTTGGATATCGAGCATATGAGACATCCACGTCAAAGGATGCCAGTTTGAGGCATAAACGGTTGTAAATGCCCACCGAATTGCCGCAATCGTAATGCCGTGTCGAATATGTATATTTTCAGTAATATATGTTGGATCGTCATAACTGATGAAATCACACTGAGTGACCCTCCAAAACGCTATCAGCGCTATCGCCGGCAAAAGGATGCAAATCAGCGGAATTCGCTTGTTTCTTATCATGGAACAGGTCCAATCATCCGGAATAATACATCAAGTTGTTGGTGTTTCACTCCGACACCCGTTCGAAAACCATCAGGGGCGGCGATCCGGTCGACAGAAGCGTATGGTGAAACCGGGGGTCGGGGCAATTACCCCAGGGTATGTCGGGAGCGTTTATGACATGGCCTTGCCATCGGCTTTTCCGGATCTCCGGCAGGTAGATGGAAGTATGGCAAAAATCCACGCTTCGTCTGTAAACGGCAAACTGAACGCACCCCACGTCTGTGACCCGGAAGCAGGATATGCCTCCGTGGACCCTGTTTGAAAGGTAAAACATCAAGGGTTTATCTTCATAATTGCATAGTATTTCGTCACCTGGCTTGAGGCGCGGCGCAAGAACTCGACGGTTGCACGGTTCGGATCGTCTTCCCCGCTGCCCGTCAAATCGTCCATGAGAAGCCTGATTTCAGGCCTGACGACCGATGAAAGGTAATATATCAGACGGTGTTCCCTGGGAAACACGAATCCTCCAGGCCGGGAGGGAAGATTCGTGATCAAGAAAAGAAGTGTTGCGGCCGCCACTGCACATGGAACCAGCCAGCGGACTTCCTTTGCGCGTGGAAGGAGCCGTGCCGTTTCCACTATCCCATAGGCCGCCACAATGGCCGAAAGCGACGTGAGGGGCACTATATAGCGGTAGGATGGGAAAGGGCCGACCAAGGCCATCCATATAGTGAGCGCGCAAACGATTGCAACAGACAATCCGGCCAGGGGGAGAGATCGGGTACTGGAAGAGTCTTTCCTGTTTATCCACAACAGCCAAAGCACTACCGGGATGATAACCAGCGGGAGCTGAAACTGATTAACCTCGAACAGCATGCTCCAGATTGAATTGGACCATTGAGTTGCCATATGATTGGTTCGGCCGGCTAATTCGTAAAATAGGCAGAAAGGGGCGGTCACCGCGCAAAACCCGGCAAATACCAGAACGATCTCTCCAAGGCGCCTGGCCCTGGAGATCACAGCGTCCAGTCCGAGAATTCCAAGAACCGGCCACACGGAACCATAATCCATTTGGAACCACATCCAGGCGGCCGCGATGAATACAGGTCCGCCCCATCTCCTGCCTTCCCTCCAGCGAAGATAAGCCTCCAGAGTAACGAGCAAGAATAAGGACGACAACGCGTAGTAGCGGCATTGCCGCATGTGCATGACCCAGAACGAATTCCCGAGTACGAGGGCTACAGCGGCCACCGCCGCAACCGGCGATGCGAGCCTTCTGCGCACAACAGCATAAAGCAAAGCCACAGTCAGGGCGCCGGCTAAAGCAAACGGCAGCCTGGCCGGGACGGTATCATATCCGAAAAGGGCAAGAGAAACCCCGGCCACAATGAATTGTCCCCACGGTTCTATCCACGTGGTATCGGCCTTGAAGTCCCCATGCTGAAAATGGTACCGAACCGCTTCAGCCGGGTCACCCGTCGGAAGCTTTTGCGTTTCTTCGGAATTATAGAAGTCCCTGCTAATGAAGTTATAGCCGTCGTAGGCCAGGGGCCGCCCGTAAGACATCATTCTCTGCGCCAGCACGGCCGTATTAGCCTCGTCCTGCCACAGGTATCGGGCGCCGAGGTTCCAGCAAAGCACTCCCGTACAGATAATGAATACAACGAGAGGCCCAAGGCAAGGATGCAAATATGCCCATATGCGATTAAAATTTCTCAGGGGTTCTGCCGAGGACTTTTTCATTAATCCTTCCCAATTAAATCATATCATCGGGAAATTTTCCGTTTGAATACTATCAACTGACTGGAATCCCGTTGCGGGGTGAAGGATTCGGCTTCTTTATCGATCAGCCAAATGGTGTGGTCGGAATAGATATCGGCTATCACAACCGGCCGATAATAATCGCTAATGTAGTCCCTGACCCAGAAAAGCAGCTTCTTCTCGGAATCAGGCCGCTGCAGCCAGGAAGTCGAGGCCGTTGCAAAAACGAGATATGGTGGTTTGTTTTTTTCCACCTGTGCGATCATCTCTTCGTGCATGCGCAACGCGAACGGCTGTGGTTCCATCAGACCATACATGTAGATGTGCTCGGTGGCGGGCCTTCGGTGGGCGTAGAAGCATATCTGAGGTTCCGACCCAACGACGGCGATACGATCTTCGGGTTTGGTGTTCTTCCTCAAGTATTCCGATATTTTTACAGATTCCGGAAATGGGTTGGCGTAGTAAACCGAACGGCTGAACTGGTCCGGGGTTAAAGCCGCAAGGACCCGCCCAGTAGAGAAAGTTCCGGTCAGGGAAAAAGCCACTACAGCGAGTAGTGTAAAAAACTGGAGGGCTTTGGCCCTGGCAATATATTTGGCGGCGGCCTTCTCCAGCGCCCAAAGCGCAACACCGGCGCTAAGGGCCGCTGCCGGCAGGAGTTGGACGAAGTAGTGCTCGCGAAAGAAAAGACCGGGACATATAGAGAGAAACGAAAACAGGAAAAACAGAACGGGAAAAGGAGCGAGCTTTCGCCCGGATTGCGTAAACCAAATGCCTGTAAGACCCGCAAGGGCCATCAACCACACCAGGAGGTTGTTCCTGATGATAGGAATAAATCTGAGCAGGAAGAGTTGGAGCCCCGTTTTCAGGTCCACCTCCGATGCGTATGACCGGGCGTAATCAACCGTCCAGAACCAAAACCTGTCGAACACACCCTGGCGGGCCATCAGGGCCAGAACCAAAACATACGGAATAACAATCCCACAGGCCAGAGGCCCCGAAACGATGAGAAGACGTTTCCAAGCGACTGGGCGGTTGCGAAGCGTTACGCACACAACCCAAAGGAAACCAAAAATGGCGAAAAAGGCCGCTGTCTGCTTCATAAGGAACGCCAGCCCAAGGCAAAGACCAGCACCCAACAAGTGTTTAAAGGGGGGAAGGGGGAATTTCAGGCTTTCCTGGAGCAGCCATATCCCGGCAAGGGCGAACATAACGACAAACTGAGTTGCATGCGCAAAGAGGCCCAGTACGGAGACGTCCGCTGACATGATAATGAAGGCCGACCCGGCCATGGCGGCCCCCGCCGGACCAAGCAGGGTCCGTGCAAGCAGGTACAGGAAGACGGTCGAGATCAGATTTACCACCATAAGGCCGAGGTGGATGCCGCTAACCGTTTGCCCGAATATGGTCAGAATTGCGGAATAGGCATAATATATACCGGGAAGCTTCATACTTGAAGCCTCGCTGTAAGGCGGCACACCGTCAAGGATAAGCTGCCCTATGAGAGCGTATTCGCCTTCATCACGCTCCAGGGGCACAGGTGCCGCCTCAAGCCGGACAATCACTACCGCAACGACTGCTGCGGCCAGGATAGAAAGACTTAAAAGCGCAAACCAGTCTCGTGAGACAGAATGCTTTTTCACGCAATCTCCCGGTCAGGCCGCTCAGCCAGCGGCAGACGTTTACACAAAGACCGGCCGGGCCTGCTCACGAATCTCCTTTGCACAATTTTTGCGGTGAGCGCAACGGCTATCAGGATTCCAAGGCAAAGAACCATCCTGGTCGAAAACAGATGGTCTCCGGAAATCCAAAATTGCCTTATCTCACCGATTAAAAAGGTGACCACTAAAATAGTCAAAGCCTCGCCCAGGGCGGTGGCTAGCAAATAGTCCCAAAACCGGATCTTCGTCAGTCCCGCACCGTAGTTGATAGCCGCAAGGGGCACAAACAGCACCCGGAGGATCAATACGGCTTTAAAGCCATTTCGTTCAATAAGATCGTCATATTTTCCCAGTCTGTTTCCGATAAGGGAACAGACAAATTCTCTGCCCATCCTTCGGGCCGCAAGCCAGGAGATCACTGCTCCTGCAACGGTGCCCGACCATACGCAGGCAAAACCCAGGTAAGGCCCGAATATGGCCACCCCGGTCCCGACAAAAATCGTCCCCGGGATAAAAAGAGAGGTGCCAACCGCACAGAAAATCACAAGAAGAGTGGGACCCAGTAGACCGGCTTCACTGATAATCCTCTGAAGCTGATCGGCTCTGAGAGATATTTTTATCGGAGAAAACTCCGCCAGGCATATCGAAATCCCTACCAGAGCCAGCACAATAAGTGCTTTGACAACCGCCTTGCGGTCGATCTTAATAAATTTGCCGGGTCGCGCCATTTTAATAGGCCTCCTAATTTCCATAACATACTTGAGCTTTGATCTAAAGTCTTTTGGCGAAAGTACCGATTTTCCCATTAAACGGACAGTATCTTTATTACATGTCAAAAGGGGACTCGGTGTGGAAAACCAAAAAATTCTAAAATTCATGGGAACAGAAGAGCAGTCCACCATTGGGTCAGCCTGTTCCAAACCAGCCTCAGACAGGAAAGAGCAGTCCGGGGTGATATACGAGATGCTGATCAAAAAAGGATATCTCGACGAAGCAAAACTGGCTTATGCAAAAAGGGTGCATACGAAGCTGGCAGGTGACAAAACCCTTACGCAGGTCTTGCAGGAGCTTAAATACATCACCGCCGAGCAGATCCAGGAAACCCTGTCTGCCAGCAAGGTGAATCTTAAGATCGGGGCACTCCTTATTGAACTCGGTCTTATTACGAACCAGGAACTCGAAACGGCGATCAGGCTGCAAAAAGAATCCGCCATAAGGAAATCAATCGGCGAAGTGCTGATCTCAAGCGGCTTCATTGAAGAACGGAGCCTGCTGGAGGTGCTTTCCTACCAGTTGGGAATGCCCTACCATGAGCTTGAAATTTCTCGACTCGATGCTCACCTGCTTAGAAAGGTTCCAGCCAACTGGTATAGACTTCATCAGTTTTTGCCGGTCAACCGTACGAATGGAAAGATAACGGTAGCATTTACCGATCCCATGAACCGTGAAAACATCGAAGCCGCTGAAAAAGTTTTTGGCCTAATCAGGCCGGTCATCTGCTCGAAATCGGCATTCTATGACGTAGTCAGGACCCTGGAGCACGAAGTCATTGTCTCCAGGACGAACCAGCCCGACGACAAGTCGGTAGTAGGAATGGTCAATGCCATCATTGAGGACGCTGTCAGCAGCAATGTAAGCGATATCCATATTGAACCCATGAGAGACAGGGTGCGCGTCCGGTTTCGCCTTGACGGGGTCCTGGTCCACAACAGGGACCTGCCCCTGGAAATGGGGCCTCCCCTGACAAGCCGGCTCAAGATCATGGCCAAGGCCGACATAACAGAAAGGAGGCGGCACCAGGGCGGCAGGATAGAATTCGAGGACTCTCGCACCGGGGCCACCATTGACCTTAGGATCTCTTTTTACGTGACCGTGTGGGGCGAAAAAACCGTCATGAGGCTGCTTGGAAGAAAAGGGTTGCTCCTGAGCCTCAATGAAACCGGAATGTATCCGAAGATGCTCGAAAGGTTCAAATTCGACGCACTGGATATGCCATGCGGCGTTATCCTGGTAACAGGGCCAACCGGGTCGGGAAAGACGACAACCCTTTACAGCTCCATTAACTACCTCGAAAATGTGAACACCAGTATCATAACGGTTGAAGATCCGGTTGAATACCTCATTGACGGGATAGCTCAGTGTTCGATAGACCCTAAAATAAACCTGACCTTTGAAGAAAGCCTTAAGCACGTGGTCAGACAGGACCCCGACATTATCGTGATAGGAGAGATACGAGACAGCTTTTCGGCCGAGACGTGCATTCAGGCATCTCTAACCGGACACAAGGTGCTCAGCACGTTCCACACCGAAGACAGCATCGGAGCACTCATCCGGCTGTTGAACATGGACATAGAAGCTTTTCTCATCGCTTCCACAGTGGTCTGTGTAGTCGCTCAGAGGCTTCTCAGGAAAGTGTGCCCCAATTGCTCGGAGCATTATACCCCCCAACCCGTGGAGATCCGGCGACTCGGCTACACCGCAAACGATATAAAAGGAGTCAATTTCAAAGCAGGACGCGGATGCCCCGATTGCCGTTTCACCGGCTACAAGGGAAGGGTGGGCATATTTGAACTGCTGATTTTGAATGAACTGGTCAAGGATGCCGTTCTGAACAAAATGACAACTTACGACATAAGAAAGATCAGTATGGAGACATCGGGTCTCGTAACCCTGTTCGAAGATGGAATTATGAAAGCCGCAAACGGAGTGACCACCATTCAGGAAATTTTCAGGTCGCTTCCGCGTGTGAGCAAACCAAGGCCGGTCCACGAATTAAGACGCCTTTTGGGGGCAGAGCAATGATTATGCAGAAAAACAACTCGTTACTTGACATGGTAGAAGAATATGCCGCCTCAGAGGCGCTGAACCTTCCGATATTCCCCGGCGTTGCTCAGGAACTGCACGTTAAGATGTCGGATGAAAACAGTTCGATCACCGATGTTGCGGCAATTATAATCAAAGACCAGGCCATGGCGGCCCAGATGTTGAAACTTGCCAATTCAGCGTTTTTTGCAGGTTTGAACAAGGTGCGCACAATAAGAGAGGCAATCATGCGGCTTGGAGTCAACCAGGTGTACAACTGCCTGGTTGCCGGCAGTCAGAAAGATTGCTACCGCTCGCATGACCAGGTTATCGCCGGGCACCTCAAGGTTCTCTGGAAACACGCGCTCGCAACCGCAAAGGGTTCACAATGGCTGCTGCGCAAAACCGGATACTCGGAACTGGCGGATGAAGGCTTCCTGGCTGGTCTTTTCCATGATATCGGAAAGCTGCTTCTTCTCAAGGTTTTCGAAACGATCAGGTGTCAAAATGAGGATATCGCTTTATCGGAGCAGTTCATTATCGAGATGCTTGATTCCATGCACGTTGAGCAGGGATATACCCTGATGAACGAATGGAGCATTCCTCAAGTTTATTGCGACATTGCGAAACATCATCACGACGAAGAGTTCGACAGCGCAGACTCACTGATGCTCTGCGTACGCATAGTCGATCATATCTGCGCAAAAGCGGGCATAAGTCTCAGGCCGGACCCTGCACTGGTCATGGCGACCTTGCCGGAAGTCAATGCTCTGGGCGTCAAGGAAATCGTCCTGGCCGAACTCGAGGTGGTAATCGAAGACGCGCTGGATGTGGAACTGTAAGTTTATTTACAGGACTGGAAATAAACTCGGAAAGTATCCTGAACGAAACTTGATTTGACACTGGGCCAGGTTCCCCTCCGGGGTTTGTCAACGACGCTACATCCCACTGTAGACGTCGTTTCCCTGTTAATCCTACCTAAAGGCTTTTCTCCGCGACCTCTGCGGTAAACGCGTACCCTTTCCTTTCCCTTCCCTTCAGGCAGATGCATGCACCGCTGCCAGCGGTCTTTTTTTCCTTTTCGGCGTAACTTTTGATGCGGCGGCGATTTTGCGGCTTGCCGGCACTTGCTTTGGCTGGTCCTTCGATACCCTTTCGGCTTCGGCCACAGCTTTCAAACTCGCAACTTCCGCTTTCGTCTCGACTCTTGGTTCAATATCGGGGGCGCCTTCTCTTTGCCTTAGCCACTCGACTATCTTGGGCGTGAATAGTTTCTGGGATTTGGAACTCACGTAGATTCCGATGTGACCGGTTTCGATGCAAACGTCCTCTGTGTCCAGGGACCCCACCTTGCTTGTGAGCAACTCGCACGCCGCCGGCGGGACGAGGTGGTCGTATTTGCCATAGATATTGAGCACGGGCATGGTGATATTCTTCAAATCGACCCTGCGCCCTCCGACTTCCATCTTGCTCTGAATCAGCAGGTTCTTCTTATAACAGTCTTCCATAAACTGCCGGATGGTTTCTCCCGGGACGTCGGGACTGTCGAATATCCATTTTTCCATTCGCACGAAGTTTTCGATAAAGTCTTTGTTTCCCATGTTTTCAAAATAACTGACATACTTGTCTATAACCAGGCGGGCGGGATTGAGAAGCAAAAAGCCCAGGTTCAGCAGGTCTCCCGGCATGTTGCCATAGGCGTCGATCACACTCCCCAGGTCGATTTCCCTGGCCCAGATATGCAAAAGCCCCTGGTCGGTATCAAAATTGCTGGGAGCAACGGTAGTAATAAGATTTTTTATCTTTTCCGAATGCAAGGCCGAATAGATGATCGAAAATGTTCCGCCCATGCAAATTCCCATCAGGTTGATCTTGGGGACCCCGTGCCGGTCGCATATGAAATCGACCACGTTGTCCATGTAGCCATTCACATGATCGTCGATGGTCAGATAGCGGTCTTTTCGGGTAGGGTAACCCCAATCGATCATGTAAACATCGACTCCCATATTCATGAATTTTTCCACTACACTTCTTCCCGGCTGCAGGTCAAGCATCGTCTCGCGGTTGATCAATGCGTAGACAATCAGCAGGGGGGTCTCCACCTTTTTTTCCGAGGTCGAACGGTAATGCTTGAGCTTTATGCGATCCTCTTCGTAGACAACATCATATGGTGTTTTGGCAATTTCGGTATCCAGCGGGCCGAGCAGCACATCGGTCGATTTGAGAATATCACGGGATTTTTCGAGGCCTTCGTACCACTTGGTCATAATATCGTTCATAGTCATTCCAAAAGCATTCATCCGATATCCTTTTCTCCCATTGCCGATTCGATCTTGCTCATCTTTTTCGCGGTCTGTTTGGCCAGCTTCTTAAGCGTGTAGAGTTCCTTATAGACTTCATCCATCTCGGTGTTAGTGGGAATCGGAAGGAACTCGAGCATCTCCGTGAGCACTTCATTTCCAGTCACCCTGAAGGAAGCCGTTTCATTGAGCAACCCCGCGAGCGACCTGCGGTATTCCTCCGACCTGAAGAGCGACATGTAATGATTTTCGAGGCCCTGGATCCACTTCGAATAGTAGACCTTGAAATCGTCGGCCGACTCACCTTTTTCCCGGTGTCTATCGATTTCCCCCTTCATGTCCGCAAACGACTTTTCCATGGGACCGGAGAGCATAATCTGGAATTCCGAAACGGCAGCCTGATAGGCATTGAACTTGTCAGCGAGTCGATTGACCTTTTCTTTGTAAACCCGCGTGAGTCCCACCTGGGGCATTTTTAGAAAGGGCTGAATTCCTTTTTCGTAGATGCCGTTCCATGACATCGTGGCTTCGTGCCGCAATTTTTCAAAGCTCCCGCCCGAAACCTCCCCCTGATTCCACAGCCATTTGACCATTTCCTGGCTAAGACCGCCGGAACCCAGCACTTGCGACAGCGCCTCAAGCATGTCAAAAGAAGGCTGCCTGATTTCTCCCGCCTCACCTGTCCAAGGCTTGAGAAAAGCCTTCCAGATCGAGAGCGATGCCTGCATGTAATCCCCGGTTCGAGAAGAATCGGCAAGAGCAGAGGGCAATTCCTGCCAGCTTTGAGCCGCTGAGAGCCACATGTTAGCCGCTGATTCCATCCACTCGGACCAGGGGAAGCAATTACTTCCCTGAGCTTGATTCATGAGTAAACCTCGTTGTCACGTCTTTGGATTAAAAATGAACTCGACAGAGCATGTGCACTCTCGATCGAAGGTGCAATCCTGCACGACCATTTTTAAGGCGTTGGCCCAAGACTTAAAGTGGGGTGTTTGCAGTATTTTGAGTGGGGAAGGGCAGTAGTCGAAAGTACATAAAGCCTGTCAGTTTGAATTGTTCGGGGCAGGCCGGGCAGGGTTGCCGGATTGGGCAGGTTTTTGCGTACCCTTATATATATTCATATGCTGGAGCATCATCCATGACTTATCCTCTTTTTCCTTTTCCTCCTTTTCCTCTTCTGCCGTTGCCCGGTCCATTTCGGGATCGGTACTGTATGTGATGCGGTCTTTTGCATCGCTACGGTCAGCGAGGAGCAGGCCCGGAAGCGGACCGGTCCGGTTCTCCATCCCGCAGGCGCCGGAACCGGGAGAAATGAAGACCATCCAGCCCCCAATCAGGAGGCAGCAAATGAGTATGATTCGAACAAACATAATAAAACAGTCTTCAGCCGTCAGGCGTTAGTCGTCAGAAAAAGCTTTTACAAACCAGTCGTTAGTCGTCAGCGGCCGGAAACAGCTTTTCTCTGACGACTGACGACTGGCCACTACTTCTTACAAATAGTCGCCCCGCTTCCATTTAAGCGATTCCATGTAGGCGGTAACCTTCAATTCCTCAGCTATGTCCTTCAACTTATGATCGGCGGGAAGGCCGCTCATTTTGTCGTCCAGACCGGCGGTTTGTGAATTGATCCCTTCGATCAGCGAATTGATGTCCTTGGGCGACCCGGTCTTCTGGAGCGCATCCTTCAAAGCGTCCAACTGCGAAAGGACCCCGTCCAGAGCTGAAATCGCCTCAGACGCATCGGGGGTCTGGGTTGAACCGGGCGCCATGGATTGGGTTCCCGGGATAGCTGGTATGCTCCCCGGCAGGCTAACGGCGTCACCCTGGGCTATCTGTTGCGGCTGATCCGAAATCTCACCTTGAAGCATCAGGGCAAATGCCTGATCGCCACCCGCGCTCTTGTTGGCACTTGGCTGATTGCTCTCCTGCAAAGCTTTCAGGCTCAGAGTTTCATCTATTTTCATACTGTTTCAGCAGACCTCCCTTTCCCTGGAGATAATAGAAACTTCAGTCAACATAATCCTAAGCAAATACTTTGCCAAATGGAGCGGGCGAGAAAGGAATTCACCGCAGAGACGATTGACAACCCGGCCGGGCTCTAATGATTCGTTCGAGGGGCCACGGTCGATCTTGAGAGGACGCGGAGAAAGACAGGATGGCATTGGCTTCGGCAAAGAGGCCTTCGCATCCCTTCGGTTCTTTTGATATCAAGCAAGGCTTTTTCTCTGCGCACTCTGAGTCTCTGCGGTGGATCGCTTTTAGTCTTTTAGTTGGAAAGATTTTCCGGCGGATGGCATTTTATGCCGGTTTCTTTTTGAGGGGCATGCGTATCAGGGCTGAAGTTCCTTCGCTGGATCTTTCAAGGCTGATAGTAAACCCGTAAGGCATAAGAAGCTGCCTTGCCGCATAGAGTCCAAACCCGAGATGCTGGTCTGTGGACTGGGCCTTATCGTCAGATTTCTGCCACCTCGATTCGAACAGGTCGAAAAAAACGTCCGGCTGAAGCCCTTCAGGAGGTCCGGCGCCCGAATCGGTTATTTTTGCCACTATCTCGCCATCCTGCAAGGAAGTCTCAACGATCAGCTCCTTCTTTGGTGATTCCCGGAGAGCTGCAATGGCGTTATGGAAAAGATGGAAGACTGCAGGGACGATATCCTTGCCAAGGACCCTTACATGGGGAAGGTTCTTTGCGAGGCGCAGCTCTGATTTGACGTTATGTTTGAAGAAGAGGTCGGAGCGGAATACCTTCGCCATCCTTGTCAGAAGAGCATTTATGTCCACTTCCGTGCCGCACCGTTCGATTTCATGAAGCTGCATGAATTCTCGCAAGTCGGCAGCCAAATTGGCTATCTGCTCGCGCATCTGCGTAAGTCTTTTACGCTGCTTGACCAGAAGCTCGGACCACTTCTCGTTTTCACCAGCGCCGGTGCTGAATATCCGGTCCTGAAGCTCCAAGCCCGATACCAACATCTCCGTCAGCATGGTGAGGTTCTGGAGAGGTCCATTAACATTATGCACAAACCCCTGGACGAACTTGCCCGAGTAATTCAACCGGTCTTTTTCGTGCAAGGCGCGGATGCATCGTTCGAAAATTTCCTGGCTTTGTAACTTATCGACATCCATTTTATAAGTTCTGTTCCCGATTCTCCCCTGAGGATATTCCCTATTTGGATTTGTTCCCATTGCACCTATCCATTTTTCACTACTTCAAGGAACGCATCCAGGGCGACTGGATCAAACTGCCTGCCTCCGTTTTTCTGCAGCTCGGCAATAGATTCTTCGAAGGGACATGGGAGTCGCGGTAGGCCCGTTCGAGGTCATTGCGTCAAAAGCATCGACGACGCTCACTATTCTGGCAAGTATCGGAATCTGTTCACCGGCCAGACCGTCGGGGTAACCGGTTCCGTCCCATCTTTCGTGGTGATGTCTTACTATTGACCTTTCCTCCGGCGTTCAAACCCAAATCGGACTACGATTGATTCCCAATCGAAGGATGTTTTTTTACAAGCTCGTATTCTTCCGATGTACAGGGGCCCCGGTTTGTTCAAAATAAAGTCGCGAACCCCTATTTTACCGATATCGTGAAGATAGCCCACCGTCTGCATCGATTGAATTTGTGCCCCGGAGCAGCCGAGGGTTCCAGCAGTTTTTCGTGGCATACCGGGTCACTCTTTCAGAATGTTTCCCGGTATAGAGATCTTTCACTTCCAACGCGTTTACGGGCGACTTCAATATCCCGTAAAAATTACTGCCTAAGGCTTTCGTTAAAGCGCCATATTCTCGATGGCCAGGGAAGCCTTCCTTATCAGAAAATCAAAAAGCCTGGGCTTCTTCAGAGGGCAGCGAGGTATTGCCGTCTTTGTGGAATGCCATCAAAAGGCCGAAGGGTTCCCCGCAGATACACATCGCCAGCAGGAGAGCACACTGTCGGCTTGCGGCGCGTTTTCAAAGAAGCCCTGGACTTCATCAGGACCAATAATAACATGACTTGCGCCGTTTCCAAGCAATTGGCGCTTCCGGTCTTCCGAAATACCTATCAGTTGAGGCCAATCTCTTTGGGCTGCCATCCGCAGCCTGCCATATTCAGCAGTTTGCTTCTGTCCCGGGGCACCAGGAAGAAAGTCACCTTCTCGACAGAGTCCCAGTGAGGACGCCAAACTGGACGATTCTGAGGATAAAGATCTTCGCTTGAGCGGATTTCGTCTATTTCCTTCGAAATATGAAACAGGCGGGTCTGTTCGTTGACCCTGCTTTCGAGCTTGCCGATTGACCTCCTCAAGTTCCTTGCGGGCCTGGACTTCGAGCTGGAGGCTGAGATTTTGGAGCAGGAGTTTCCTGTCTTTTGTGCGCGCTGCAGTGAAAGAGCTACATCCTGGAGGGTGTAAACGGCTTGGTGAGAAAATCAGAGGCCCTTTTTTGCATGGCCTTGATCGTATAGTCCAGGGTTGTATAGCCGCTCATCATTACCACCGGGAGGCGGGGTTTTTTCCTTTATCTCGGTCAGAAGCTGAAGGCCGTCGATATCCGTGTCCGGGAGGCACAGATCCACAAACGCACAATCGAAGGCTTCCCGCGTTACCACGTCAAAGGCTTCCCGCCCTGTCAGGCAGACCCGCACCCTCTCGTGTTCCAGACGCTGCAGGTATTCCTGTAGAAGCTCACCGAGCATTACATCGTCTTCTACGATTAAAATCTTCATAGCCTGCCAGACTCTATCCTGCCGATGATAATTTGTTTGAGTCTGTTGAGTTCCGAATCCGAAATTATGCCATCGCGTTTGAGGCCTTTGAGCGTCTCGAGGGCTGTAATGACCCGGTTTGGATTTCCCTGTGGCTTTTCGAGAAAAGCATCCGGACGAAATCCAGGCACATTGGCCAGCAGAGGTCCACTGATCGGATGGCCGGAGCTGTCGTAAACTTTGGACTCCGGATAGCTTTTTCCTTCGAGAGAATAAATCTTCCTGTGCAGACCCTCAATTTCCAAAAGCATGGCCGCTCTCTCTTTGTACGCAATGACCCGATCGACGGCGTTTCGGATTGTCACCCCCACCTGTTCCACCATAAAAGGCTTCTGTATATAGTCGTAAGCTCCGAGCCGCAGAGCCTGGATAGCGGACTCCAGGCTTCCGAATCCCGTTATCAAAATACACAAAGTGTGGGGATAGAGTGTTCTCACCTGCTTGAGCAGGGTCAACCCGTCCATTCGCGGCATGTTCAAGTCGGAAATCAGGATATCGAAATCGCCGGCAGACAGCTGTTCGAGAGCAACAAGGCCGTCAGGAGCCAACTCAACCATAGCCCCGGCCTCTTCGACAGTTTCCGCCAGAATCTCCAGGAAAATCTCATCGTCGTCGGCCACAAGGACCCGTACGGCTGATTCGGTTTTTCGCGCCATTGGCTTGTATTCTACCATAAGGCCCTATGCCTGACCATCAATTAAGTATTGTGCCCACCACAGCCTACACCCTGCCCCATTATAGCCGAGACCCGCCGTCCCCTACTTCTCTTTCTCCTTTTCGAGCGGATGAACCAGGTATTCGGCGAACCTCCGGGAAAGACAATCGGCCAGCACGCTGCGCCTCTGGGCCGGTTGGCCCGTGATTGTATTCCAGTAGAGATCGATATCGGGCCCCGGGTCGGATCGCCCGTCCTGTTTAATGTCCCAGAGCACTCCACCGGTCCTGGCATCCAGTATACGGATGCGCACCACAAGCTCTGTGGGCATGTCCCCTGTTCCATCCATCAGGTAAAGCAGCGAGGGAAGCATAGCGAGCGTGCACCCCTCATACCTGGCGTACCATATTGCCTCCGCATCTGACTTGGGTTCATAGGGCACCGCCCTGATCTTCAGAAAGGGGCGCCTCTGGACAAGCCTGGACTGGTATGCGGCCGTGATCAAGGGTGAGGCTGCCCAATTCTCGGGGGCAGCACCGAAGGGGAATAAACAAAGGGTGTCCATTGTGTGCTGTTCGATCATAGCCTGGGCGAATATTTCCATGTCCGCATTCACAGGCCGGCTGGAGGTCGCTGTCATCTGCGTGGCAATGCAGCCCCAACAGGCGCAACCGGCCACAAGAATGGCAATTGCTCCCAACAGCCGAACGGCAGTACGGACCACTTCAGTCCGCCCTGAAGCATATTTATGTCCAGAGCATTCAGAGCACATGCGAATATGATCTCCCTATTTCAGGCGCAAAAAGACACCGCAGGCCGGATTTTTGCGAAAATCACCCTTGCCAGTTCACCGGCTACAGATAAATCGGATTTAACTCAAAAGTACTTTAATGAAAAGTGGGAGGTGAGGGGTGAGGATGGGGGACGGAAAAATAGTAGTTATTGATAAAGCAGACCATATCGGTTATTGTGCAATATAATTGCATTATAGACGTGACAAAGATCTCAAAGAAATCGACCTTCTTATCGTTCGGGATGGAATGTTATATCCTCTTGAGTTCAAAAAAACCGCTTCTCCGGGAAAAAACGATGTCCGGCACTTCCGCGCCCTGGAAAGACTGAAGATGCCCATCGGCCCCGGTGGTGTGATTTGCCTGGCCGAACAGTCCCTGCCACTGACCTCTTCCACCCTGTCCATCCCTGTGGCCGCGATCTGATAAGAGTGAGGGGGGAGGGGTTCCCAAAATCGCAGTTCCGCCCTGAGAAACGGCTATTCCGCGCCCTCTGGCGGCAGCGTCCAGGCGAACTTTTGAGCCCTGGCAGTTCGCGCGCAGTCTGGGCATAGGTCATGTGGGATTTTCCCGCCGCTTTTCTCCGTTACGAACTCGAGGAAGCGCACCGGCGCGAAGGTCACTCCGCAGTCAGCACAGCGAACAAGTTTCAGCCTGTTGAGAACAGTTCCGCAGAGGCAGAGTTCGCGATGGGTTTGGGAGTCGCGAATTTCCATTGCCCCGGTCGGGCACGCAAGCACACAAGAACCGCAGGCTATGCAGAGTTCAGCAGGCAGCAGGTAGTCGGAGAGTATGCGCTCATTGGGTGCTGTCTCACTGAATGAGAGCGCTTCGAGCTTCATCCCTTCCCGGCAAGCTTTCTCGCAGGCCCCGCATCGGATGCAAACGTCGCACCTGAGACAACGGCCGGCCTCCCTTCGGGCTTCATCTTCCGAATACCCAAGCTCAATGGGTTCGAAGTTTTTTATGCGGATTTCGACTTCCGTGCAACCGTTGGGTACGCGCCGTGAGGCTATTTTCTCGGCGGCCGGAACATGGAGAAATTTTTCGCGCCTTCTTTTGTGATTGACAAAGAGGGCAGCTGCCCCTTGTTTGCCGCTCAGATAATGAACTATATCGATCGCCGCCTGTTTTCCTGCAGCAATTGCCTTCACCACGGTTGCCGGACCGCTGACCGCATCACCCCCTGCAAAGATGTCTGGCACAAGTGTCTGCGTAGTGCTCCTGCGCGCTGCGGTGCCGGGCGTCGAGGGTAGCTCGGCGGTACCCGGTTTATGCTTTTTGTACCCGGAAAGTGAACAAAGCCATGGGTCGTTTCCTTTTCCGAGAAAAGGGCGGAGGTCAGGCGCCTGGCCGATGGCTGTGATGATTGCATTGGCTTCGATATGGAAGTTGCTGCCCTCGACCGGAACAGGCACTCGGCGGCCGCTTGCGTCCGGCTCTCCGAGCACGGCCTCAAGGCATTCGAGGCCGGTCACCCGCCCGCTGTCTCCGCGAACACTTATTGGGATTGTGAGAAAGTGGAAATTGATTCCCTCTTCAATGGCCTCATGGACTTCCTGCGGGTTTGCGGGCATTTCCCCTCTGGTGCGTCTGTACGCCAGGTGAACTTCGCCGCACCCGAGCCGCACGCACGTGCGGGCGGCATCCATTGCCGAGTTGCCCCCCCCGATCACGACCACTCTGTCTCCCGGTTTTTCCCTCTTTCCCGAGTTGACCTCTCTCAGGAAAGTGATAGCCTCATAGACCGGAGCGAGATCCTTTTCGCCTTCGATACCCAGCCGGTATCCACTGTGCGCGCCGATTCCGAAGAAAAAGGCGCGAAACCCCGCCTTTCGCAGGTCTTCGATCATCAAATCATTGCCGACGCACACCCCGGTTTTGATTTCAACCCCCAGAGAGCGGATGTTTTCTATTTCCTTTTCCACAACGGCCCGCGGGAGACGATATTCGGGAATTCCATAAACCAGGAGCCCCCCCGGTTTGGGGAGGGCCTCAAAAATGGTCACGCAGTAGCCGGAAAGTGCAAGATAGAAGGCGCAGCAAAGTCCAGCCGGGCCGGACCCGATTACGGCCACCTTTATTCCGTTTTTTTCAACGTTCGCATTGTCGAACGCCAGAGTCGAACTCCTTTTGTGCCTGCTCTGCGACAAAGGCTTTGAGATAGCGGATGTTCAGTGGAGCGTCCAGTTTTGCCCGCACGCAAACCTTCTCGCAGGGGTGAGGACAAATGAGGCCGCAAACCCACGGGAAAGGGTTGTCCTGCCGGATGAGTTCGAGCGCTTCGCCATAGCGGGCCTGAGCAGTCATCGCCAGGTATCCAGGAATATCGATACCAGCCGGACAGGCGTTCTGACACGGGGCCGGAATAAGTCTTTCGCAGACCCTTGCCGGGCAATTGCGGGCGAATACGTGCGCTTCGTATTCCGGCCGAAAGTGCTTGAGAGACGAGAGAAGAGGACCTAACATTCCGGTCAAGGGAGAACAGTGCTGCCGGCAAACCATTGCTTCAGCCAGCCCTGAGAGAACTTCTATCGCTTCCCGCCCGCTATCGCCGTCAGTTATAGACGAAAGGAGCACCTCGATTTGCGACAGATCGGCCAGGCAATTTCCGCACAGCATGGATTCTTCGGAGATGGCGCGAGCCAGCGCCTTTTTCACCTCGAAAACTATGCAGCAATCAGTTCGCAAAATTTTGATCTCAGACTCCGGCAACTTTTCTTCAGAGGCTTCTATTTGACCGGCACCCGGGACCGGGGGGCGGGTTATCGCTCCGAACGGCGGACCTGTCCAAACCGCCTTCATTTCACCTGCTATGATTTCTTTCTTATCCATTGCATTCATGGTTTAGCAAACACTTTGCTACGGTTGGTCTTTCGGCGCGGACGCATCCGTTCGTTGAGTCAACAGGCCGGAAATCATTTCTCAGAGCTAAAGATTTGAGCAAACCTTTCGCGGCGAACATCCCTGACTTCATTGGCCTTGCCGAATTGCAGGCAATGGGTAACGCATTTAGTAACGCAGGCAGGTTTTATGCCCTGGTCGATACGGTCCATGCAGTAGTCGCATTTGACCACCTTACCGGTTTTCGCGTTCCACTGCGGCGTTCCCCAGGGGCATGCCGTAATGCAGCTCTTGCACCCGACGCAACTGGCCGAATCGACGAAAACGATTCCGTCGGTCTCTCTTTTGCGCATTGCTTTCGTGGGGCAGACCGATACGCACCAAGCTTCCTCGCAGTGGAAGCAGGGCATGAACACAAAAGAGATTTTCGCGAGACCGCCAATCATTTTAGGCCCCACCTGCACCACTTTCGAAAGCCGGGGACCTGCAGGCAGGCCTTTCTGGGCCTTGCAATGAACCTCGCAGCCGAGGCAACCGATACATTTTCTCTGGTCCTGAAACAGATAGTATTGGCTCATAATCTACCCCAAACGGTCTATGGGATCGCAAATAGATGGTCAAAGCAATTCTTAGACAGTCGAGACCCCCATCAGCCATGTCGTAAACATTTCCCTGTGCAAAGACTCGATATATCATCTAACCACACAATCAGCTATAATGATCCGAATTTTTCAGTCCGGCTGGGATAATTTGGCCAAGCTTCGAAGGCGCACTCAAAATCAACTTCAAATCCGGCTTCGCTGTGTTTTAGGCGATTGGATTCATAATCGGAACTAGCTGTCGGTTCGGGAGATTTATATGAAAAAGAAAGCATTGATTTCATTTGGGATCGCACTGGGCGCTGCGTTGTTTATGCTTTTTCAGGGAAACTTTTTTGCAGTTCAGTCTGAAGAGGCTTCCATGACGCTGTCTCCGGACTCCGTGAAAACATCGCCTGTGCAGAAAGCGGCAGAGGCTTCGCCATCCCTGCAAATCAGGGTGGAAAGGACATCTTTAAATGACCATGGAACAGTCACATTGACCGGAAATGCTCCAGCGGGAAATCCGGTTTATATTGAGGTATGGACAGACCAAAAAGTCCGCGCGTCTCATTTCGATACGTCTCTGAATAAAGACACAGGCAAGAGGCCGTACATTCTTTCTATCACCAAACAGATGCCTGCATACTACAAGATACTGACTCCAACGGATAAGCAGAGCGTGCTGGCGGCGCTTAAGGCGCAGGGAAAAAGCTGGAGCTATTCAAGGGCGCTCAAGGACTTTGGAGCGGAAGATGCCTGCTCGGCACCGTTGGCAATTTCGATCAGCAGGTATCAGGCGAGTGTACTTGGCAGCGTGATGGGGTCCCGCGGGAAGTTGCTTCCTGCAATGGATGCGAAAGAAAATGCCAGTATGGCAAAGCAGCTTGTAAGAGAAAGATTTGGGTCACCCGGCACCATTTTCGTCCCTGACGTTGAAATTAAATCTGATGGCTCCTTCAGCGCGATAATAGATGTGCCCGAAGGCGCTCCAAGCGGGAAATACAATGTCCGGGCGTTGGTTGACCGCAATATCACGAGCCAGACCGTATCATTCGAAAACAAGATCGGTTTCCCTTACGTTTACCTTACCAACGCTGGAACCAGCATGAATCTTATATATCCCGTTCTCCTTTCGTTCGTCGTCTCGATATTTGGCGTACTGATGGGAGCCGGCGGAGGGTTCATACTGAATCCACTGCTGGTGTCCTTGTGGCCTCTTCCACATACGGTCGTCGCCGGCACCGTCATGCCTACGATACTCTTCTCCCAGGGCAGCGGCATAGTGAACTATTCCAAAATTAAATTCATAAACTGGAAGCTGGGTATTTCGATCGGACTTGCCATGTTCCTGGGCGGTTTCATCGGCCCGAAGCTCACTGAACTGGTCACAGTCGAACAGTACAAGTTCGTTTTTGGGTGGATATTGGTCGTTCTGTCCGGCCTGATGCTGTGGCAGACCACTCCCGGGTACCTGGCCAAGAACAGCAAGGAACAGGCGATTTTGAAGCAGTACCGCAAGAAGGCCGAAGAGACTGCCGCCGCCGCTGTTCCCAAGACCGCATAATTCTGAGAGAAAACCTTCTTTAAGGAGATAAATATGGAAGTTGCTTTCTGGGGTCAGAAATTTAAAGTGAATCTGATTTACGGATGTATCGGCGGCTTTATGATCGCGGTCGTTTCCTCGATGTTCGGGTTCGGAGGCGGGCCGTTCATGGTCCCCCTTATGACTGTGGGACTCGGGCTACCGATGTTCGTAGTCGTAGGAAGTTCTCTTCTTGCGATCTTTTTCAACACTCTTATGGGAACCCTCCGCCATTATCAGTTTGGTCATTTCGATCTGATACTATTCCTGTTGATGTTTCCCGGCGCAATTCTGGGCGGCTACATAGGTCCTCAGATCGCAAAGAGATTAAGCCCTCTGATTGTAAAGAGGATAGCGGCCCTTGGCTTGCTGATCCTTGCACTGCATCTTCTCGGGATTTTTTGAAAAACAAGAGAAGCTGGAGGGTTAAATGGGGAAAAAACAGATCTACAGCGTATGTGGCATGTGCACAGTCCGGTGTCCCATCCAGGTAGAGGTGACGGATGGGCGCTGCACTTCTATTCAGGGTAATCCCCACATTGCAGGAATCGAGGGGGCTCTTTGCGCCCGAGGTGGAGCGGGGATTGCGCTGCTCAATGATAACGAACGCCCAAGATCTCCCATGCTTCGAGTTGGGGAACGGGGAGAAGGCAAATGGCGCCCTGTTTCCTGGGATGAGGCCCTGGACACTGTAGCCGAACGGCTTAGAGGAGTCATCTCCACTCACGGGGGCCGCAGCATCCTTTTCTCCGACCGCGACGGACCTTTTCGAGATTTGAACAAGGCGTTTGTAAAGGGCCTGGGGTCCCCGAACTACTGTAACCACGACGCATCGTGCGCACGCAACGTGCAACACGCAGCCCTATCCCTTTTCGGGATTGGCCGGGAGGACCTGGTGCATGATCTCAAAAATGCCCGGCACGTGGTACTGCAAACTCGAAATCTCTTCGAAGCCATAAACGTCCAGGAGGTAAATAACCTTATTGACTGCATCGACAATGGCGGCAAGCTCACAGTAATAGACATCCGCGCCACCAATACGGCCTCCAAAGCCGACACTTTCTTCATGATCCGCCCTGGAACTGATTATGCCTTCAATCTTGCCGTGATCCATTTACTCTTCAACGAGAATCTCTACGATGCGGAATTCGCCTCACTGTGGGTTAAAGATCTTGACGCTCTTCGGCAATTCGTTCGGCCCTACACGCCTCAGTGGGCGGAAACGGAGACAGGGATTCCCGCGGAGAGGCTTTTGGCGTTCGCCCATGATCTCGCCAGTGCCAAACCCGCAGTGGTATGGCACCCCGGATGGATGACCGCCCGGTACAAGGATTCCTTCTATGTGTGCCGAACTGCCTACATTATCAACGCACTGCTTGGAGCCATCGGAGCTAAAGGGGGACTTCCTCTCTCAAACACTCCGAAGGACCTCGGGCGCCAGGAGCTGAAAAAACTCGTCGATCTCGTTCCAAAACCCGACGAGAAGCGGGCGGACGGAGTCGGGTGGCGCTACCCTCACTTCGAGCCAGGGCCCGGCCTCCTTCAGTTGGCGTTCAAAGCGATCGAGACCGGGGACCCCTATCCGGTTAAAGCTTACATCGCCTATCGCCATGATCCTCTCATGGCGTTTCCCGACCCCGAAGCTTTAAAAAGAATCTTCCAAAAACTCGATCTTCTCATTTCAGTGACCTTCAGTTGGTCAGACACTGCCTGGTTTTCCGATGTCGTGCTCCCGCTTTCCACTTATCTGGAGCGAGAAAGCATCGTGGCTTGCAAAAACGGCCTGAAGCCCCACTTCTTCCTGCGTCAAAGGGCGGTCGAGCCGCGATTTGACACCCGCTCCGATTGGGAGATAATAGCTGGTTTGGCCCGAAGGCTCGGCATTGATGCGCTTGCCTTTGATTCCGTGCAGTCCGTCTGGAATTATCAACTCGAAGGCACGGGGGTGAATATGGAGGCCTTTCAAGCCACCGGAACGGTTCCCCTGGCAAAAAGCCCATTCTACCGCAATTTAGCCGAAATTGGGTTCAAGACGCCCTCGGGCAGGATAGAAATCATCGCAGACAAGCTGGAAAAACAGGGAGTCCCTTCTCTCAAACCTTATGAATCACCGAAGGTTCCCCAAGGTCGATTTCGAATCACCTTCGGACGATGCCCGGTCCATACGCAGGGGCACACCATCAATAACCCGGCCCTGAACGAGCAGATGCCGGAAAACAGTCTATGGCTTAATCAGGACGTCGGGACGAAGATGGACATAAAGGACGGAGAAATTGTGGAGGTTTCCTCAAATGGCCATACCGAACGCATTAAGGTCAAGTTAACCGAATTCATCCATCCGGAGGCGGTGTTCACTGTTCACGGGTTTGGGCATACTCTACCCGTTGAAAGCCTCGCCTTCGGCAAAGGAGTATCCGACAATATGCTCATGCCCGGCGGGCTCGATCTCTGGGACCCTGCAGGCGGCGGAATGGCCATGCAAGAGCACTTTGTCACTGTAAGGAAGCTGTCTATTTAGGTTTAGATTAAAAGGGAAGTTCTCATTAGCGAGGAATTGCATCAACAGCCAGCCTCTGGAGGCATGGCATACAACGCTTCCTCCTTTGTGCATTCGGCTGCAAAGGCAAACACTGCTCGAAGAGTATATGTATTTATGCCAATCCACTTTCAATCGCGAAGAAACAAAAACTTCTCATCCACGACATTAAGGGCAAAGCACATATCGTTTTTGAATCGGGAAAACTGTACCCTCACCATAACCTGTATTACGTCACGTCCGAAGCGTGGGATCTTCGTGCCTTACAGGCAGTACTGCTTTCGGGCGTCACCCGGCTTTTTGTGGCGACCTACTCGACCAAAATGCACGGGGGATTCCTGCGTTTTCAGGCGCAGTACCTGCGACGCATACGCCTTCCTTATTGGCGTGACGTGCCCGAAGGATTGCGGAGGGAATTGAGAGACGCGGCCCAAAAACGGGATTTGCAGGCCTGCAACCAAGCCACCTTTAAGCTGTATGGACTGAGCAGCGAAGAACGCGCGGCGCTCGGAGGCAATGGGGAATAAACGGCTCTTGATTTTTACTTCCAGTCCATATCAATTTACCTGTGTTTTCTGAAAGCGGGAAAATGCAGATATGATCCAAGGATTGAAAGGTTCCGGATAACCCTCAGCAGAACGCCATAGAGGAGAGCTGTGTGGAGCATTCCCTTTTCGAGCCGAAGTGAAGGCACACAGCATCTCGGGAGTACCTTTTGAGCACCGAGACCGCCTTAAACTGGTCAAGAGGCCAGAAACAACTCATTAAACCCAGCTAGTGATACATCCTGAGATCTTGATCCGCATTCGTCAGCGCTGTACTGAGGAGAAAATCGATCTGTGTGCCATTTAAACGGGGCTGGGGGCGTTCAAGAAGCAGACGGCGAAATATCGAGTGAGAGCGCCTAATGCGTCTGAACGACGGGGAAAGAATATCATATCTCCGAATTCGAGGGATGATGAGGATTGGACTTCTTCGGAACTCATCCAGCATCGAAAAGGTTTACCGGATCGAGCATCTCCTGATTGACGCCATCTCGATATGATCGTATTCTGCTTGCGTCTCAGCGAATAGCGTATGTATCTCTAATTCCGCCGCCTGGCTGCAGCCGCCCGAGCCGGAAGACCGTGACCAAAGAGCGCAAGAAAATCCGCAATCCGCAATCCGCAATCCGCAATCGCCTCCTTCCCCCGGGCCCGATTCCGCCGCCTGGCTGCAGCCGCCCGAGCCGGAAGACCGTGACCAAAGAGCGCAAGAAAATCCGCAATCCGCAATCCGCAATCCGCAATCGAAGATTCCGCAATCCCCTCGTTCCGCCGCCCTCCTAAAGCGCCTCAAAGAATTCATCCCGTTGCTGCTCCCCCTGCGCCGGGGCGATCAATACTCCGAATGGCTGCAAATCCAGCGCCAATGGCAGATCCTCGCCGCCCAAAAGCATCAAGACCACCTCGCCGCCCAAAAAGCCAAATCCGACGTTCCGCCCAGAAGCTTGCGCGACGACGGCGGCTTCACCAAAGAAACCCTCGAGAAAACCGCCAGAGCCTTGAACCTCTTCTAACGCCCCACTCCGCAACTTGCCGCGCCGTAGCCAGGCGAAGGCGGGTCCGCAATCCGCAATTGAATGAAGACCAATCGTTTTCAAAAATCCGCAATCCGCCCCGTCCTCCGTAGATCTAGCGAAGGAGGAAATCCGCCCACCTTGGCCGGGCCTACGGAGGGTAAACAATCCGCAATCCGCAATCCGCAATCCGCAATTGTCCCGCCCCCCTTCTTCCTCCCCTACCAAACCCGCTGGATCCGGGACCCCTCCCCCAGGCGGCTCATCGAAAAATCCCGCCAAATCGGCATCACCCTCGCCACGGCCTACGATCTCGTTGTCAAAACCGGCCAGAGAGCCAGCCGCTCCGACGCCTGGGTCAGCAGCCGCGACGATCTCCAGGCCCGGCTTTTCGCCGCCGATTGCGCCCGCTGGGCCTTAACCCTCCACGCCCCCTGTGGCGAAATGCGCGAGCGCGTCTTGGACCGCGAACTGAAAATTTCCGCCCACGTTCTCCCCTTCGACAACGGACGCTCCATTTACAGCCTCAGTTCCAGCCCCGACGCCCAGGCCGGCAAGCGCGGTCACCGCGTCTTTGATGAATTCGCCCTCAACTCCGCCAACCGCCACTCTTCGCCGTCGGCTTTCCAGGTCTTATGTGGGACGGCGGCATGGACATCATCTCCACCCATCGCGGCACCGCCAACTTTTTCAACGAACTGGTCAATGAAATCAAGCACCAGGGCAACCCCAAGCATTTCAGCCTCCACACCGTCACCATCCAGGACGCCGTCCAGCAGGGCCTCCTCGATAGACTCAAAACCAAATGGCGCCAAGCCAACCCGGGCGATGACCGCCTCCAGTGGACCGATGACGATTTCCTGCAATCCCTCCGCCAGGGCTGCCCGGACGAAGAATCCTGGCAGCAGGAGTTTATGTGCCAGCCCGGCGACGACGATTCCGCCTTCCTCAGTTACGACCTTATCGCAAGCTGCCAGTACAAACCCGGCGAACCCTGGGAGTGGTCCTTCAATCCGCAATCCGCATTCTACAATCCGCAATCTTCCCTCTACCTCGGCGTTGACATCGGCCGTTTCCACGATCTCACCGTGATATGGGTCCTCGAAAAAAACGCCCTCAACCTCCTCACCCGCAAAATAATTTGCCTCGAGAAACAAACCTTCGAGGCCCAGGAAGCCGTCCTTTATCCCCTCCTGGCCCTGCCGGCAGTCAGGAGGGCCTGCATTGACCAAAGCGGCCTGGGCTGCCAATTCGTCGAACGCGCCAAAAAGAAATTCGACCGCTACCGTGTCGAAGGCGTCACCTTCACCGCCGAAGTCAAAGAAAGACTCGCCTACAAACTCCGTTCCGCCTTCGAAACCGGCGGCATCCGCATCCCAAACGACCGCCTCCTGGCCGCCGATCTCCGGTCCATGCGCAAGACCGTGACCTCCAGTGGCAACATCCGGTTCGAGGGCGAGCGCCACCTCAACAGTCATGCCGACCGTTTCTGGGCGGCCTGTCTCGCCCTTGAAGCCGCCGCCACCGCTGCCAACCCCAACCGCATCTTCGCCCAACTAATATGAACTCCGTCACTAATATTAATCCTAATCCCCTTCCGTCCATGCTCGTCCATGTCCGTCCATGCTCGTCCGTGTGCGTCCGTGTTCGTCCCTTCCGTCCCTTCGGTCCCATGCGTCCCTCCCCGCCCATATCACCTAGCCTGGATTTTCGCGTGAAGAATCGCCTAACGGCCGCGTGGGAAGTTCGGGGGCTCGGCGAGTTCTGCGATCAGGCAAAAGTGAAAGCCAGCTTGTGGCCATCCCACCAAGGAATGGCGACTTCCTTTTGGGCGACACCGGCTGCGATCAAGAGCGGATTATGCGCGCGTTTGGGTAGTTGAACTTCGACACGGCCTGGGCCAATTTCGATTTGGGAAGGGGTGTCCAGAAAATGGCGATAAATCTGCCGGGCCTTGGCCGTTTCATAGCCCGTCAACTGGCGGGCCATCAGGCGGTAGAGGCCGGTGGCGATCTCGGTCAGCACCACGTCAAAATCCACTTTCAGGGCCACCGCCGAACTGAGGGCATCCAAATGAAAAAAGTCCACCGCATCGGCCAGATGGTTTTCGATGAGCATGCGCTGGGCGTAACGGGTGATGCGCTGAGCCGTCGAACCTTCCAGGTCGTTCGTCAGTAAAATTGTCGGTTCCTCATGCCCCAGATCGGTGATGAACAACTGTCGAATTTGGCCTTCGTAACCGCTCAGATTCACCTTTTGTTCGAAGACTTTGGGGTCTTGGTACTGGCGATGCGGCACATCCAGATGGACCGTGCGCCAAGCCGAGCGCGGCGTGTTGGCCACCTGGCGCAACAAGCCCGCCGAGCGTCGGCGCAAGGTCATGAACACGATGCCCTGGTCGTTGAGCCGGCTCAGATTGGCAAAGGTGGTCAGTTTGGAATCAAACACCAATTCCTTGGGTGCTTGGCCCGTCTGCCGCCGCCAGAACTCCACAAAGCGCAGCACCTGGTCGGGTTGCTGGCGCTTAGGGACATCGGCACACGAATAGCAAATGACCTGGCTGTCGGTTTCCTGGGCCAGGAACACCAAAATGGATTTCTGGGGGCCCGCCGGCTGCGCTTGGACAAGTAGTGGCGCTCGACAAACTCGTCCTGGCCGAAAAAACGGAATAGTGTGAAAATCGAGGTTGAAGCTCTCTCCTTGGGCCAGGTGATGGTCCCGGAGAACCTGGAGCCAGCCCGCCCGCAACGCCTCCATCATCTTGGGTCCCACTCGATCCGAGTAGGTGGACAGATAAGTGGTTTTGGGGGCGACGTTCAAGCCGGCAAAGAGGGCCAGGCCCGGGTCGAAGACCAAATCCATCACATGGCTCTTGCGCTCCCGCAGGGAGAGTTTCAAGGCCAGCATGAAGAGCAGGGCCTGCACCGCCGGAATCATTGGGGTGCCGGGAAACTTGGCCTGCCGGACCAACCGGGGCCATTGGCAGTCCACCAGCCAGGGCAGGAACAGAAAGAGGCCGCCCAGTTGGGCGGTGAAGCGTCCTGGGA